>NZ_FMTK01000008.1:0-214304 GCF_900100025.1 Pseudomonas sp. NFACC56-3 | reverse complement strand
CACTTCTTGATCGCTGCCTTGGTGTTGGGGAGCGCTTCCAGTCGATCTGTTTCTGCGTGATAAATCACCAACTCATCTTTGGCGACATCAACACCCACGATCGGCTTTGCGACAGAAACCGGCATTGCCATTGAAAATCCTCCGGGCTAAGGTTTGAACACTTGAAGGGTTCACCCAGAGGCGCAGGCTTGTTCCTATCGTCGGTCTAGGCCAGATGCATTCTTTATCGGCGCTTGGGTGAAAGGAGGAGGGGTGAAATCTCCCACGGTCTGTACTGCGGCTAACAGTCAGAATCGAGCTTTGTCCCTCCTCCCCCCTTCAAGTCCTACCATACAAGCGAGCTTGCTCGCGATGGCGATGTAACGGTCACCTCGATGGCGACTGACCTGGCGTCATCGCGAGCAAGCTCGCTCCCACAGGGTATCCAGCATAGATAGCGCACCTCCTTCGGCTACAACTGCTAGAGTTGGAAACATCACGTTTATTTCCCGCCGGAGCCCGTACACGGCATGAATGAGACCAGCCCTCTCCAGCTATTGCGCGTCCTGACCCCGACACAATCACGCCTGTCGTTCTGCGATGCTACGCCACGGGACCTCAAGCGCTGGATCGCCAACCTGCCCAAGGCCAACATCGGCGAAACGGCCCGCCTGTTGTACCAGGCCCTGGGCGAACTCAACCAACTGCTCACGCCCAGCGACAATCGCCTGCAACTGCTCGAACTGCTGCGGCCCGAGGTGTACTACGTCTGCAAGCACCTGGAGCGGCACTTCCTGCAACAAGCCATCGTGCTGGATGATCGCTCGCGCAAGATCGTCAACCTATGCCAGGCCTTGCAAACCCAACTGGCCATGGGCTACAAACAGATCGTGGCGCGTATCGCGTCGAAATACACCAAGGACCGGGCCCGCCTGCTGAGCACCGCGCTACAACGGGCGATGCATGCCCTCAACGGCCCGCTGCTGCGTGCCAGCCAGCTCTACAGCCCGGTGCCCGAGGGGCTGTGGCTCGACTTGCATCAGTTGTACCGGATCGCCTGCCTGCACCGCTTGCAACACCTGAGCGTGAGTGACGAGCTGGCCAGCCAGGTTCATCAACTGAACGCCGAGCAAACCTATGTCGTCGCCCTGCTGCTGGGCGCGTCACGCAGCAATCAATTGCGCCAGAGCCAGATCGGGCGACTGACCGAGGTGCTCGAATCCTGGAGCCAGTGGGTCAAGCTGGACCCTGCCACCGCTGCCAGCAGCCTGTTCGCCGTCGCTCCAGAGCTGGATGTCGGGCCACGCTACCGCTCCAAGTTCCGAGCCGAACAGCAGCCAACCTTGCAGGGCTTCGATCCCCAGCCACTGGTGCGTGCAATCGCCACTCACCTGGAACAACCTGCCGATAATACGTTGCCAGTCCCTGGTGGCATGAGCGTCGACACTTTGCATCACCTGCAAGCCGCCTGGGGCGAAGCGGCTGAACGCAGCTTCCAGCGCACCGAGGGCAACGGCACGCTGACCCTGTGCGTGGGCATGAGTGCGCTGCACTATTACCTTGGCGGCGAGCGCTCGTTCAACGAAATCCTGAAAAGCCCCGCCACCCGCAAGGCCCGCTTCGAAGCCTCGCCGAGCAAGACAAACGACACCTGGAAGCAAGCGTTCGACGCCGCCCCCGCTGGCGACAGCGACCTGCTGCCCTATGAAGAAATCGAGTACCCGGTCAACCCGGCCGATGACGATGGCACCAGCTCCGACAACCAGCATCACTTCCCCACCTACGACCTGCCGATCATCAACCACAGCCCTGGCGGCTATTGCCTCGGTTGGCCCAAGGAGGTGCCGGAACAACTGCAAGCCGGGGAAATGATCGGCATCCGCGACAGCAGCGACCAAGCCTGGAGCGTCGCCGTGGTGCGCTGGATCCGCCAAGTGCGCAACGGCGCCATGCAAATGGGCATCGAACTGGTCGCCCCCCATGCCCAGCCTTGCGGGCTGCAACTGGTCCGGGAAAACGAGCACGGTCACTACCTGCGCGGGCTGTTACTCCCCGAGATCAGCGCCATTGACCTGCCCCCGACCATGATCGCCCCACGCCTGCCCTTCCAGGAGGGCCAGCGGGTGTTGATCAATACCAACGGCCAGGAACGCCGCGCCGGCCTGGACCGCCGGGTGACCAGCACCCACAGCTTCAACCAGTTTTCCTATCATCCGGAAGACTCGGGAGCCACCGAGGAGAGCAGCGACCAGGAAGGGAATTTTGATTCGTTGTGGAAATCGCTTTGAACCGCACATAACCCGTTGTGGCGAGGGAGCTTGCTCCCGCTGGCCTGCGCAGCAGGCCCCTGCGGTCGATCCGAAACAGTCAGGCCCCAGGCTTCAGGGCCGCTTCGCGCCCCAGCGGGAGCAAGCTCCCTCGCCACAATTGCGCTGACTCCAACGTCAGTGTGTCAGTCAGAGCTGTCCGTCACGATCCCTGAAGCCCAGCAAGTACAACACCCCATCCAGCCCCAGGGTGGAAATCGCTTGCCTGGCCGACTGCTTGACCAGCGGCTTGGCGCGGAATGCCACGCCCAGGCCCGCGATCGCCAGCATCGGCAGGTCGTTGGCGCCGTCGCCCACAGCGATGGTCTGCTCCAGGCGCAGCCCTTCTTTTTCAGCCAGTTCACGCAGCAGGTCGGCCTTGCGCTGGGCATCGACGATCGGCTCGACGGCCACGCCGGTGACCTTGCCGTCCACCACTTCCAACTCGTTGGCGAATACGTAGTCGATACCGAGCTTGGCCTGCAACTGCTTGGCAAAGTAGGTGAAGCCGCCGGACAGGATGGCGGTCTTGTAGCCCAGGCGCTTGAGTTCGGCGAACAGGGTTTCGGCGCCTTCGGTCAGGCGCAGGGAGGCGCCAATGGAATCCAGCACGCTGACATCCAGCCCCTTAAGCAGCGCCAGGCGCTCCTTGAAGCTGGCACGGAAATCCAGCTCGCCGGCCATGGCTCGCTCAGTGATGGCCGAGACCTTGTCGCCCACGCCGGCCGCCTTGGCCAGTTCGTCGATGACCTCGGCCTCGATCAGTGTCGAGTCCATGTCGAACACCGCCAGGCGGCGGTTGCGGCGGAACAGCGAATCTTCCTGGAAGGCAATGTCGACGTTCAGTTCCTGGGCCACGCTGAGGAATTCCGCACGCAACGCCTGGGGATCGGCCGGCTCGCCGCGCACCGAAAACTCGATACAGCCCTTGCCCTTGTCGGCAGGGGTGTCCAGCGGCATGCGCCCGGACAGGCGGTCGATGTGGTCGATGTTCAGGCCATATTGGGCGGTGATCGAGCTGACGCGCTGCAACTGCTCGGCGGTGACCTTGCGAGTCAACAGGGTCACGATATGGCGCTTCTTGCCCTGGCCGGCCACCCAATGCTGGTAATCGTCCTCGGACACCGGGGTGAAGCGCACCTGCTGGTCGAGCTTGTAGGCGGTGAACAGGATGTCCTTGAGCACGGACTTGCTTTGTTCGGCGTCCGGGATTTCAACCAGGATGCCGAACGACAGCGTGTCATGGATCACCGCCTGACCGATGTCGAGAATGTTCACACCACCCTGGGCCAGAACGCCGGTAATGGCCGCAGTCAGACCCGGACGGTCGCTGCCAGTGATGTTTATCAGGACGATTTCGCGCAAGGCGCACCCCCGCAGGTGGAAAAAAACCGCATTCTACCCACATTCAGTGACCATCGGGCACCGCCAGTGCTTTGCCGGCCATGGGCCTGTCGCTATACTGCGCGTCAATTTCACGGACAAAGAGCCGAGCTCAGTGAACCGGCCCACGCCAGTCAAAACCGACAACTTCTTCCTGCTGATCTTCCGTGCACTGCGCCATCGCCGTGTGCCGATCGCATTGCGCATTGCCAGCCATAACGTGATCCTGGTCGCCCTGGCCCTGGTCATCTATGCCTGTGTGATGGGTTTGCAGTTCAAGCAGGCGATGCACGAGCAGGCCGATGCCCTGGGTGAAAGCCTGACCACCCAGACCGCCACGTCCGCCACCGAGCTGCTGGTGTCCAACGACATCCTCAGCCTCAACGTGCTGCTCAACAACCTGACCAAGAACAAGCTGGTGGCCCACGCCGCCATCTACAGCGTGGACAACCGCATCCTCGCCGAGGCCGGCCAGCGGCCCAAGCCTGGCCTGCTGGGCGAGTCCGGCGGCATGTACCAGAGCAAGATCACCTTCCAGGACGTGACCGCCGGGCAACTGCGCATCAGCCTGGACATGGACCAGTTCCAGCAACCGATGACCATCAGCCTGCAAAGCATGGGCATCCTCAGCGCGATCCTGCTGGCCCTGGCACTGGCCCTGAGCCTGCGCCTGGGGCGGCACATCTCCACACCGCTGCTGCAATTGCGCGTCTGGCTGCGGGACATCGACGAACACACGCCGGCCACCCAGCGCCAGGACGAGATCGGCGACCTGGCCCGGCAACTGCACGCCAGCTTCGCCCCGGAACCCGAGCCCCAGCCGGAACCTGAAGACCTCGACTACACGGACGACGATGCCGAGCCAGGCTTCGAAGTGCGTAACCTGCGCGACCCGGGCTTCGACGAAAGCCAGCCGATGCCGGCCTCCAAACCGGCCCCACGCCACGTGGTGCACGCGGTAGAGGACGAGGAAGACGATGATGCCTTCGCCGATCTGCGTGACGAATCGATCGATGGGGCACCCCGGCCGGTCGCCAAGCCTGTGGCCTCGAACCTGCCCCAGCACAGCGCCGTACTGGCCGTGCAACTGGGCGCCCAGGATCAACTGCGTCGCCTGCCCCAGGCACGCCTGAAGGAGTTGCTCGAGCGCTACCGCGACTGCCTGGACCAGGCCGCATCGCTCTACCAGGGCGAATTGCACACCTTGAACGACGGTAGCACGCTGATGCTGTTCCACACCGAAGACAGCGGCGACGACTACCTGACCAATGCCATTTGCTGCGGTGAGTTGCTGCGCGCCCTGGGTCACCAGTTGCAGATCGAAGTCGCTGACAGCGGCATCACCCTGCAACTGCAGTTGGGCCTGACCTTGGGCGATGGCCTGTTCGGCTTGAGCCAGATCGACCTGCTGCTGACCGAAACCGCCCAGGACGCCCTGGCGCTGTCGCAACACAGCCGCAACCTGCTGCTGGTGGAGCGCAAGATCAACGACGACGCCCTGATCCGCCAGCGCGCGCGCATCCGCCCCATCGCCAGCCCCGAAGGCGCGTGTTGCGTGGAGCGCTTGATGGAGCCTTATCCATCGATGCTGGAGCGGCAGTTGGCGCGGATGCATGAGCGCCAGGCCTGAGTCCCGGAACATGAAATAACGAAGCCCGCAGATGAGTGATTGTCTGCGGGCTTTTTGTTGTCTGGGCCGGCCTCATCGCGAGCAAGCTCGCTCCCACAGGGGGCTGACCTCAGGCTTAGCGTGGGAGCGAGCTTGCTCGCGATGAGGCCGGCCCAGGCACAAGAGATCCAACCGGCAGAAACAACAAAGCCCGCATCAACGCGGGCTTTGTCGTGTAGCCGGTCCAACCGTCAGAACCTGAACACTTCCATGTCCGTACGGATCGGCAAGGCCATGGGAATCTTGTCCTTTTCCTTCTCTACCGGTTTGGCCGGGGCTGTCGTGGCCTTGCGAGGCACTTCGGCGGCGACAGGCGGCTGGTTGGCCAGGGGCTTGAGCGACACCGACAGCTGTTCGGCCAGGCGTTGCAGGAGCACGCCCTGGGCCTGGACCTGTGCCGCGGTGGTGCCGGCATGTTGCTCTTGCAGATGAACGATGCGGTTCTCACGCACCTTGCCACGACGGTCGATCAACCGCCATTGGGCATCGAGCACGGCCGGCTGGGCTTTACCCGAGTCCAGGCGGGTAATCGACAGCAGTACCTGCACATCCGGGGTGAAACCCTGGGTCGCCGGTGCCAGCACCACACGCTGGCTGTCCAGGTGCCCGGCGAGCTGGCGCAACAGCAACTGATCGATGTCAGAGGACAGGCTGCCGGCCCAACGGCCGTCAGTGGCGGCTTGCAGGCTGCCGTCCGGTTGGCGTTGCAACAAGGTTTCACGCTGCAGGTAATCAGCGATCAGAACCGGGCCGAGCAATACGGCCATACCTGTGCTTTGCGCAGGCTGGGCCGGGGTGCCGCTGTCCAGTTGGTACAGCGACACCGGCTGGTTCATGCTGCAGCCCGCCAGGCCAAGCAGGCCGGCGAGCCACAAAATAGGGAGGCGCAGAGCAGTCATCGTTCCGTCCAGGTGGCAGCCACAAGGCTTGCCACAGTGAAAAAATACTCGGTCAATGTGAAGAACGCTCGGCTACGCCGGCGCTTGAAAGGGCCTATCATCCGTGAATATGCGCGCCGACTCCAGCGCGAAAGCATCGATCTGCGGCATTTAATCGCAGACCGAGCCCTCTACTACGCCTAATTGAGGTTTTCGACGAGCAGCGCATCGACCCGCTGAAATCCCCTCGGAAGCTTGTTACCCCGCCGACCACGTTCACCCTTGTAATGCTCAAGATCGTCCGCCTTCAACGAAAGCGTACGCTTTCCTGCCTGTAGCACAAGCGTGGCGCCCTCCGGCAACACTGCAATATCCGTGACATATTCCTCACGGCTGGCGACCCGTTCGCCGGAAATACCGATAATCTTGTTGCCCTTGCCTTTACCTAGCTGCGGCAGGTCGCTGATCTTGAACACCAGCAACCGACCTTCGGTGGTCACCGACGCCAGCCAGTTGCTCTCTCGATCGGCCACCGGACGCGGCGCAATCACCTTGGCGTTGTTCGGCAGGCTCAACAACGCCTTGCCCGCCTTGTTCTTGGCTTGCAGGTCCTCGCCCTTGACCACGAACCCGTAACCCGCGTCCGACGCAATGACGTACAGTCCATCATCATCAGGCATCAGCACACATTCAAAAGTTGCACCCGGTGGAGGCGTTAATCGACCGGTCAGCGGCTCGCCCTGGCCGCGAGCCGATGGCAGGGTGTGGGCCGGCACCGAATAGCTGCGCCCGGTAGAGTCGACGAACACCGCGAACTGGTTGGAACGCCCGGCCGCCAAGGCCTTGAAACCGTCCCCGGCCTTGTAGGAAAGCCCCGTCGCATCAATATCATGACCCTTGGCGGAACGTACCCAACCTTTTTCCGACAGCACGACGGTGACTTTCTCGTTCGGCAGCAGATCGTGCTCAGTCAGGGCCTTGGCTTCGGCACGTTCGACGATCGGCGAGCGACGGTCATCGCCATAGGTTTCGGCGTCCTTGAGCAGCTCGGTGCGTACCAGCTTCTTGAGCTTGGCTTCACTGCCCAGCAAGGCTTGCAACTTGGCCTGCTCCTTGAGCAGTTCGTCCTGCTCGGCGCGCAGCTTCATTTCTTCCAACCGCGCCAACTGCCGCAGGCGGGTGTCGAGGATGTAGTCGGCCTGGATTTCGCTCAGGTCAAAGCGGGCGATCAGGCTGGCCTTGGGGTGCTCCTCGGTGCGGATGATGTGGATCACTTCATCCAGGTTGAGGTAGGCAATCAGCAAGCCGTCCAACAGGTGCAGGCGGCGCTCGACCTTGTCCAGGCGGAATTGCAGGCGCCGACGCACGGTCTTGACCCGGAACTCCAGCCACTCCACCAGCAATGCCCGCAGGTTTTTCAACTGCGGCTTGCCGTCCAGGCCGATGATGTTGATGTTGACCCGGTAGCTGGACTCCAGATCGGTGCTGGCGAACAGGTGCTGCATCAGCGCGTCGTGGTCGACCCGGCTGTTGACCGGGATGATCACGATGCGGCAGGGATTTTCATGGTCAGACTCGTCGCGCAGGTCCGCCACTTGCGGCGCTTTCGACGGTTTTGCCTGCATCATCGCGGCAATCTGCTCCAGGACCTTGGCCCCGGAGACCTGATGCGGCAGCGCCGTGACAATGATGTCGCCGTCTTCGATGTGGTACACGGCGCGCATGCGCACCGAACCGCGACCGGTCTCGTAGATCTTCACCAGGTCGGCGCGCGGGGTGATGATTTCGGCTTCGGTCGGATAGTCCGGCCCCTGGATGTGCTCGCAGAGCTGTTCCACCGTGGCTTTTGGCTCGTCCAGCAGACGCACGCACGCCGTGGCCACCTCCCGGAGGTTGTGGGGCGGCACGTCGGTAGCCATGCCCACGGCGATGCCGGTGGTGCCATTGAGGAGGATATTCGGCAAACGTGCTGGCAGAACCAGGGGTTCGTCGAGGGTGCCATCGAAGTTCGGCCCCCAATCCGCAGTGCCCTGGCCCAGCTCGCTGAGCAGCACTTCGGAGTAGCGCGACAGCCGCGCCTCGGTGTAACGCATGGCCGCGAAGGACTTGGGATCGTCCGGCGCCCCCCAGTTACCCTGGCCGTCCACCAGCGTGTAGCGATAGCTGAACGGCTGGGCCATCAGCACCATGGCTTCATAGCAGGCCGAGTCGCCGTGGGGGTGGAATTTACCGAGCACGTCACCGACGGTACGCGCCGATTTCTTGTGCTTGGAATCCGCATCCAGCCCCAGCTCACTCATGGCATAGATGATCCGCCGCTGAACCGGCTTCAAACCGTCGCCGATGTGCGGCAAGGCACGGTCCATGATCACGTACATGGAGTAGTTGAGGTAGGCATTTTCGGTGAAGTCAGCCAGCGATCGGCGTTCTACGCCGTCTAAGCTGTCTGCAAGAATGTCGCTCATGCGGGCCTCATCAGTTCGTTGTCTGGCGCAGCAGCATGGTGCCGTCGCGCTGGGTAAATTCAAGTTTGTTCAAGGCGCTCATGCCCAGCAGCACTTGCGTGCCACCCAGGCCAGGCGCCACCAGGGCACGGACATCGCGCAAGACGATGTCGCCCAATTGCAGCCGGTCGACGCGGGTACGGTAGCCCTCGCTCACACCGTTGGCGGTGCTCAAGGTCACGCCGAAGCCTTTTTCCAGCTTGAGGCGCTCGGCCAGCTCCATCGGGATCGCCACGTCAGTGGCACCGGTGTCGAGCATGAAGTCCACCGGCTGACCATTGATCTGGCCGCTGGCGACGAAATGCCCCTGTTGATTGCCGACCAGCTTCACCTCGATAAAACCTTCACCTTTTTGCGAGTACACCTGGGTATTGGGGTTTTGCTGACGCTGCTCCCATTGGGCAAAAAACCGCGTCGCCAGAAACAGCGCGGCGCACCAGGCCAGGATCATCAGCACCCGGCCGGCGCGCTTGCCCGGCACCTGCTGGCTCACGGCGAGGCACTCCAGCCACCCTCGGGCGCGGCGAAGCGCCAGACGATTGGCCGCCGTTCACCATCGGCCCGCTTGCCATCGTTGTTGTCCAGGCCGATCCAAGCCCCCTCGGCATCCACCACCAGCGCTTCGGCCAGCCCGTAAGCCTGGGGATAACGGCGGTTATCCTGCAACGCCTCGGCGGCGAACGACCAGCAACGCTCGACCTGGGCGGTCTGCGGGTCACGCCGGCAGATCTGATAGGCGTTGCGTTCCAGGGTAAACAGCTTGCCATTGAACAATGACAGGTCCGCGAAATCCCGCGGAACCGCCTTGGCCTTGGGGAACTGCGCCGGCTGCATCTCCCGCCCGGCTTCGCTCAGCAACACGCAATTGCCATCGCAGTCCCACACCGTCTGCTGACGCTTGATCAGCAGCAGGCCGCGCCGTTCGCGTTCGGCGGCCAACCACAGTTGATCACCAGCTGGGTTGATCGCCAGCCCCTCGAACAAGGCGTTGAAATGCAGCAACATGCCACTGCCCCGGGCCTGACGGATCAGAGTCGGGGCGATTTTCAACCAGGATGCGTCTCCCGAAGGCGACACTTGCAACACTGCGGCATGAGACTCGCTGACCACATAACGGTTGCCAGCGCTGTCACAGCTGATGCCTTCGAAATCCAGCTCGCCACCGCGCAGGAACGACGCTGCCCAGGTCCGGGAACGCAAGCCCCAGGGCAAACCGCTGTCCGGCACCTCCGGCACCTCGATTTCAACCACCTCGGCCTGCCAGACCGGCGCCTCGGAGGGTGCGAGGCGATAGATTCGGTCGTCGTCGCGATCGGACACCGTCCACATCTCGCCGCCGCACAGCGCCAGCCCGGACAGGTTGCCGCCGCGCATGCCATCGACGGCGTGCTCGGACAGCAGCTTCAGTTCTGGCGCAGGTCCTGCGACTACCGCCCCCGCCCACAGCCACAACGCCAGGGCGAAACCGTTGCGCATCAGGCCAGCACCTCGGCCAGGTCCCCTTTGGATTCGAGCCAGGACTTGCGGTCGCCGGCGCGCTTCTTCGCCAGCAACATATCCATCATTTCCGAGGTCGCTGCGAAATCATCCAGGGTCAACTGCACCAGGCGGCGAGTGTTCGGATCCATGGTGGTTTCGCGCAACTGCGGCGGGTTCATCTCGCCCAGGCCCTTGAATCGGGTGACTTGCGGCTTGCCACGTTTCTTCTCTGCCACCAGGCGATCGAGGATACCGTCGCGCTCGGCTTCGTCCAGGGCGTAGTAGATTTCCTTGCCCAAGTCGATGCGGTACAGCGGCGGCATCGCCACGTAGACGTGACCGGCGTCCACCAGCGGGCGGAAATGCTGGACGAACAAGGCGCAGAGCAACGTGGCGATGTGCAAGCCGTCGGAGTCGGCGTCGGCCAGGATGCAGATCTTGCCGTAGCGCAGCTGGCTCATGTCCTCGGCGCCCGGGTCGACGCCGATGGCCACGGCGATGTTATGCACTTCCTGGCTGGCCAGCACTTCGCTGCCGTCCACTTCCCAGGTGTTGAGGATCTTGCCCCGCAACGGCAGGATGGCCTGGAACTCTTTGTCCCGCGCCTGCTTGGCCGAACCACCGGCGGAGTCACCTTCCACCAGGAACAGCTCGGAACGCATCGGGTCCTGCCCGGCGCAATCGGCCAGTTTGCCCGGCAAGGCCGGCCCCTGGGTGATGCGCTTGCGCTCGACCTTCTTGCTCGCCTTGAGACGACGGCCGGCGTTGTTGATCGCCAGCTCCGCCAAGGCCAGGCCGGTTTCCGGGTTGGCGTTGAGCCACAGGCTGAACGCATCCTTGACCACCCCGGAAACAAACGCCGCCGCCTCACGGGACGACAGGCGTTCCTTGGTCTGGCCGGAGAATTGCGGTTCCTGCATCTTCATCGACAGGACAAAGGCAATGCGCTCCCAAACGTCTTCCGGCGCCAGCTTCACGCCACGGGGCAGCAGGTTGCGGAACTCGCAGAACTCGCGCATGGCATCGAGCAGGCCCTGGCGCAAGCCGTTGACGTGGGTACCGCCCTGGGCCGTAGGGATCAGGTTGACGTAGCTTTCCTGGACGCTTTCGCCACCTTCGGGCAGCCACAGCAGCGCCCAGTCCACCGCTTCCTTGTTACCGGCCAGGCTGCCGCAGAACGGCTCGTTGGGCAGACGTTCGAAATCGTTGACCGCGTCCACCAGGTAAGAGCGCAGGCCGTCTTCGTAATGCCACTCGACTTTCTCGCCGGTGGCCTTGTCCTCGAAACTGACCAGCAGCCCCGGGCACAACACGGCCTTGGCCTTGAGCACGTGCTTGAGGCGGGTCACGGAGAATTTCGGCGAATCGAAGTACTTCGGGTCCGGGGCGAAATACACACTGGTCCCGGTGTTGCGCTTGCCGACGGTGCCGACCACTTCCAGCTCGGTGGCCTTGTAGCCGTCGGCGAAGGTCATCTGGTATTCGTTGCCATCACGCTTGACCCGAACCCGCACCTGGGTCGACAAGGCGTTGACCACGGAAATACCCACCCCGTGCAAACCGCCGGAGAACTGGTAGTTCTTGTTGGAAAACTTGCCGCCGGCGTGGAGCTTGGTGAGGATCAGCTCGACGCCCGACACACCCTCTTCCGGGTGTATGTCCACCGGCATGCCGCGGCCGTCATCGCTGACTTCCAGCGAGTGATCGGCGTGCAGGATGACCTGCACCGACTTCGCATGCCCGGCCAAGGCTTCGTCGACACTGTTGTCGATGACTTCCTGGGCGAGGTGGTTCGGCCGACTGGTGTCGGTGTACATGCCGGGGCGCTTGCGCACCGGGTCGAGGCCCGAGAGGACTTCGATGGCGTCTGCGTTATAAGAGCTAGCGCTGGGAGTGGCCATGGGGTCTCGTCGTCAGTGTTCAATGAAAAAGGGGCGATGGCTCACAGCGACGTGAAGTCGATCGCCTGGTACAAATCGGCGCCAATGCCGGCAAAACTCAACAGCGCCGGCAACTGCTGGGCAAACCCTTGGAAACTGTGGTCGCCGCCGGCCTGGATGCGCAAGGCACAGGCGCGGTAATACTGCTGGGCGTGGCGATAATCCAGCGTTTCGTCACCGGTTTGCAACCATACCTGATACCGCTGCGGGTCCCGGGGCGCCGGCACTTCCAGCTCGGCCAGGGCCGTCACGTGGTCGTGGGTCAATTCCCAGGTTTCGTCGGTATACAAGTTCTTCTGCGTACCCAGGTAACCGTCGAACATCCGATGCGGGCTGACGGCCGGGTTGACCAACAGGGCCTTGAGGCCGTGGCGCTCGGCCAAGTGAGTCGCATAGTAGCCGCCGAGCGAGCTGCCGACTAGCAGCGGCCGCCCCAGTTGTGCAATCGCCTGTTCCAGCTGACCGATGGCTTGGCGGGGGTGGTGGTGCAGGGCTGGGACTTGTAGGTGGTCGCTCAGGCCCAATTGCGCCATGACTTTGATCAACTGACTGGCTTTGGTCGACGCGGGGGCGCTGTTGAAGCCGTGGATATAAAGGATAGAACCCGCCATTGCCGACTCCCTGGGTGTTGGGCAAAGGCCGGAGTTTACAGGGAGATTGAAGGGGTTTGGGTGTTTTAACACCTTTCCCAAGTGGCCCATTGGCCTTTGTGGCGAGGGAGCTTGCTCCCGCTGGGCTACGCAGTAGCCCTAAACCTATGGACTGGGTGCATATCCATTGCTGCGGTAACGGCTGCTGACGGTTCCGCTCTTACAGCGGCTCACTTTTGAAAAGCCTGCGCGGCCCGGCGAAAAGTAAGCAAAACGCTTCTGCCCCACCACTCGGCACCTCGCCTAGGCTCGGTGTGCCCTCACTCCGGCATTGCTCCATGGGCCCGCTGCGAAGGGCCATCCATGGCCCAGCGCGGTTAACGGGGCGCCGAGATCAACGTCCGACGCGAGGCGGCCTGAGAGCCGGCCTGGTTTAGGGTGATCGCGTTTCTCCAGTGCGAGCTTGCTCGCTTTTGCGCGCGGTGTGGTCAGGGTTGTGTATTGACGTTGTCCAGCACCCGATTTGTCAATAAAGCGCCCAGCTCGATCAGTTGCTGAATGCCAAGGGCAACATGGCGTCGTGAGCCTTCCAGGTCGAAGGCAAGGTCGCTGACCATGGCATCGGCTGAAGCCAGGGTTTCGCTGAGGTTGGCCAGCAGGCTTTCGGTATCGACGCCGTCCACGACAGCGAACAGTTGACCTGAGGGCTTTTTCTTTTTGGCTTGAGGTTTGGGGTCGAGATAGTGGTCGATGACGCGCTTGGCGGCTTCATCAAGTATCGGGGGAATCTGGCTGGCTTCGGGAGAAATGGAATCGTTTTTTGTTGGCCCAGAGTTATCTTCAGACATGTTGGCGCTCCATTAGGATTGAAATAAAGCTCCTTTTTTTTTCAGGTTTCCAGGCCCGGCCGCTGAATTGGCAGCGACGGGAAAAGGTTAGCGACAGCCCTTCCCACCCGGCAACCGCCAGGGCTCGTCGGAAAAATCTACTTGAATCAGAAAGTGTGTCCGACCATTCCCACAAATTTTGGTCGGCTGTCAGACCGCCATCGCGAGCAAGCTCGCTCCCACAATGGACCTGCTGTGCCACAAGATCTGTGTACACCAGCGTTCCACTGTGGGAGCGAGCTTGCTCGCGAAAGCGGTGGGTCAGCTTGCATCAGCATTGCATGTGCCGCCGTCTTCGCGAGCAAGCCCGCTCCCACAATTGGATCGGAGTACGACAAAAGAGCCAGGCCGGCTATAAGGCCGCCTCGCGGTGGACGTTGATTTCGGCGCCCCGTTAACCACGCTGGCCGAACGCAGGTATTGCGCAGTGGGCACCTCGGCATGGATGCCGAGGTAGCCGCGCTGGGCCATGGATGGCCCTTCGCGGCGGCCCACGGAGCAATGCCGGAGTGAGGGCACACCGAGCCTAGGCGAGGTGCCGAGTGGTGGGGCAAAGACCTTTTGGTTACTTTTGGGGCGTTTGCCAAAAGTGACCCGCTGTAAGAGCGGAACCGCCAGTAGCCGTTACCGCAGAAATGGATATGTACTCAATCAGACCGCCATCGCGAGCAAGCTCGCTCCCACAGTTGGGCCGAACTCAGTACCCGTTGGACTCATAGTCCGGGGTAAACGCAAACCCAACCACCCGCTCAACCCCCGTCTCCAACCGCCCATCCGGCAAGAGCCGCAACCACCGATACCCCGGCGCCTGCGAGCCCACCGCAAAATCCTCACTCCCAGGCTCAAACTGAATACAGGTCGAAGGCGAAGCCAACAAACGAACCCCCTCGCGCACCCGATCGACCTCCTGGTGCACATGCCCCCAGAGCACCGCCCGCACCTGGGGAAACCGATCCAGCACCGCAAACAACGCTTCCGGATTACGCAACCCAATCGGCTCCATCCACACACACCCAATCGAAACAGGATGATGGTGCAGACACACCAGATGATGCCGCTCTGGCGCCTCGCTCAACGCATTGGCCAACAGAATCAACTGCTCCTCGGCCAAAAACCCCGGCACCGAACCCGGCACGGCCGAGTCCAGCATCGTCACCCGCCAATTGCCGATGTCCACCACCGGATCGAGCAACGTGCTCTTGACCGCCGCCTCGAGCATCACCCGCGGCTCGTCATGGTTGCCGGGGATCCACCGCGCCGGCGCATCGATTCGGGCAGTCAACTGTCGAAACGCCGCGTAGGACTCCAGCGTGCCGTCCTGGGACAGATCCCCCGTGGCGAGCATCAGGTCAATGCCCGGCTGCTGCTCGAGCACCAGATCGATGACCGCCCGCAAACTGTCACGGGTATTCATGCCCAGCAACGAGGCATCGGCCTCGGCGAACAAATGGCTATCGGACAGTTGGACCAACAACGCCGCGTCGGCAGTGGTCAAGCTGGATACGCTCGGCAAATCGCTTTCTCCCAGGCGCAATCACGCCGCTGCATGAAGCCGCAATTATGCTGGGGGACGATCGAAAGGGGAAACCCGCGAACCGGAACCGGTTCACAACTACCGAACGACTTCGAACTCGTGGCCCAGCGCCAGGCAATGACTCAGCCACTCGCCCAGGAACAGGTTCAACTGGGCCTTTTCATCCGGCTGGTGCATCGAGGCATTCGGATAAGGATAGATGCCACGAAAGCGTCGTGCATGTTCGGCGCTGACGACTTCGGCCATGCGCGCATCGTGATAGACCTGCACTTCCAACTGCGGCACCGGCAACCAGGGCAGGCTGTGCTCCTGGCGCACCTGCAGGGTGGTGGTGTAGGGACAGGTCTGCAGCACTTCCAAGGCCAGCACGCCGAGCATCTGGTCGCCGTGGGTCACGGCGATGCGGCGCGGCAACGGGTCGTTGCGCATGTCCGGCAACAAGCGCATCAGGCGGGCGTAATTGGCCTCGCAGGCGGCCTGCAACCCCACCAGATCGACGCGATAGCGGTCGCGCAGCTTGTTCAGGACCATAGCCCCCTCACTTCATCGCGATTCAAGGCCAGCCATTGCAAGGCAATGATGCTGGCCGCGTTGCAGATACGCCCGTCGCGCACGGCTTGCAAGGCATCTTCGTAGGCCCAGACCTTCACCCGAATGTCCTCGGCTTCTTCCAGAAGGCCATGCAGGCCGCCTGCCCCCGTGCTGTCGCAACGCCCCAAGAACAAATGTACGAATTCATTGCTGCCGCCTGGCGATGGAAAATACTGAGTCATCGGCCAAAGCGCAGCGAAGACAAGCCCAGCTTCCTCCTGCGCTTCGCGATGAGCAACTTCTTCCGGTTGCTCATCCTTGTCGATCAGGCCGGCCACCAATTCCACCAGCCAGGGGTTGGTGGTCTTGCCAATGGCCCCCACGCGAAACTGCTCGATCAACACCACTTCATCGCGCTGCGGGTCATAGGGCAGCACGCACACCGCGTCATGGCGCACGAACAGTTCACGGCTGATCTCACGGCTCATGCCACCGGCAAACAACTCGTGGCGCAAGACGAGGCGGTCGAGCTTATAGAAACCCTTGAAGCAGGTTTCACGCTTGACGATGTCCACGGTGTTCGGTGTGGCGTTGGCGAAGTCGGTCATGACAATCCTCGTGTGCAATGGATCAATACGAGGTTCCAACCTCGGCTTCGCGCCATCCTAACGCGCCCGTACCCTTTGATGCAGCCCCTTTCCGGTGATCGGGATGGACGGCTGCGCTGAAAATCACTCTAATGAGCTTAGTGGCGAACTGATTGCCTTGCCGACAGTCGAAGCGGGTAACTTTTTGCCTTTCCGTGTTTCATGAAGGACGCCCATGTCGCTTTTCAAAACCGCCTCCGTGGCTGCCATTGCCCTGACCCTGGGCGCTTGCCAAAGCCTGTTCCAACCCAACTATCGCGCACCGCTGGAGACCACCCGCGACGCTTCGGAACAACTGCAACCCGGCTGCGCCAGCGCCGACTGCCCATTGGTGAACATCGATACCCTGCACTTTCCCACCGAGCCTGCCTTGGACGGCATCGTCGAAAAACGCCTGCTGCAAATGACCCGCACCCCGGACGCCCCGGCGGCACCGACGCTGGCGGCCTACCGCGAACAGTTTTTGCGCAACGCCGCACCGCGCAACAGCAGCTATTTGCAGGCCAAGGTACGCGAGCAACATGACGGCCTGGTGATCATCGAATTGTCCAGCTACCTGGACACCGGCGGTGCCCACGGCACGCCAGGGCGCGGCTTCATCAACTATTCGCGCCAGCAGCACAAGGTGCTGACCCTGTCGGACATGCTGCTGCCAGGCCAGGAAGAAGCCTTCTGGAAAGCCGCCCAGGTCGCCCACAACAGTTGGCTGATCAGCACCAAGCTGGATCAGGAACCCGAGTTCCTGAAACAGTGGTCCTTCCAGAAAACCCCGCACGTGGCGCTGACCTACGGCGGGGTGATCCTCAAGTACGAAGTGAGCACCATCGCGCCATACGCCCTGGGTCACATCGAACTGAAGATCGCCTATCCCCGCCTCAATGGCATTCTCAAGCCCGAGCTGTTCCCCGGCCGTAGCTGAAAGCCCGACCCAACAGCAGTTGCAGCAACCCTGCCAGAACCAGCGACGGCAGGGTTGCACCGACATCCGGATAGAGGTTGGCCAGCACGTGATAAGTGCTCACCCCACCCAGCCAGGCCAACAGGGCCGGCCAGCGCAACGCGGCTGACACCACTTGGCTGCTGCGCTTGCGCAGGATGAAGTGGTCCACCAGCACCACGCCGAACAGCGGCGCGAACACCGAGCCGATCAGCAACAGGAAGTTCTGGTACTGAGCCAACGGTGCGAAGCAGGCGATCAAGGTGCAGATGACGCCAATCGCCAAGGCCAGGTGCTCGACCTTCAACCCCGACAGCATGCCGCTGGACACTGCCGCCGAGTGGATGTCGGCGAAGGCGTTTTCCGACTCGTCCAGCAGAATCAGCAACAACGGAATGCCCAGCCCGGCACCGGCCAGGGCCAGCAGCAACGCGTTGACTTCACCGCTCGGCGCGAAGGCCAGGGTGTAGGCCACGCCCAGGCTCATCAGCCAGACGTTACCGATGAAGAAACCCACGGCCGTGCCGCCGAAAACGTTCTTGGCGCGTTGGCCGAAGCGTGAGTAGTCGGCGATCAGCGGCAACCACGACAGCGGCATGGCAATGGCGATGTCGAACCCCACCGCCAGCGGCATCGAGCCGTCGCCTGCCTGGGCCCACAGCGCCGCCAGGTCAGCCTTGGCAAACAGGTTCCAGGTCAACCAGAGGCAGGCCGCCAGCAGCAGCCAGATGCCCCATTTGCGCAGGACCTTGCGCACAAAGGTCAACGGCCCGCTCACGGCAAGCAGGGTCGCCAGGGCGCCGAAGAACAGCGTCCACAGCAGCGGGTTCGAGCCCAGGCTGCCTTCGCTGAAGGCTCGGGCACCGAGCAGGCTGGCGGCATCGCGCATGACGATGATTTCGAACGAGCCCCAGCCGATCAATTGCAGCAGGTTCAACACCGCCGGCACGCTCGCGCCTTTGGTGCCGAGGCTGAGCTTGAGGGCGGCCATGGCCGACAGGCCAGTGTCACTGCCGATCACTCCGACCGCCGCCAGCAGCAGGACGCCCACCAGCGTGCCGAGGAAGATGGCCAGCAACGAACCGCTCAGGCCCAGGCCCGGCGCGAGCAAGGCACCGACCTGCAAGACCATCAGGCCGATACCGAGGGAGAACCACAGGGAAAACAGGTCGCGGGCGCCGAAGACGCGTTTGTCCAGGGGCACGGCGGTGTCTGGGGAGTAGGTGCTGGGTTGGATGTTCAAGAGTGTTATCTCAGAGGGATATTTATTGTTCTGATGATCGCCTTCGCGAGCAAGCCCGCTCCCACAATGGACCTTCTGTGAACACAACAGCTGCGTACACCAACGATCTACTGTGGGAGCGGGCTTGCTCGCGAAGGCGGCGGTGAAGTCACCGCCACCTTTGGCTCACATCACACTTTCTTGTAAAGCTGACTACCTTCCTGCTTGAACCGCTCCGCCTGCTCCGCCAAGCCTTGGGCGACATCGACATCCACCGCTTCAATGCGCTGGTTGGCGGCGTACTCGCGCACTTCCTGGGTGATTTTCATCGAGCAGAATTTCGGCCCGCACATCGAGCAGAAATGCGCCACCTTGGCCGAGTCCTTCGGCAGGGTTTCGTCGTGGTACGAACGGGCGGTGTCCGGGTCCAGGCCGAGGTTGAACTGGTCTTCCCAGCGGAACTCGAAACGCGCCTTGCTCAAGGCGTTGTCGCGGATCTGCGCGCCCGGGTGGCCCTTGGCAAGGTCGGCCGCGTGGGCGGCGATCTTGTAGGTGATGATCCCGGTCTTCACGTCATCCTTGTTTGGCAAGCCGAGGTGTTCCTTCGGCGTGACGTAGCAGAGCATGGCGCAACCAAACCAGCCGATCATTGCCGCACCGATACCCGAGGTGATGTGGTCGTAGCCCGGCGCGATGTCGGTGGTCAGTGGGCCGAGGGTGTAGAACGGCGCCTCGTCGCAGCACTCGAGCTGCTTGTCCATGTTCTCCTTGATCAACTGCATCGGCACGTGGCCGGGGCCTTCGATCATGCATTGCACATCGTGCTTCCAGGCGATCTTGGTCAGCTCGCCGAGGGTTTCCAGCTCGCCGAACTGCGCTTCGTCGTTGGCGTCGGCAATCGAGCCCGGACGCAGGCCATCGCCCAGCGAGAAGCTGACGTCGTAGGCCTTCATGATTTCGCAGATGTCTTCGAAGTGGGTGTAGAGGAAGTTTTCTTTATGGTGCGCCAGGCACCACTTGGCCATGATCGAACCGCCACGGCTGACGATGCCGGTGACACGCTTGGCGGTCATCGGCACATAGCGCAGCAACACGCCGGCGTGGATGGTGAAATAGTCGACGCCCTGCTCGGCCTGCTCGATCAACGTGTCGCGGAACAGCTCCCAAGTCAGGTCTTCGGCCACACCGCCGACTTTTTCCAGGGCCTGGTAGATCGGCACGGTGCCGATCGGCACCGGCGAGTTGCGGATGATCCACTCGCGGGTTTCATGGATGTGCTTGCCGGTGGACAGGTCCATGACCGTGTCCGACCCCCAGCGGATGCCCCAGGTCAGCTTCGCCACTTCTTCTTCGATGGACGAACCCAGTGCGCTGTTGCCGATGTTGCCGTTGATCTTCACCAGGAAGTTACGGCCGATGATCATCGGTTCCAGTTCGGTGTGGTTGATGTTGGCCGGGATGATCGCGCGGCCACGGGCGATTTCGTCACGCACGAATTCCGGGGTGATGACTTTCGGCACGCTGGCGCCGAAGCTGTGGCCGGCGTGTTGCTGGTCCAGCAGGCCGGCGGCGCGGGCCACTTCCAGCTTCATGTTTTCGCGGATGGCGACGTATTCCATCTCGGCGGTGATGATGCCTTTGCGCGCGTAGTGCATCTGGCTGACGTTGGCGCCCGGCTTGGCACGACGCGGGTTGTTCACGTGGGCAAAGCGCAGCTTGGTGAGCTCGGGGTCGGCCAGGCGTTCCTGGCCGAAGTTGGAACTCAGGCCCGCCAGGCGCTCAGTGTCGCCACGGTCTTCGATCCACGAAGAGCGCACGTCGGCCAGGCCTTTGCGCACATCGATGATCACGTTCGGGTCGGTGTACGGACCCGACGTGTCGTACACCACCACCGGTGCGTTGATCTCGCCGCCAAAGTCGGTGGGGGTCACGTCCAGGCTGATTTCGCGCATGGGCACGCGGATATCCGGGCGGCTGCCCTGGACATAGATTTTTTGCGAGCGGGTAAAGGGCTGGACCGATTGCTCATCGACCTTGGCCGAATCACTGAGGTTGGTCGCATTTTTTGCTTTTGTCGTCATCACGGGCTCTCCAGACACACATCCAGGCAGTGGATTTTTGTCGGAGCGAACCTGTAGCGAATGGACGCACCCAGCACGAAAGTGCGGATGCTGTGCTTGCTGCTCGAGTGCGTTCAATGGTCGAACGACATCCCGGACGAAGCACAAGAGGACTCGCCGGGTGACGAGAAATCTTGTTCCCTACGCAGGCGTTAACCTGATCAGGTTCAACGGGATCCGAAATTATTCGATCTCAGCCTCATAGCAAGGCACCCCGACAAGAACCCGGCCAGTCTAGACATAACCACCACAGAACGCCATCACCCGGATAAAAGGCGTGATGAATGGCGTATATACAGGATTGTTGCCGTGCGCGGGCGCAACTACACTCGCTACGCCGCGCCTCTTGTGCGCAAACATTCGAGAAGTAGGGATTGCCTCATGCTGCGCAAACTTTCACTGGCCCTCGCCGTGTCTTGTGCGTCCAATGGAATGGCCTGGGCTGCCGAAGCGCCCCTGACCACCAAAACCGATCTGGTGAGCGTCTATCAGGAAGCGGTGGACAATAACGCCGACCTGGCCGCTGCCCGCGCCCAGTATGGTGCCCAGAAGGAAGTGGTGCCCCAGGCGCGTGCCGGGTTGTTGCCCAACCTTTCGGCCGGCGCCGACCTGAACAACACCCGTACCGAGCTCGACCAGCCGGCGATGACCGCTACCCGCAGCTCCACGGTCTACCAGGCCACGCTATCCCAACCGATTTTCCGTGCCGACCGCTGGTTCCAACTCCAGGCGGCCAAGTCCGTCAACGAACAAGCCTCGCTGCAATTGTCGGCCACCGAACAGAACATGATCCTGCAAAGCGCCGAGAGCTACTTCAACGTGCTGCGCAGCCAGGACAATCTGGCTTCGACCAAGGCCGAGGAAGCCGCGCTCAAGCGCCAGCTCGACCAGTCCAACGAACGCTTCGACGTCGGCCTGTCGGACAAGACCGACGTGCTGCAATCCCAGGCCAGCTACGACACCGCACGGGCCAACCGGATCCTCGCCCAGCGCCAGGTCGAGGACGCGTTCGAAGCGCTGATCACCCTGACCAACCGCCAGTACAACTCGCTCCAGGGCATCGTCCACACCCTGCCGATCCTGCCGCCGACGCCGAACGACGCCAAGGCCTGGGTTGACACGGCGGCCAAGCAGAACCTGAACCTGCTGGCCAGCAACTACGCCGTTGATGCCGCCGAAGACACCCTGCGCCAACGCAAAGCCGGTCATGCACCGACCCTCGATGCGATCGCCCAGTACAGAAAAGGTGACAACGACGGCCTCGGCTTCACCAACCCGAGCCCTACCGGACAGCGCTATGGCGGTGATGCCGAGCAACGTACCATCGGTTTGCAGTTGAGTATCCCGATCTATAGCGGCGGGCTGACCAGCTCCCAGGTGCGCGAGTCCTACTCGCAGCTCACCCAGACCGAACAGCAACGCGAAGGCCTGCGCCGGCAGGTGGTGGAGAACACCCGGAACCTGCACCGCGCCGTGAACACGGACGTGGAGCAGGTCCAGGCCCGGCGCCAGTCGATCATCTCCAACCAGAGCGCGGTGGAAGCCACGGAAATCGGCTACCAGGTGGGCACACGCAACATCGTCGATGTGCTCGATGCCCAGCGCCAGCTGTACACCTCGGTGCGCAACTACAACAACGCCCGCTACGACTACATCCTCGACAACCTGCGTCTGAAGCAAGCCGCCGGGACGTTGAGCCCCGCGGACCTGCAGGACCTGTCGCGCTACCTCAAGCCCGACTACAACCCCGACCGCGACTTCCTGCCGCCGGACCTGGCCCAGGCCGCCTCGCAGCAGTTGCGCTCGCGGCCGGCGCAATAACGACGATACCTTTGTGGCGAGGGAGCTTGCTCCCGCTGGATCGCGAAGCGGTCCCATTTCTAGTGGGCGCTTCGCACCCAAGCGGGAGCAAGCTCCCTCGCCACAACAGCGGTTCCCAAGGGCAAAGATCACCGACCAGCGAGCAACCGCCCCAACCCCTCCAGCAACCGCTGCAACGCGCCCTGGTTGGTGCGCATCACCTTCAGCCCTGCCTCGGCCATGCGCTGGGCGTCGCGGGGCAGTTCGAACAGGCGCTGCACCGCCAGGGCCAGGCTTTCGGCATCTTCCACTTCCGCCAGCGCTCCGGCAGCACGCAGTTGCGCGGCGATTTCGAGGAAGTTGAACAGGTGCGGCCCACTGAGCACCGGTTTCGCCAGGGCCGCCGGTTCGAGCAGGTTATGCCCACCGTTGGGCACCAGGCTGCCACCGACAAACGCGCTGTCGGCCAATGCGTAGAGAAACAGCAGTTCGCCCATGGTGTCGCCGAGCAGCACCGAAGCCTGGGCGGTAACCGGCTGGCCGCTGGAGCGCCGCACCGTGACCAGACCTTCGTTTTCACACAACTGGTGCACTGAGTCGAAGCGCTCGGGATGACGTGGCACCAGGATCAGCAATGCATCGCGATGACTGTCGAGCAACCGACGGTGAGCCGCCAGTACCACTTCGTCTTCACCTTCATGGGTGCTGGCGGCGATCCACACCGGGCGCTCGGTTGCCTGCCACTGGCGGCGCAAGGCGCTGGCGTCTTCGAGCAGTTGCGGGTCGATGGTCAAGTCGAACTTGATGGAGCCGGTAACCTCGACGGTTTCCGCCCGGGCGCCCAATTGGCGAAAACGCTCGGCTTCGGCCTCGGTCTGCACGGCGAACAGGCTCATCTCGGCGAGCATGGGCCGGGTGAGCTTGGGAAAGCGTGCATAGCCCCGGGCCGAACGCTCCGACAACCGCGCATTGGCCAGGGCCACGGGAATGCCGCGCCTGGCGCATTGGTGAATGTGATTGGGCCACAGCTCGGTTTCCATGATCACCGCCAGGACCGGGCGGACCCGGTCGAGAAAACGCTTGGCGGCACAGGGCAAGTCGTAAGGCAGGTAACAGTGCTGGATGCGCGGCTCACCGGCGAACAACGCTCGGATCCGCTCCGACCCGGTGGGCGTCATGCAGGTGACGGTGATGGGCAACTGTGGATAACGTTGCAACAAGGCCCGGATCATCGGCGCGGCGGCAATGCTCTCGCCCACCGACACCGCGTGGACCCAGATGCCGCCCGGCACCATGACCGGCAGGCCCCAGGAGAAACGCTCGCCGATGCGCCGGGCATAGGCCGGCGCCTTGCGTGCCCGCAGCCACAGCCGAATCGCTACCAGTGGCAGCCCCAGATAAAACAATGCGCTATAGAGAGTTCTGTTCATGGCGGCGGAGTTTATCGGTTTTTCAGCCGATCGCCTGCAACTGCACGGCAAAACGTTCCGCCAGCCAACGGGCCGCCGGCCCCAGGGGTTCGTCGCGGCGCCAGACCAGTTCCACCACCAGGGCCGGCGGGGTCCATTCGCTGCTGAGTTCGATCATGTCCCCCAGGTACGCCGGGTATTGCACCACGTGCCGCGGCAGCCAGGCCCAACCCAAGCCACTCCTCAGCCATTCGGCCAACACATAGAAACTGTCGGCCCGCCAGACCTGCGGGCTGGCCTGCTCACTGCCGGGATAGACGCTGGACTGGGTCGCCATCAACAACTGGCGGTGCCGGGCCATTTCCCGGCAGGTCACATAAGCATGGTTCGCCAGGGGGTGGCCCCGGCCGCACACCGTGACCATTTCGACGCTGCCCAGTACCCGGCGCTCCAGCGCCTCAGGGATCTGCTCGTGATAGAACAGCAAACCGAGGTCGGCGCGCCGCTCCACCAGTTTGCGCGCCACGTCACCCTGGGCAGCGCTGGCCAGTTGCACTTCGAGGGTGGGAAATTGCTCGGCCAGGGCCGCCAGACTGTCGATGACCGGTTGATAGGGCATGGCTTCATCCTGGGCCAGGCGCAGCGACGCTTCCTGCCCGCGCATCAAGGCCAGGGCCCGACCGTTGAGGCGCTCGCACTGGCGCAGCACTTCCCTGGCTTCTTCGAGCAGGGCTTCACCCGCGTCGGTGAGCCTGGGCTGACGACCGCTGCTGCGCTCGAACAGGCTCACCCCCAAGTCGGCCTCCAGCAAGGCGATCGCGCTGCTGATGGCCGATTGCGCCTTGCGCTGGTCCCGGGCCACGGCGGAAAACGAACGTTTCTCGGCGACCTCGATAAACAGCCGCAATTGCTCCAGGTTCCACTGTACGTTCATGGCCCAGCCTATCTCTATTACAGATAGGTAATGACTTTACCGCATCTGGGCGGTCTCTAGAATGGCCCCATCGAAAGACGCCACCGTCAAAGAGGAACTGCCCATGAACGCTTACTACTACCTGGCCATCGCCATCTGCGCCGAAGTGATCGCCACTGTTTCGATGAAAGCGATCAAGGGCCTGAGCACACCCCTGCCCTTGCTGCTGGTCATCGTCGGCTACGGCACCGCGTTCTGGATGCTGACGCTGGTGGTGCGCACCGTACCGGTGGGCGTGGCCTATGCGGTCTGGGCCGGGCTGGGCATCGTCATGGTCAGCGTGGCGGCGTTGTTCATCTACGGGCAGAAACTGGACGTGCCAGCGATGCTGGGGATGGCGCTGATTGTGTTGGGGGTGGTGGTGATCCAGCTGTTCTCCAAGACCGCCGGGCACTGAAAACACCTGATCATTAAACTGGAATACTTTTGTGGCGAGGGAGCTTGCTCCCGCTGGATCGCGAGCGGTCCCATTTCTAGTGGGCGCTTCGCACCCAAGCGGGAGCAAGCTCCCTCGCCACAGGTTTATCGCCATCGCGATTGATCACCAACAAAATCCCATCCCCATCGAGTCTGTATACTGCGCCCTCGTCTTGAACACTGAGGTCGCTGCATGCCATCCGTTATTTCCACCGACATCTTGATTGTCGGCGCCGGAGTCGCCGGCCTCTGGCTGAACGCGCGCTTGCGCCGCCTAGGGTTTTCAACCGTGCTGGTGGAAAGCGCCAGCCTCGGTGGCGGGCAGAGTGTCAAATCCCAGGGCATCATCCATGGCGGCGCCAAATATGCCTTGCATGGCGCCCTGACCGGGGCCTCGGAAGCCATCGCCGACATGCCGCGCCGCTGGCGCGAAGCCCTGACAGGTGACGGTGAACTGGACCTGTCCGGCGTGCGCATGCTGTCCGATGCCCATTACCTCTGGTCCCCCGGCACCCTGGCCGGCAACCTCACCAGTTTCTTTGCCAGCAAGGCCGTGCGCGGACGGGTCGACCAGGTCAAGGGCGACCAATTGCCGCCGGCCCTGCAAGACAAGCGCTTCAAGGGCAAGGTCTACCGCCTGGCCGAGTTGGTGGTGGATGTTCCCAGCCTGATCGAGCGCCTGGCGGAACTGGCCGGCGACAGCCTGCTGGCCGGGCAGCACATCGAGCCACTGCGCGAAGCGGGTGAATGGGTCGGGCTGAAGGTCGACGACCGCGAGATTCGGGCCCAGCGCATTGTCCTCAGCGCGGGCGCGGGCACCGCTGACCTGCTCAAAGCCCTGGGCCAGGACAAACCGGCCATGCAGACCCGGCCGTTGCACATGGTCCTGGCCAAGGGGCCGAGCCTCAAGCCGCTTTACGCCCATTGCCTGGGCGGCGGGCCGAAGCCACGCGTCACCGTGACCACCCACCCGGCCGCCGATGGCCAATGGGTCTGGTACCTGGGGGGCGACCTCGCCGAGGGCGATGCCATCGCCCGCGAGCCCGCCGAGCAGATCGCCGTCGCGCAGAAAGAACTTGGCCAATTGCTGCCGTGGATCGACCTCAGCACCGCGCAATGGGCCACGTTGCGGGTTGACCGCGCCGAACCGTTGCAGTCGGGCCTGACCCGCCCGGATAACGCCTTCCTCGCCGAGCAGGATCGCCTGCTGGTGGGCTGGCCGACCAAACTGGCCCTGGCCCCGGACTTCGCCGATCGGGTGGTCAACGCGCTGCAACGCGATGGCATCCAGCCCAGTCACCCGGCTCCGCTGCCGGACCTGCCGAAGCCGCCCATGGGCGTGCCTGCCTGGGAGCAACTGCTGCCATGAGCCAAACGACACTGCATGACCTCTATCGTCCTCTGGGCCATGACGGCCCGCGGGTTTCCCCCTTGGGCCTGGGCACCGTCAAGCTGGGACGCGACCAGGGCGTCAAATACCCCAACGGCTTTCAGATCCCCGATGACGACGAAGCGCGCATGTTGCTCAAGCTCGCGCGCGACCTGGGTATCAACCTGATCGACACCGCACCAGCCTATGGCCGCAGCGAAGAACGCCTCGGCCCGCTGCTGCGCGGCCAACGTCACGACTGGGTGATTGTCAGCAAGGTTGGCGAAGAATTCAGTGACGGCCAGTCACGCCACGACTTCAGTGCCGCCCATACCCGACTCTCGGTGGAACGCAGCCTCAAGCGCCTGGAAACCGACTACATCGACCTGGTCCTGGTGCATTCCGACGGCAACGACATGGCGATCCTCAACGACAGCGAGGTCTACCCGACCCTGGCGGCGCTCAAGCGCGAAGGCAAGGTCGGCGGCTTCGGCTTTTCCGGCAAGACCGTCGAAGGTGGCTTGAAGGCCTTGGAGCAAGGCGATTGCGCCATGGTCACCTACAATCTGAACGAACGAAACGAAAAGGCGGTCATTGACTACGCCAACGAGCACGGCAAAGCGATCCTGGTGAAAAAGGCCCTGGCCAGCGGCCACGCCTGCCTGAGCCCCGGGGTCGACCCGGTTCGTGCCAGTTTCGAACTGTTGTTTGAGCATCCTGGGGTCGCCAGTGCTATTGTCGGCACCATCAATCCGCTGCACCTCGCCCATAACGTCGCGACCGTAGCCACGGTCCTGCGTAAACACTGACGCCGCCCTACGCGGCCTTAAGGAAGGAGCCGACATGCCGCGTACGCTCATCAGAAAGAATCCGAGTAACTTCAAGACCCTGCCCCTGTTCGTCGAAGCGACCCCCGAAGGCCTGACTTACCAGAGCGTCGGGATGCCACTGAATTTTGCCCAGACCTTGCAACGCCGCCGTCCTGTCGCGGTGGCCGATGCCGAGCGTTTTTCCCTGGAGCTGGCGAACCTGGGCGTCTCGGTGCGCCTGACCCTGCATTGGCAGAACCGCGACTATTGGGTGCTGGTACGCCAGCGTCGGCAGGATCGCGGCGACGTGGTGCTCAAGCTGATTTCCGGCTACGTCCCGGCCCACGAACTGAACCTGCCGCTGCTCACCGCCATCAGCGAAATCGCCGAAGAGTGCCTGCTGGAAACCCCGGAAGGCTGGCTGGGCGGTCGCTTCAACGACACCTGGCTGCCAGCCCCCTACGCCACGGCCTTGCACTACCGCGAGGCCTTGCCGTTTCGCCTGACGCCCCTGTCGGGCTCGGCCCGCCCGGTGCGTAGCGCCAACCTGCAACTGATCGAACGGCCACGGGCCTACGTGCACCTGCCGACGGCATCCCTGCAATTGATCTATGACTTGCGCCTGGACGTGCCCAAGGAAGCCAAGTCCCTGAGCCTGTTTCACGTCGATGAGCGCCTGGAGGGCGACCAGTTGGTGGCACGCCTGGACCGCAAGCGACCGGACCTGTACCTGATGCCGCTGCAGGATGGGCAACCCTTGCCCGAGCTGTACACCTTGAAAAAGGATCAGCTGTACCCGGCCAGCACCCGGGGGCTGTACCTGGCGGAAAGTTTCGCACGGCAGGACGGCTGGCTGGTGCGTGACGAGCGGATTCGCTGGAAGGACTGGCTGCGCCAGCAAGGGCTGACGCCACCGGGCAAGGAGTCGGGCCTGACCCGGCTCAAGGGCAAGGCCCGGCAATTGCTCAAGAAGATCGTGCCGCGCAAGGTGGTTCGTTAGGCCTGATGTCCATTTTCTGGCTGGACAGTGAGCCCTGTGGGAGCGAGTTTGCTCGCGATGGCGTTGGATCACTCAGCCTTAATTTGGCTGACACACCGCTATCGCGAGCAAGCTCGCTCCCACAGGTTCCGCGCTTTTGCCTGACACATCAGTTGTTGCGGATCTTCTCCACAATCGCGGTCGTCGAGCTGTTTTCCACCAGCCCCAACACCTTCACGGTACCGCCGTAGGCCGCGACGATGTCGGCGCCGACGACCTGGTCGATCCCGTAGTCACCGCCCTTGACCAGCACATCCGGCTTGACCTGGCGCAGCAGGTTTTCCGGCGTGCCCTCGCTGAAGCTGATCACCCAGTCCACCGCGCCCAGGCCGGCCAGGACCGCCATGCGCCGGTCGACGCTGTTGATCGGACGCCCCGGCCCTTTGAGACGGCTCACGGAGGCATCGTCATTGACCGCGACGATCAGGCGATCACCCTGGGCCCTGGCCTGCTCGAGGTAGGTCACATGGCCAGCGTGCAGGATGTCGAAGCAACCGTTGGTGAAGACGATGCTTTCGTTGTGGGCACGGGCGTCGTCAACGGCCAGCAGCAGTTGCTCCAGGCCCAGCACGCCCCGCTCGGAGCCTTCCTCGCGCTGGATGGCGCGGCGCAGCTCGGGGGCGCTGATGGCTGCCGTTCCGAGCTTGCCGACGACAATGCCCGCCGCCAGGTTAGCCAGGGCGACCGCATGGGGCAGTTCCTCGCCGGCAGCGATCGCCGCGGCCAGAGTGGAAATCACGGTGTCGCCGGCACCCGTCACGTCGAACACTTCACGGGCACGGGCCGGCAGGTGCAACGCGGGGTGACCGGGGCGCAGCAAGGTCATGCCGTGCTCGCCACGGGTCACCAGCAAGGCACCGAGGTCGAGGTCTTGCATCAGTTGCGCGCCTTTGCTCACCAATTCGTGCTCATCGACGCAACCGCCGACGATGGTTTCGAATTCGCTGAGGTTCGGCGTGATCAGGCTGGCGCCACGGTAGATGGAAAAATCCTTGCCCTTGGGATCGGCCAGGACCGGAATGCCACGGGCACGGGCGGCCTGGATCAGCGCCTGGTGATTCTTCAACGCGCCTTTGCCATAGTCCGACAACACCAGGACCTTGACGCCCTCGAGCAAGTTGTCGACCTCGGCACCGAGGGCCAGAGGGTCGGTGGCAAAAGGTTCTTCGAAATCGATGCGCAGCAGTTGCTGGTGACGACTCATGACCCGCAGCTTGACGATGGTCGGCTGGTGCGCGACGCGCTGGAATATCGCACGTACACCCGCGCCCTTGAGGCTGTTGGTCAGACTGTCGGCGGCCTCGTCGTCGCCGGTCACGCCCACCAGGGAGGCCGGTGCGCCGAGGGCAGCGATGTTCAAGGCAACGTTGGCGGCACCGCCTGGGCGATCCTCGATGTGCTCGACCTTGACCACCGGTACCGGCGCCTCAGGGGAAATCCGTGAGGTACCGCCATGCCAGTAGCGGTCGAGCATGACATCGCCGACCACCAATACAGGGGCTTGATCGAATCGCGGCATGGACAACTTCATGGAGCATCCCACATACAAAATGAACAGGGCCGCGATATTAGCACAGGGTTGGCGAAGGCTTGTCCATGGCTGCAATGCGAAGCCAAGACGTTCGCTCCGTCAGATTTGCAGCAACGCCGACAGTCGCGCACAGGCCTGGTCCAGCTCCACCTCGCTGGTATCGATCGCGCAGTCTGGCGCAAGCGGCGCTTCGTAGGGGCTGTCGAGCCCGGTGAAGTTCTTGATCCGCCCGGCACGGGCCTCGCGGTACAACCCCTTGGGGTCACGCTGGGCGCAGACGTCAAAGGGTGTACTCACATAAACCTCCACGAAGGTGCCCTCGGAAAACAATTGCCTGGCAGCTTCTCGGTCGGCACGAAACGGGGAGATGGCCGCCACGATGACGATCAGGCCGGCATCGACCATCAGGCGCGCGACCTCGGCAATGCGGCGGATGTTTTCCTTGCGGGCCTCGGCATCCATGCCCAGGCCCCGGCACAACCCCTGGCGCAGGTTGTCGCCATCGAGCAGGGAGGTGTGCAAGCCCTTCTGGTTGAGCTGCACTTCCAAGGCATTGGCCAGGGTCGACTTGCCCGCCCCCGATAGTCCCGTCAGCCAGATGCAGCGTGGCCGCTGGGCTTTGATGGCCGCCCGATCCGCCGGCGTGAGCGACTGTGCATAAGGACGAATCCGCGCCTGCTGCATCGGCACGTTTGACGTTTCATTCATAACCAAGCATCTCGTAATCACGTTGGTATACCCGCTGCACCAGTCGACGGGTCCGTACTGAGCACATGTCCCTGACCGGCATCGTGGTGCGCTGCCAGCTTTGGTTCACATGGGGCAACCTCGCGCCCCCCAGGTGTTCGCACACTCGCTGATAGTCCCGGTCCAGGTATTCCTGGTAGCCGACGAAGTCCATCGCCAGGTGGCCGAGGGAATCGATGAGGAAATCCGTCTGGGGAGCTAAATGCAATTGCCGGGTGATGTTCTCCGGGTGCAGCCATCGCGCGACGAAATCATCGAAGTCGCGGTATTGGCCCACCATTTTCTGCGCCGCCTGATCGCGCGCCCAACGTATTGCCCCGCAGGAAAGCATAGGCTGAATACGCACGCTCCAGCGGATCGCGAACAAAGGCAAATTTGAAACTGACGGCGTATGCGGGCCGGACACACCGCTATCGCGAGCAAGCTCGCTCCCACATGGGTTCCGAGGTGCATGCAACATGTGTGTCCAACACCGGATGGGAGCGAAGCCGGCCGAGAGAAACCGGCCGGCTCACTGCCTGGGGTCCGAACTCAGGCGATATTCTGGGCGGGAGCGTCCAGCCCCATGGCATGAAGACGCGCGTAGTAGCCGTTCTGCGCCAAGAGCTCGCCATGGGTCCCGCGTTCGACGATCCGCCCCTGGTCCATCACCAGGATCAGGTCGGCCTTTTCGATGGTCGACAAACGGTGGGCGATGACCAGGGTCGTACGGCCTTTCATGACCTGGTCCAGCGCGGCCTGGATATGCCGCTCGGACTCGGTGTCCAGCGCCGAGGTGGCCTCGTCGAGGATCAGCAACGGCGCGTTCTTCAACAATGCCCTGGCAATGGCCAGGCGCTGGCGTTGGCCGCCGGACAACAGCACGCCGTTTTCGCCCACCTCGGTGTCCAGGCCATTGGGCAACTGCTCGATGAAGTCCATCGCATAGGCATCCCGGGCCGCCTTTTCAATGTCGGCCCGTGGCGCACCGGCCAGGTCGCCGTAGGCGATATTGTTGGCCACCGTGTCGTTGAACAGGGTGACATGCTGGGTCACCTGGGCGACATGACGACGCAGGTTACGCAGGCGGTAGTCTTCGATTTCCACGTCATCGAGCAGGATCTGGCCGACCTCATGGTGATAGAAGCGCGGGATGAGGCTCGCCAGGGTCGACTTGCCGCTGCCCGAACGACCCACCAGCGCAATCATCTGCCCGGGTGCCGCGGTGAAGCTGATGTCCTTGAGCACTTCGCGCTCAGCGCCGGGGTAGGTGAAGCTCAGGTTGCGCACGTCGAGACGACCGCTGACCCGTTCCTGCTCGACCGTCCCCCCATCGACCTCCGGCTCGACATCCAGTTGCTCGAAGATGCTCTCGGCACCGGCCACGCCTTTCTGGATGGTGGAGCTGACTTCCGAGAGTTGGCGAATCGGCTTGGGCAGCAGGCCGGCAGCCGTGATGTAGGCCACCAGGTCACCGGCCGTCGCGTCACCGCGCAGGAACAGCACCAGGAACATCAGGGCCGCCATGGCGGTGTAGATCACCAGTTGCAGCATCGGCGTATAGACCGCACCGGTACGCGTCATGCGCAATTGCTTGTCGGTGTTGCCCTGGCTGGCGTTGGTAAAGCGCTGCTCTTCATAGGCTTCACCGCCGAAGCTGCGCACCACGCGGTAGCCCTGGATGGTCTCGGAGGCAACGTGAGTCACGTCGCCCATGGCCACCTGGATCTTTTTGCTCTGCTTGCGGAATTTCTTGCTGGTACTGCTGACCATGACCGCGATCAGCGGCAGGATCGCCAACATCACCAGGGTCAGCTTCCAGTTCATCCACACCAGGTAGGCGAAGAGGAACACCACGGTGAGACCTTCGCGGATCACCACCTTGATGGCATCGGTAGCCGCACCGGTAACCATGGTCACGTTGAAGGTGATTCGGGAGATCAGGTGGCCGGAGTTGTGGGTGTCGAAGTAGCGATTGGGCAACACCAGCAACTTCTTGAACAGCTCGACCCGCAGGTCATGCACCAGTCCCAGGGAAACCCTGGCCAGGTAATAGTTGCCCAGGAACGACCCCAGGCCCTGCCAGGCAGCGATCAGAATGATCAGCAGCGGCACCGCCATCAGCAGTTTCAAGTCCTGGAGGTACGGCACGCTGGGAAAGAGCACCGCATCGGGGTTGCTCAAGCCGTCGACGAAATATTTGAGAATCCCGGCCAGCATGGGCTGGGTCGAAGCAAATATCACGAAACCCAGGATGCTCAGCAGAAAAATGCCCGCGTAGGGTTTGACGTATCCCAACAACCGAAAATAGATCTTCAGGCTGGAATCCTGTTCCGCTTTGGGCGGTGCGTCACTCATCGTCGGGCTCACTGATTAGGAAGAACGCGGAATTTTATCACAGCCATCGGCATTGGCCTGCGCCCAGGTCAAAACGCTGGCCAGGCCAATCGGCAACCAACTGATGAACCATTCGGCACGGGGGGTTCCGGTCAGGCTGGCGGCATCGAATTGCATCGCCAGGAACGAAAACACCCACATGCCGAGCACGCCCCGGCCCAACAGGCTGTCCCGGGCCCGCCAGGCTTCGCGCAGCACCGCGAACCAGACGACGCACCATAGCAACAGTCCCGGCAGCCCGAGTTGAATGGCGACATGGCTGAACAGGTTGTGGGCGTGATCGAACGTGAGACCATGGCTGGTAACCCTATAGTCAGCCGCCACACCAAGACCACCCCATGGGTGCTCGGCAATCATGTGCAGGCTCGCCATGAAAATCTCGGGCCGATAGGAAGCGCCACGCTCCATCACCAACGGTTCGAGCAACCAGAAGGTCAGCATCGCCAGCACCAGCGCCGTGGTGGCGATCACGCGGGCCCGCTGGTCCCGGCAATAGATCGGCATGGCCAATACGCTGAGCAGCAAGGCCAGCGCCGCACCACGACTCTGGCTCGCCACCACGAAGCCCCCCAACAGCGCCAGGGCCAGCACCCAAAGCACTTGCAGGCCGCGGTGACGCGGTATCCAATGCAACATCCAGATCGCCGCCAGGCCAATCACGTAGCCGCCGAGGATCGGATGGGACAACTCCCCCAACCCTTCCAGGCGCGCATTCCACGGGTTGTTTGCCATGCCGTAGAAACGGACGATAGCCATCAGCGCCGTCACTGCCAGCCCCAGACCACCCCATTGCATGATGCGTATCACCCGTTCGGGGTGGCCGTCGGCGAAAACCGGGAAAAACATCAGGAACACCAGGATGTAGAGCAGTCGCTTGGCCTCGCGGGCCGGCTCCGCCGCTTCAGCCCAGAACAGCGAGATCAGCGCCCAGCCCATCAGCGCCAGCAACGCCGTGTAGATCAGCCGCTTGGCACGCCATAACTCTGCCAGTCGATGACGGGCCGGCCAGGCGAAGACGATCGCCGGCAACCAGACGAATGCAACCAACCCCTGTTGATAAACCTTGTTGGTCGGTGCCAGGGCTATCGCCAGCAAAAACCATAACAAGCCAAAGGCCATCCAGCCCTGTGCCCAACGTGTTGCCTGCATCTAACGCTCCTAAACGGTCTACCAGCCAAGCCGGCATGGTGAAAACAAAAACTTTTGGGCATCATGGCCCGCCACGGCACCGGTTCTTTCAACAAGGTTTCCCTACGATGCAATCCTCACGGCTTCCCCAAGCCGCTTTGAATCAATTGATTGAAGGCGCCAGCATTCTGGAGGCCGACAGCTACGGCCCAAAAGTCTATCTGCTGCAGGATGGGAATATCCTCAAGCTGTTTCGCCGCAAGCGGCTTTTTTCTTCGGCCCTGCTAAGGCCTTATTCAACGCGTTTCATTGATAATGCGGCCCGCCTGCAGAAACTCGGCGTACCGACTCTCCAGGTGCTGGCCTTCTACAAACTGCAAAAACCCGGCATGACCGCCGTACTGTATCGACCGCTTCCCGGTAAAACCCTGCGTCAATTATCGAATCAGGAAAATTTCAGCTGGCAGCAGACCCTTCCGGCGCTGGTCGAACTGATCCGCAGCCTGCACGCCCGGGGTATTTATTTTCGCTCGCTGCACTTGGGCAACATCGTCGTCACGCCCGAAAGCACACTGGGACTGATCGATGTGGCCGATATGCGCTTCCTGCGCTCGCCATTGCCGCGCTACCTGGCACGCCGCAACCTGCAACATTTCGCTCGTTATATTGCCAGGGAGAACCTGAACGGGAGCTTTCCGATGCAAGCATTGGAGAACGCCCTACTGGCTGCCTGAGATCAACTGCCGCGCGACCTGGCTAAAGCTCGACCAGGCCTCGTCAGGGGCCAGAGCCCGGTACTGGGCCAACGCGACGGCCTCGGCCGGCGCCTCGGCGGCCCGCAGGATCGCCTCGCTCCAGCCCCCGTCGTCATTTACCGGCGCGTACCAGCCGGTGTCGCCCAACTGCTCGCGAAAGACCGCGATATCACTCGCCAGCACCGGAATGCCAGCCAGCACCGCCTCTTGAAGAATCAACCCGAGGCCCTCGTCCCTGGATGGGACCAGCACCCAGTCAAACGCCCTGTAGAGTGTTGCCGCCTCCTCCAGATGCCCCGTCAGCAAGACCTTGCCGAGCAGGTCCGGCTGCTCGATCCGCGCCTGCAACGCCTCACGCGTGGGGCCCTCACCGACAATCACCAGGCGCCAGTCGGGATGGTCCGCCGCAGCCCGGCCAAACGCCTCCAGCAGACTGGCGAAGCCCTTTTTATCCACCAACCGCCCCACCGCTCCAAATACCCGCACGCCTGAGCGCGGCAAGCCCAGCCGGTCACGTGCATCTTCGCGGGGGAGAAGGTCCGCCTGGAACGCCGCCGGATCGAGCGCACTACGCAGTGCAATGACCTGGATACCCAAATCGTCGCGCAGCGACATCGCCAGGGTTTCGGAAACCGCCGCCAGGGCCAGGCGCGAAGCCGGGAACCCACGCAGCAACTTTCGGCCAGCCGGATTGATTCGTGTCGCACCATGGAAAACCACCACCACACGAATCTGCGGCAAATGCTTGAGCACCGGCAGCAAAGTGCGGGCTACGCCGACGCCATCGAGCAACACCACGCGGGCCTGGCTGTCGAGCAACGCCTGGCGGAAACGGCTGTGCATCAGTGGTTTGAGCAGGCGCCAGATGTGCCGGCCCTTGAGCCGGGCCGAGGTCATATTCCACTCGAGCGCCGCCCCCACATCAACCTGGCAGGCAGCCGCCGAGCCCTGCAAGAGCCATGTCTTGACAGGCATCGCTGGTTCCATCCGCGAGAGAATCTGATTATGAACCTTGTGTACCGAAGCGAACGGTGCACCGCCCGCCCACATGACATTGATAATGCTCATCGAGCAGCAAACCTTTTATCGCGGACCGGGACTCATGCTTCGCGGCATTCAGTAGTTGATAAGCCAGCCAATGCAGACTCCGAGCAAGAGGACCAGGGACAGCTTGACTTGCTCGCGGCGCCTGCGGCGTGCCTTGCGTTGACGTTCCACGGGCACTTCCACATGAACCCCGAATCCGGTGTGCAAAACAGCATCCCCTTCCAAAGCGACCGCCGTCAAGTTCAGTTGCGCATAGCGAAGGGACAGGGCTTTTTCGCCGCCGAAACCGGCAAAGGGGGCGCAAAGCTGGTACTCCTTCAGCCGTCGCAGACCCGGGTTGAGAGAAAAGCTTTGCCATTCGGGTTTATCTGAAATCAACGGATAACACGGCACTCCACCGATGACTTCCCGTTCGCCCAGGCGGATATAGGGGCTGTGTACGCACAAGTCATAGACATAGTTGCGCAGCCACACCTGGAGGATCCCGGGCCGCTGCTCCAGGATCGTGCGCGAGTCTTCCACGAAGGCCGGGCGATAGAACTCCCAGTCATCCTCGCAATGGAAAATGTAAGTCGTCTTCACCTGCCCGTACGCCAGGTCGATCGAGGCCAACTGCCCAAGCTTCGGCCGATTGACGAAGACCGTGGTGCGGTCTTTCCAATGGGCGGGAACCACGCCATGCACGCCTTCGTCGCCGGAATCTTCGGTAATGAAGACCTCACGAATGGGCGCGGTATTGAAGCGGTCGAAACTCTCCAAGGTCCGCTTGAGCAGATCGAGCCGGCCGCAACTGGTTACCACCAGGGTAATGTCACTATCGTCGGAAAACTGCACTGAAATACCATTTAGTCAAACGCCATCTGAACACCGGATGGCTCAACGGTTCGTATCAGACGCCCAGCTTCAGGCGCAATGTCTCCAGCAGGCTCAACGGGGCACGAGGCCGCAACGGCGGCTCCAATGCTTCAACGATTTTCTGCCCGATGCGCGCGAAACTGAACTGTTCCAGCGCCAGCTTCTGGCCGTTGTGCGCCACATTGCGCGCCAGCTCGGGGTCGGCGCGCAGCCGGGAAAGCTTTTCCTGGAGTTGCGGGATGTCACGGTACAACACCACGTTATGCATGTCCTGCAACCCCAGCGCCCGTGCCTCGTCGATGCCCTGATCGAACGCCAACAGCACACAGCCGCAGGCCATGGCTTCGAAATTCTTGATCATGAATTCGCCCATGCCCACGTCGGCACTGACGAAAAAGCGGATACGGTTGAGGGTCTCGCAATATTCTTCGCCGGACTTGGTCCGGGTCACGACCAGTGGCTCAACCCGGCCCAGCTCATCCAGCAGCGCTTTGCGACCACTATAGGCAACACTGTTGGTGCTGCCGACGAAGGCCAACTCGATATCCCGTTCACGCCCCTGATCCTGCAATAACGACTGATCGTAGCCCTTGGGCACGAATACCGCATCGAAACCTTCGCCGCGCAGACGTTCGGTCACCATGAAGCCGGAACTGATCACCCGCACCCACGGCAGGCGACGGTAATGCGCACTGAATTTTCCGGTGTATTTGCACGGAATGTAATTCTGATAGGCATCGTGCTCGAGGATCACCAGGTTGGGGATCGTGCGGATGAAGCCGGCCTGACGAATTTCCTGCTTGAAACGCAGGAAAAATATGATCCGGTCATAACGCGATACGTCCACATGGCGACGGAAATACCCCCGCAGGTTGCGTTGTTCCTTGCTGTCGAGCCAGCGCAGGTCGCACTCGCAATGAGCGGCCACGCCTTCGTAGAGTCGGTCCAGGATGGCCCGCTGTTCTTTCTGCACCAGAAACAGAACTTTCATCGTTTTCCTTGCGGCACCGAACGACTTGATAAATAACCGGAGGCCGGTTTGCGCCGTAGCGCAAAGACGCCCCGCCTTGGGCCTCTACAGCCGCCAGAACAGTTCATGACGACGCACAGCCTTGCGAAAAAATTCGTTCTCGCCATAGGCCGAGCCCGTGCGCCCCGCCAGCAGACGCTGGATGCCACGGCGCAGGCGACGCTTGAACGGCGCGCGCGGTTGCAGGTCATGCATCATGCCCAACGCCATGGCCTTGTCGCGCTGGCCGGACAACACCAGCGGCAGGCTGACGGGATGCATCGGCCGCGCCGGATCGAAATACGGCGGCAACGCAATGCCCGCCCCCGCATCACCCATGGGCCAGCGGTCATTGTCGTGCAGGTGATTGGCATAGCCTAGCAGCGTGGTCGGCTGCCAATCCAGGCCTTCGAGGGCTTGCAGGACGGCCTGATGGGCGCAGAGATGATCAGGGTGCGGATCAAGGGTCGGGTGTGGCAATACAATGACTTCAGGACGCGCCCTGAGCAGCAGCTCGCGCAGGTCTGCCAGCAGGTTGTTCCAGGTTGGCGCGCCGTCGTCATCGCCGGGCAGGGCGAACGGGTTCAACTGGCGGAACAGCCGTGTATCGCTCAGACCCGCCTCGCGAGAGCCCTGGGGCTGGCTCGGCGCGGCTTGCATGGCCGCCAGTTGCAGGCAGAAATAACCCAACTGCACACAGTGCGCTTCAGGCACGCCGGCCCAGCGGGGTACGGCGATGCTGTCCCAGGCTCGCAAACGGCCCTTGAGTCGCGCGGCCTCGACACTGTCCAGGCCCATCTTCCGATAATGCCCGGCCTCGATTTCACCCGCTGTCAGCGTCACGATCCAGGCCTCGTCAGCCTGGCTGTACAAACCGTAGGCAGCCAGCTCCGCGTCATCGGCATGGGGAGCGATGACCATCACCCGCTGATGCTGCACTGGCGGCGGCGTGAAGGACCACAGCGTCGGCTCGCCCAGCAAACGGCAATGACGCCCGCGCAGGCGCAAGTCGCCCCGGGACAACGCCGGGCTCTGCTCGCTGACGTTGAGATAGCGCAAGCCATTGACCCCGCGCTCGAAGGCTTGCAGGTCCCTTTCACCACCCGACAACTCGACGAGCGGGTCGATGAAACGTCCCAGCCAGGTGCTCTTGATCCGCAGCGCGAGGATCAGCGTCGCGCCATCATCCAGAATCACGCCTTCGTCCAACCGAAGCCGCCCGGCCTTCAAATGCACCTTGGGTTGCTGGGTGAACGGCGGGAAACTGTATTGGTAATCGTCCCGGGGAGAATAGAACAGGTGATCGGCGAACCACGCCTCGTGGGCGATCCAGCCCAACACCGCCAGTATCAGGGGCAGCCACCAGGCGACCCCGACGCCCAGCGATACCAACACCACCAGGGCAAGCAACAACCCTACGCGCTTGTTGCGACGGTGGCGCCGGAGTAACTGTTGCTTGCGACTCATGGGTGGGTTCATACGGTAAACACCGGCACGGGGTTGCACCAACGGTCCTTGTATTCCCGGTCCGCCCGGCCGAATGAAAAACGCAACGGCTTGCCGGCGGCACGGGCGTGTTCCCAGGCGCTTTGAGTGTTGAGGAAACTCAACACGCTGCCGGGGCTGAATTCGCGGGTCTGCGGGTCGACGCCTCCGTTGATGTACTCGACACTGATCCACTCGGGCGCTTCGACGCGATACACCAGCTGGATCGCAATCGGCGCATCGTTGAGAAAGATCACCGAGCCGATCAGCCATTCGCGCAGCAGCTCGATCACCTCGCCCATGCGTTCGGCGCCGGTGGCCGCAAAGCCCCAGCGACGCAGGAACAGGTCGCAGTAGATCGAGGCCAGCTCGGTGCTGGAAAACTCGCCGACCGGCCGCACCACGCCGCCCGCCTCTTCCAGCAAACGCAGTTCACGGCGCTGGTTGTAGCGAAACTTCTTGGACAGCTCTTCCGGCGTGCGGGCCATGGCCAGTTGTTCCTGCTGCAACTTCAAACCGCTGAAGCGCCCCTCGTTGAGGGCCGACAGGTAACGTCCACGATGACGCAACGGCGCTTGCGCATCGGGGGCCGCCGGCAGGATCAGCTCGGCATTGCCCAGGTCGAACAAGCCCTTCTTGCCGCTGCGCTTGAGCACGTCTTTGGACAGCGCCAGGTCACGGCCCCAGGTCGGTATGGCCGCCTTGAGCTCACCGTCCTGTTCGAACGCCAGGTAACGCACGGGAATCCCGGCCAGGGCCGCCAGGCGCTCGACCACCAGGGGATGAGTGGCCACGCTGCCGCCGAAACGCTGCCAGGCCTGGGCATAAATCGACGCATCGACGGCGGTCCAGCCACGCTCGCGCCAGCCTTGGAATCGGTTGAACATCAGGCCCTCGGCGCCAGTTCGGTGACTTGGGGCAAACGCCAGAATGCCTCGCGTACGGCGCGATCCGAAAAACGTTCGCGCAAGCGATCGAGCATCAGCTCGGCGCATTGACGACGCTGCAGCTCGTCCATGGCCGCCAGGTGTTGCAGCCCCTGGGCCATGTGCTCGACGTCGCCCAACGGAAACAGGATGCCAACGCCCTCGACCACTTCCTTGGCACCACCACAGGCCGTCGCCAGCAACGGTACGCCGGCGGCCATGGCTTCGAGCAGCACCATGCCAAACGGTTCATGGTCGGAGCTCAGGGCGAACACATCAAAAGCACGGAAATAACGGCGCGCCTCGGGCACCTGGCCGAGGAACAGCACACGATCAGCAACGCCCAATTCTCGGGCCAGCGCCTTGAGGTCCTGCTCCAGGCGGCCCTTGCCGAGAATCGCCAACTGGCTGTTGACCGGCAGATGCCCCAGCGCCGCGGCAAAGCCGCGCAACAGTGTGGCCTGGTCCTTGTCCGGGTGCAGACGGCCGACGTTGCCGACAATCCAGGTGTCCGTATCCAGCCCCAGCGTATGCCGCGCCTCCTCCCGGGAGACCAGGCTGGCCTGGACGGCATCCAGGTCGATGCGGTTGTAGAGGGTCTGGATCCGGGCAGCCGGCCATTTCGGCAGGCAATGGCGCATGTCATCACGCACGGCGTCGGAGACCCCGAGCAGGCTCAGGCGCTTGCGGTAAACGTGGGCGAACAAGCGGCGAGTGCGCCGCTGGTAGTCCCCGAAGGCATGGTGCACGCCAATCACCGGCAAGCGAGTACCCAGCAGGGCGATGTAGATCGGCTTGAAGCGATGGGCAATGCAGAAACTGAAATTGCGCGAGGCCGCGATCTTGCGCAGATCGCCGATGGCGCCCAGCTTCAGGCCACGAATGGCGCTGGAGCTGTATTCCATGAACAGCACCTCGTCCGAGGCACAGCCGGCAGCGACTTCGGCATCGGCCGCCCCGGTGAGGAACACCGTGGTCACGCGATAGCCAGTGCCCGCGAACAAGCTGGCGTACTGACGGGCGCAGTCCAGGAACGGCCCGTCATAACCGTGGCAGAACTGCAGCACATGTCGCTCAGCCGAGCGTGTCATAAGCGTCCACGCCGTCTTTGACCACCAGGATGTCTTCCATGATCAAGTACTGCAGGTCAGAGCCATAGAACATGTTCAGCGCGTCGGTCGGCGAGCAGATCATCGGCTCGCCACGACGGTTGAGCGAGGTGTTCAGCGACACGCCGTTGCCGGTCAGCACTTCCAGGGCCTTCATCATGTCGTAGTAGCGCGGGTTGTATTCGCGCTTGAGCACCTGGGCCCGGGAGGTGCCGTCTTCATGGACGACTTCCGGCACGCGGGTCTTCCACTCTTCGGCGACTTCGAAAGTGAAGGTCATGAACGGTGCCGGGTGATCGACCTTGATCATCTGCGGCGCAACGGTGTCGAGCATCGACGGGCAGAAAGGCCTCCAGCGCTCGCGGAACTTGATCTGTTCGTTGATCCGATCGGCCACGCCGCTGGCGCTTGGGCACCCGATGATCGAACGACCGCCCAAGGCACGCGGGCCAAACTCCATGCGGCCCTGGAACCAGGCCACCGGGTTGCCGTCGACCATGATCCTGGCAATGCGCTCGGGGGTGTTGTCGATCTTGCGCCAGGCAGGCTTGCTCGGATGACGAGCGCACGCGGCGATCACGTCTTCGTTGCTGTAGGCCGGGCCGAGGTAGACGTGCTCCATCTTTTCCACGGGCACGCCACGGGCATGGGACACATACGCCGCCGCGCCCACCGCCGTACCGGCGTCACCGGAAGCCGGTTGCACGAACAGCTCCTTGACGTCGTCACGGGCGATGATCTTCTGGTTCAACTTGACGTTCAACGCACAGCCGCCGGCGAAGGCCAGCTTGCCGGTTTCCTTGAGCACGTCGCCCAGGTAGTGGTCGATCATTTGCAGCGCGAGCTTCTCGAACAGCGCCTGCATGCTCGCCGCGTAGTGGATGTACGGCTCGTCGGCGATGTCGCCTTCGCGTTTCGGGCCGAGCCATTCGATCAGCTTCGGCGAGAAATAGAAGCCCTTGCCCTTCTCTTTATAGCGGCGCAGACCGATCACGTTGGCGTAGTCAGTGTTGATCACCAGTTCGCCGTTTTCGAACGAGGCCAGGCGCGAGAAATCGTACTTGGTGGCATCGCCATAGGGCGCCATGCCCATGACCTTGAATTCGCCGTCGAGCATTTCAAAGCCGAGGAACTCGGTGATCGCGCCGTACAGGCCACCCAGGGAATCCGGGTCGAAGAATTCCTTGATCTTGTGGATCTTGCCGTTTTCGCCATAGCCGAAGAAGGTCGTGGCGTATTCGCCTTTGCCGTCGATGCCCAGGATCGCGGTTTTTTCCTGGAAGCCCGAGCAGTGGTAGGCGCTGGAGGCGTGGGCCAAGTGGTGCTCGACCGGCTCGATCTTGATTTTCTTCGGATCGAAGCCCAGTTGCTCCAGGCACCAGACGATCTTGCGGCGATAGCGCTTGTAACGACGGTTGCCCATCAAGATCGCGTCGAGGGCCCGGTCCGGGGCGTACCAGTAACGCTTGGCGTAGTGCCAGCGCGCCTCGCCGAACAGGCTGATCGGGGCGAACGGAATCGCCACCACATCGACGTCGGAAGGCTTGATGCCGGCTTGTTCCAGGCAGAACTTTGCCGACTCGTAGGGCATGCGGTTCTTTGCATGTTTATCGCGTACGAAGCGCTCTTCCTCGGCCGCCGCGATCAGCTTGCCGTCTATGTACAGCGCTGCGGAAGGATCATGGCTAAGGGCGCCGGACAGGCCAAGAATCGTCAATGCCACAGGGTCTAGCCTCTTATGTCTGCATACGGGCGACAAGCGCCGCGAAAAATGGATGTGCCCGCGCGCCAGGGGTGCGGGGCAGCTAAAGGGCGGGATTATAGCTTAAAAGCGATCTTAAGCCTCTAGCGGTGAGTGGCGGGTCGCTGTCCGGTGTTAATTGGGAAGGCAGAGCACCGTCCCTGTGGCGAGGGAGCTTGCTCCCGCTCGGCTGCGCAGCAGTCGTAAAACCTGCCCGCCGTTTTCTTCCTGGCGCACCGCGCTGGATGGCTTTTGGGGCTGCTGCGCAGCCCAGCGGGAGCAAGCTCCCTCGCCACAGGACTCTACGAGGTGCTATCGACTGTTTTGGGCAACCGCTGATCGATCACCCGATACAGCGCACTGTCCTCAGGCCAATTACGCATGAACCGTGCCCGATCCCGGGCGTAGGCCGGGGCGAAGCTGGCCTGGGTGCGGTGTTGGCACATCGAGTCGAGGTCGATCAGCGCCCAGCGGTCATGCTGCCAGAACAGGTTGTGGCCCTTGAAGTCGCCATGGCTGATGCGCTCGCGGATCAGGTCGGCGAACAAGCGATCCAGCGCCAGCAACTCGGCTTCGGGGGCTTCACCGCTCTGCACGTAAGGGCCGAAACGCTCGATGATGTCCGGCCCCGACAAGTGCTCGGTGACCAGATAGGCGGCACGGCGCAACCACAGGAAACGCTTTTCCAGCAAGGCCAGTGGCTTGGGCGTGGCAATGCCGAGGAAGGCCAGGCGATGGCCTTCGCGCCAAGAATGCCAGGCCCGGCTCGGGCGCCAGAAGCGCTTGAGCCAGTGGGCGAAGTTCTTGATGTTGTAGCGCTTGATCACCAAGGTGCGACCGTTCGCCTCGACTTTGCCGACGCTGGCCGCGCCGCCGGTCTTGTACAGATGGCCCTGGTCGAGCAGCGCATCGGCCTGCTCCAGCACCGGCGTCATGGCCGCTTCTTCATCCCGACGGATCGCCCGCAAACCGAACGCCCCGCGCTGTACGCTGAACAGGCTGCACTCGCGCCCGACTTTTTCGAGAAAATCCTTCAGGCGCCAGGCCTGCACCTTGTCGATCTGCTTTTGCAGCGCTTCCATGGGCAGCGCGTGTTCGGCGTTGCCCAACAGGTAATACACCAACAGCTCTTCATTGAACGGCTGGAGGGCCTTGGGAAGCTGGGCGAAAAACACCCCCAGGTTTTCCAGGACTTTCTGCCGCGACAGCGGTTGCCCTGGGGTTTCGGCGCGGATGCCGGCACCGTCGATCAAGTAGAGCTTGCCGTCGTGGCGCAGCAGATTGTCCAGGTGCAGGTCTTCCTGCCACAGGCCTTTGCCATGCAGTTGCGCAATGGCGCCCAGGGCTTCGGCCAGCACCGCCGTCTGTTCGTCGGCCAGCAAGGGCAAGTGTTCGACCCGTTGCCAGGCATCCCCCAGGCTCTCGGCGCCTTCGAGCAATTCGAACAACAACCAGCCGCCTTCAGCCTCGTTCAAGCCATCGGCGAGCAACAGCGGCGTCGTCAGCCCCTGTTCCGCCAGCAAGCGCACGCCTTGCAGTTCCCGCTGGAAGTGCCGGGCGGCTTTGTTGCCCACCAACAATTTGGCCAGCACCGGCCGACCACGCCAGATGCCCGCCCCGACATAACGTTGCCCCGGCAACACCCGCAACAGCGAAAGCAGCTGCAATTGCGCCGGTCCGGCGGCGTCAGCCAGTTCCAGGCTCAATGGCAGGCTGGGACTGCGGCCGGCATTCTTCAATTCGGACAAATGCATCAACGGGCTCCCTTGTGGCTGCGCCGGGCGCTCAGGCGCTCCATCCAGCTGTCGACCAGCCCGGCGTCGAGCGGTTGGGCCAGGTAGACAGACAACAGCTGGCGTACATCGGCCTCACTCCAGATGGACGCGCGCCGCAACAACGGCTCCAGGTCCTTGACCCGATCACGCCGACCAAACAGCAGCGGCCGAGTCTTTTCCAAGTCGATCAATTGCGCTTGATAACCATCGGCGGTGGCTTGCAGGAAGATGTGTTTGGGATAGAAGCAACCGTGCACCTGATGCATGCCATGCAGGCGCCGCGCCAACTGCCCGCAGGCGTCGAGGACGGTGGTGCGCTGCGTCGCCGTCAGGCTCGGCCAGCGTTGCAACAGCGAGTCCAGGTCGTCCCAGCCATCCAGGGCTCGGGTCAGCAGGATCGCCCGCACCTCGCCCTCCACCTTGCGCTGGCCATAGAACACCGCTTGCAGGGCCGGAATCCCCAACTGCCGATAACGGCTGATGTTGCGAAATTCCCGGGAAAAACTCGGCTCGCCAAAGGGGTGGGTCCAGGTCCGGGTCAGGTAATTGCTCTGGCGCTTGAGGTAATAACCCTGCCCTTCCAGTTCAAGCCGGAACACACTGCTCCAGCCGTCGCCCGAGGTATTGGGTTCGTCCACCGCGTCCAGTTGCCGCGCCCACAAGGCTTCGAAGCTGTCCAGGCCATGGCGTTGCAACAACGCTCGGTCTTCAGCGGCCAGAAAGTCAGTCATTCACGCCCCTCGAAAAATCTCACCACGTGACGGATGCGTTTCTTGTCGCACGCATCGAGCCGGTCGCGCTGGCGGTATTGCAGGTAAAAACGCAGGCGCTGCGTGGCCGACAGATGGTATTTGGCCACTTTATCCAGGCATGCCAAATCCTTGGTGATACGGTACTTGAGCCAGAAACCACGCCAGAAATCCCCGTTCGGGCAGTCGATCAGAAACAGCCGCGAGTGGTCGTCGATCAGCAGGTTGCGCCACTTCAGATCGTTATGGGTGAAGCGGTGGTCGTGCATGGTCCGTGTATAGCCGGCCAGTTGCCGACTGACATGATCGACCCAGGCACGGTCCGCCAGCCGCGAATCGTGACGCTCGGCGAGCGCCGAGAGATCTTCGGTGCGGGGCAGTTCGCGGGTGATCAGCGCGCCACGGGCGTAGCTCGCACCGTTTCGCTCCAAGCCCCAGCCCACGACTTCGGCGGTGGGAATGCCCCATTTGGCGAAGCGCTTGAGGTTCTGCCATTCGGACTTGACCCGTGGCTTGCCCAGGTAGCGCCGCAAGCCTTTGCCGGCGCCGACGTAGCGCTTGACGTAATAGTTCACGCCGTTGCGCTGCACCCGGATCACTTCTGACAACGGGTCACGGGTCAAACGCTCCCCTTGCAACGCGAACACCGCTTCAAGGCTGCCAAAATCCTCCGCCAGCTCGACGTACTCCGGTTCCAGATTCCAACCCGACATCAGAGCGCGTCCCCGTACCGCTGCTTGCGGGCATACAGCTTGTTGGCCTTGCCTTCGAGCCAGGCCAGCAACGAAGCCTCTTCGGCGAGGATCCGCCGCAGCGGCTGTTGGAAATACCCCTTGAGAAAACGCAGCTTGTCGCGGCGGGTCAGACCGATGTCCAGCGCAGAGAAATACAGCGCCGCCAGGTCCTTGTTGCGCCAGCGAGTGGTGATGGCGGGACGGGTCTGGGCGCGGTGCAGGTCGATCACCGAGAGTTTGAAATCCCCAGGGGTCACCGGCTTGTCGGTGTGCAGCAGAAAGTGGCAGATGTAGCAGTCACGATGGTTGACGCCGGCGCGGTGCATCATGCCGGTCATACGCGCCACTTCGGCGATCAGCGCACGCTTGAGCGTCGGTTGCGGCGGCTGCTTGACCCAGTCGATGCTGAAATCTTCGAGGCTGACAGTCGGCGCCAGCTCTTCGGTGACGATGAACGAGTGCTGGTCCGCCGGGTTACTGCCCTTCTCGCCGTAGGCGACAGCGGTCATGGTCGGCACGCCGGCTTCCTGCAAACGCTGGATAGCCTTCCACTCCTGCCCTGCGCCGAGTACCGGCAGCTTGGCAGTGAACAGGTTCTTGAAGATCTCGCCCCAACCGATGCCACGGTGGATCTTCACGAAAAAGCCGCGACCGTCCACCTCCGTGCGCAAGGTGCGCCGGGCTTCCAGTTCACGATAGACCTCGCCCTTGAGCGCTTCGACTTCGGTGAACGCATCGCGCCCGGCCCAAAGGCTCTTGAACGGTTCGGCCAGCATCAACTTCATTGTGCGTGCTCCGCCAATATCACATCGGCCGCGTGCTGCGGCATGCTGTAGAGGTCGGCCGTCTCGGCGAAGGCCAGACCGTTGCGGCTCCAGGCCGCCCGGGCATCGGCATCGTTCAACATGCGGCCCAGGTATTCGTTGAGCTGGGCTTGTTCGAACGGCTCATCCAGCACCAGGCCACTGTCGGCCTCGGCGATGTAATGGGCGTACCCACACACCGCGCTGACCAGTACCGGCAACCCGGCCACCAGCGCTTCGAGCAGTACGGTGCCGGTGTTCTCGTTGTACGCCGGATGGATCAACAAATCGGCGCCCAGCAGGAACCGCGGGATGTCGCTGCGGCCCTTGAGGAACCGCACATTGTCGCCCAGACCCAGCGCGGCGCTCTGCAATTGGAATACCTTGGGGTCGTCCTGGCCAATTACAAATAGCCGGGTGCGTTTTCGCAGCTCGGCTGGCAACGCGGCCAGGGCCTTGAGGCTGCGATCCACGCCCTTGGTCTTGAACCCGGAACCAATCTGCACCAGCAGCAGGTCGTCGTCGGCCAGCTCGAACTCGGCCCGGAACGCGGCGCGGATCTCATCGGCATCGGCGGGCCGCCGGCGGTCCTGGGCGATGCCCGGTGGCAGCAGGTGAAAGCGTTCCAGCGGTGTGCCGTAGTGCTTGATGAACAGCGGCTGCTGGACTTCGGAGATCATCAATACGTCGGTTTTTGCATCCTTGGCGAACACGGCCCGCTCGTACTCGGCGAAATGCCGGTAGCGGCCCCAGCGCCGGTACAGCGAGTTGCGCAGGTTCTGCGCCTTGTCTTCGAAACAGCCGTCGGCGGCGTAGTACACGTCCAGGCCGGGCATCTTGTTGAAGCCGATCAAACGGTCCACCGGGCGCCTGGCCAGGTCGGCCTCCATCCACGCACTGAGTTTCTCGTTGCGGCGATGATTGAACAGCGCCTTGACCGGCGCCACCAGCACCTCGAAGCCGGGCGGCACGTCACCTTCCCAGATCAGCGTGTAGACACGGATCTGGTGACCGCGTCGCTGGCATTCCAGGGCGATGCGCATGAAGTCACGCTGCAGGCCACCGAAGGGGAAGTACTTGTAAAGGACAAAAGCCAATTGCATCAGCGCGGCTCCTCAGCCAATAACGTGCTCAGGTGGCTGGCAACACGCTCGGGGTTCAGACGCGTGAAGCACAGGGGCTGCTCGCGTTTCAGGTCAAACCGCCGGGCATCTTCGGCGGTCGGCGGATAAGTGCAATGTTTCTGCATGCACGGCGCGCAAGGGAAATCACTGGCGAGGTGAATTTGGCCCTTGCCATAGGCACCGGTCAGCACCGGATTGGTCGGGCCGAGCAGCGAAATGGTCGGCACGTCCAGGGCCGCGGCCAGATGCCCGAGGCCGGTGTCCACGGCCACGCAGGCCTGGGCGCCGGCAAGCACCTTGCCCATGCCGCCGAGGTTCAGCTTCGGCAGGACCAAGGCGTTGCGCAGCCCGCTGGCGATGCGTTCGGCCCGGGCCTTTTCGGCCGGATTGCCCCAAGGCAGTTTGACGACCACGCCGAACTGCCCCATGCGCTCAGTGAGCTGGCGCCAGTAAAGTTCGGGCCAATGCTTGGACTCCCAGGTGGTGCCGTGCAGGAACACCACGTAGGGATAGGGACGTGGCAACTCCACCAGCCGGTCGACATCGAGGCCGTAGTTACCCAGCGTCTGCGGCAAGTCATACCCCAGCGCCACGGCAAACAGCTGGCGCACGCGCTCGACCGCATGCTGACCACGGGCCACCGCCAGGCGCCGGGAATAAAAGCGCGCCGCCAGGGGCTCACGCGCCGAGTTTTTATCCAACCCGGCCACTGGCGCTTTGATGTAACGGGTCAGCCAGGCGCTTTTCAACAGGCCTTGGGCGTCAATCACCAAGTCATATTTTTCGGCGCGCACGCTCTGCTTGAAACGTCGCCATTCGCCGCTCTTGATGGTTTGCCAGAGGTTCTTGCGCCAGCGCCGGATCGCCACCGGAATGACCTTGCCCACGGCCGGGTGCCAGGTGGGGATTTCGGCGAAGCCTTCTTCCACCACCCAATCGAACTTGATGCCCGGAATCGCCCGTGCCGCATCGGTCAGCGCCGGCAGGGTGTGGACCACATCCCCCAGCGAAGAGGTCTTGATCAGCAATACCCGCAAGTTACCGAACCTCCACGGGTGTGCCCTGCAAACGCTCCAGGGCCTCGTTCACCGACGGCGGCATGAGCTGGCGCAGGCAATTGTAATGGCCGAAACGGCAGGTGCGGTCGAAGCACGGGCTGCATTCGATGCCCAGGCGCACGACTTCGACCTGGTCGGCCAGCGGTGGCGTGAAGCCTGGCGAGGTGGAACCGTAGACCGCCACCAAGGGACGGTTAAGGGCTGCGGCCACATGCATCAGGCCCGAATCGTTGGACACCACCGAATCGGCGCAGGACAGCAGGTCGATGGCCTCGGCCAGGGACGTGTCGCCACTGAGGTTCACCGACTCTTCCCGAAGGCCCGGGATCAATCGCGAGCGAATGTCCTCGCCCACCGGGTGATCTTTTTTCGAGCCGAACAGCCAGACTTGCCAGCCGTCGCGAATCTTCGCTTCGGCCACCTGGGCGTAATGCTCCGCCGGCCAGCGCTTGGATTCGCCGAACTCGGCCCCTGGACACAGGGCCAGCACCGGACGGTCCAGGCTCAGGCCGAACTTGGCCAGCGCCGCGTCACGGGTCACCGGGTCGATCCGCAGGTTCGGTCGCGGATACGGCTTGGGCAACTCGGCCCCTGGCGCGTAGGCCAGGGCCATGAAACGTTCGATCATCAGTGGGTAACGGTCTTTATCCAGGGCGCGCACGTCGTTGAGCAGGCCGTAGCGAAACTCGCCACGCCAACCGGTGCGCTTGGCAATACCGGCGAAGAACGGCACCAACGCCGATTTCAACGAATTGGGCAACAGGATCGCCTGGTCGTACTGACCGGCCAGGGATTTGCCGATGCGTCGACGGGTCGCCAGCTCCAGCACGCCGTGGCCGAGCGGAAAGCTCAAGGCCTTGCGCACTTCGGGCATGCGCTCCAGGATCGGCCGGCTCCACTCGGGGGCCAGGACATCGATTTCGCACTGCGGATGACGCTGCTTCAGGCACTGGAACAGTGTCTGCGCCATCACCATGTCACCGACCCAACTGGGCCCAACGATCAGAATATTCATGTGCTTTCCAAAAACGATACGGGGAGGCCTACGCCTCCCCGCCTCGAGAATCACTGTGGCTTAGGTCGTTGCCTGTTGCCTTCAATCTACACTGTGGGAGCGAGCTCGCTCGCGATGAGGCCAGCCCATTCAACATCAATGTCGCCTGACACTCCGCTATCGCGAGCAAGCTCGCTCCCTCAAGGTCCTGCATAGGTTTCAAATACTGTGCAACACCACATATCCACTGTGGGAGCGAGCTTGCTCGCGATGAGGCCAGCCCATTCAACATCAATTCTTCTTGCTTCTCTGCAACGGCGATTAATCTCGCCCCACCAGGGTCCTGCATAGGTTTCAAATACTGTGCAACACCACATATCCACTGTGGGAGCGAGCTTGCTCGCGATGAGGCCAGCCCATTCAACATCAATGTCGCCTGGCACTCCGCTATCGCGAGCAAGCTCGCTCCCACATTTAAAGCCTCAGCTCAGCCCCAGCTCTCGCCAGATCCGCAATACCTGCCGACGCTCATCCACGAACTGGTCGCCTGCGATCACCCCGGCATCTTTCTGCAAGGCCTGGCGGTGGGCGGCGGAGCGGTAGGCTTTGTAGGCTTCGCGCAACAGCGTGGCATCTTCGACCGACATCAACCCGAGCGCTTGCAACCCGTCCAGGATGCGGATGTTATCGGTATAGCGCACCAGCGATGGATGCTCTTGGGACCACGCCAGGGCCGCGTATTGCACCATAAATTCAATATCGACGATACCTCCGGCATCCTGCTTGAGGTCGAAGGGCGCCGTGGCCTCGAAGGCATTCGCCGCGGTCCCGGCGGCAGTGGCCTTGCTGCCAAGGTTGTCGCGCATCTTGGCGCGCATCTCGCTGACTTCCTGGCGCAGCGTCGGCAAGTCACGCTTGCGTCCCAGTATCTGGACGCGGACCTTCTCGAACGCTTGGCCCACATCCTGGCTGCCCACCAGCACGCGCGCTCGCACCAGCGCCTGATGCTCCCAGGTCCAGGCTTCGTTCTCCTGGTAACGGGCAAACGCCCCGAGGGAGCTGACCAGCAACCCCGACGCCCCGGAAGGCCGCAAGCGCATGTCCACTTCATACAGCTGCCCGGAGTTGGTCTGGGCCGTCAGCAGGTGAATGATCCGCTGACCGAGCCGGGTAAAGAACTGCGCGCCGTCGATGGGTTTCGGGCCGTCGGTTTCCGCCTGTGGGTCGCCATCGTGGATGAACACCAGGTCCAGGTCGGAACCATGCCCCAATTCCAGGCCGCCGACTTTCCCATAACCGACAATAATGAAGCCCGGATCGCACAGGCTGCCGTCGGTGCGCAATGGCACGCCGTGCTTGGCGGCCGTCTGGCGCCAGGCCAGGGCCAGCACTTGCTCGAGAATCGCCTCGGCCAGCCAGGTCAGATAATCGCTGACCTTCATCAGCGGGAGGCTGCCGGCGATTTCCGAAGCCGCCACCCGCAGGCGGTGCGCCAGCTTGAAATGCCGCAACGCCTCCATTTGCTGCTCCAGGTCATCCTCGGGAATGCGTGTCAGGCGCTCACGCAACTCCGCGGCCAACTCCGGCGCCAGGGGTGGCTTGAACAGCCGACCCTCGTTGAGCAACTCATCGAGCAGCAACGGGAAACGGGTGATTTGCTCAGCAATCCACGGGCTCGCCGCGCACAGCGTCAGCAAGCGTCGCAGGGCGCCAGGGTTTTCCGTCAACAACACCAGGTAGGCCGAACGGCGAGCCACGGCCTCCACCAAGGGCAGCACTCGCTCCAGCACCAGGTCCGGATCGGCATGTTCCACGGCCTGGGCCAGCAGGCGTGGAATGAATGCATCCAGGCGCTCGCGCCCCAAGCGCTGCATGGCGCGCAATTGCGGGCTGCCACGCAGGGCGGCCAGGGCCTTGAGGGCTTTGGGCGCATCGGCGAAGCCGCCCTCTTCCAACTGACGGCACGCCGCCCCTTCATCCTGGCTGTCTTCCCACAACGGCAACCATTCGCCGCCCACCACCACTTCGCTTTCGCCGCCCTCGTCTTCATCCGGGTCGGCAATGACCTGGCCGAAATGCCAGGCCACGCGCCCGCGCCAGTGCATCAACTGCTCATGAAAGGCCGACCAGTCGGCGAACCCCAACATGAATGCAATGCGTGCCTGATCCTGCGGGCTGTCCGGGAGCCTCTGAGTCTGGCGGTCGGCGATGGCCTGGATCGCATGCTCGGTGTAACGCAGGAACTCATAGCCCTCGCGCAGCTCGTCGATCACCTTGGCCGGCAGGTAGCCCTGGCCCTCCAGGGTGCTCAACACTTTGAGCAACGGGCGCTGCTGCAAGCTCAAGTCCCGACCGCCATGGATCAGTTGGAACGCCTGGGCAATGAACTCCACCTCGCGAATGCCGCCCGAGCCCAACTTGATGTTGTCGGCCATGCCCTTTCGCCGCACCTCCTGCTGGATCAGTTGCTTCATGGTGCGCAGCGCTTCGATGGCGGAAAAATCCAGGTAACGGCGATAGACGAATGGACGCAGCATGTCGAGCAACTGGGCACCGGCCACCTGGTCGCCCGCCACCACCCGCGCCTTGATCATGGCGTAGCGCTCCCAGTCGCGCCCCTGATCCTGGTAATACTGCTCCAGGGCATTGAAGCTCAGCACCAGCGCACCGGCCGAGCCGTAGGGGCGCAGGCGCATGTCGACGCGGAACACGAAGCCGTCGACGGTCATCGGGTCCAGGGCCTTGATCAGGCGCTGGCCGACACGGATGAAAAATTCCTGGTTATCCAGCGGCCGCTTGACGCCCACGGTTTCGCCGCCCTCGGGGTAGGCGAAGATCAGGTCGATGTCCGACGACAGGTTCAGTTCCATGGCACCCAGCTTGCCCATGCCCAGGATGACCATCTGCTGCGGCTCGCCGCTACGCCGTCCGGTGGGCGTACCGAATTGCTGGCTGAGGCGCTGGTACAACCAGTGGTAAGCCTGGTCGATGCAGGTGTCGGCCATGTCCGAAAGATCGCGACAGGTCTGGACCAGATCGGCCTGACGGGTCAGGTCGCGCCAGATGATCCGTACCTGTTGGCGGGTACGCTGGCGGCGCAGGACGCGGCCCAGTTCGTCTTCGGTTTCGGCGGCCTGCACGGCGGCGGCAATCTGCGCGCGCATTTCACCGGGCGCCAGGCTGCGGTCCAGTTCGCCGCTGCGTACCAGCTCCAGCAGCATCGCCGGGTCACGGACACTCTGCTCGATGACAAAGTCGCTGGCGGCGGCAATACGATTGAACGCTTCCCAGCGTTGAGGGGTCCAGGCCGACAGCCCCCGATCGTCGTCGAGGGAGGCGACCGCCGCACGGAACGACTGCTCGGCACGGTTGACCAATGACTGGAGAATGGCCGGTACCATTTCCGGTATTGGGACAAGCGAGGGCAGGCTCATGGTCTATCCTTGATCGGCGCGGGAGAAGCTGGATGTAGTGTTTTTTCACAAGACACTACCTGCTCGACTGTCGAACAAAGATGATAAATAGCTGAAAATCTGATTTTATTGGCAGCCGGCATCAAGTTTTTACCTGTTCGAGTTGGCTAAAGACCAACAGTAACGATTATTCTCACAACGAAATGAGGGGCCATACGCCGCTCATGTGTAGTTTCACTACTCGTCTATACATTCGAAAGGCTGAAACGGCCGACGATTTGTAGTAAAACTACACGCCGCCGAAACAACCTTCGGCAATCCAAGAATTTATACCGTCTGCCCACAAGGCCAGTCGCAAACTCAGGCAACCGATTCTGGTAGCCTTTCCGCCCTGGAGCAAGCCATGCAAGACCTCGATCCCGTCGAAACCCAGGAATGGCTGGACGCCCTGGAATCGGTTCTCGACAAAGAAGGCGAAGACCGCGCTCATTATCTGATGACCCGCATGGGCGAACTCGCGACCCGCAGCGGCTCGCAACTGCCCTACGCCATCACCACGCCGTACCGCAACACGATCCCCGTTACCCACGAAGCACGCATGCCTGGCGACCTGTTCATGGAACGCCGCATTCGCTCGCTGGTACGCTGGAACGCGTTGGCCATGGTCATGCGTACCAACCTGAAAGATTCTGACCTGGGCGGTCACATCTCCAGCTTCGCCTCCAGCGCGACGCTGTATGACATCGGCTTCAACTACTTCTTCCAGGCCCCGACCGACGAACACGGTGGCGACCTGATCTACTTCCAGGGTCACGCATCGCCAGGCGTCTACGCCCGTGCGTTCATGGAAGGCCGCATCACCGAAGAGCAGATGAACAACTTCCGCCAGGAAGTGGACGGCAACGGCCTGTCCTCGTACCCGCACCCTTGGCTGATGCCGGATTTCTGGCAGTTCCCGACCGTATCCATGGGTCTGGGCCCGATCCAGGCGATCTACCAGGCGCGCTTCATGAAGTACCTGGAAGCCCGCGGTTTCATCCAGCCAGGCAAGCAGAAAGTCTGGTGCTTCATGGGCGACGGCGAGTGCGACGAGCCGGAATCCCTGGGCGCGATCTCCCTGGCCGGCCGCGAGAAGCTGGACAACCTGATCTTCGTCATCAACTGCAACCTGCAGCGCCTCGACGGCCCGGTTCGCGGCAACGCCAAGATCATCCAGGAACTCGAAGGCGTGTTCCGTGGTGCCCAGTGGAACGTCAACAAAGTCATCTGGGGCCGCTTCTGGGACCCACTGCTGGCCAAGGACGTCGACGGCATCCTGCAACGCCGCATGGACGAAGTCATCGACGGCGAGTACCAGAACTACAAGGCCAAGGACGGCGCGTTCGTCCGCGAGCACTTCTTCAACTCGCCTGAACTCAAGGCCATGGTTGCCGACTTGTCCGACGACGAGATCTGGAAGCTCAACCGTGGCGGCCACGACCCGTACAAGGTCTACGCGGCGTACCACCAGGCGGTCAATCACAAAGAACAGCCGACCGTCATCCTGGCCAAGACCATCAAGGGTTATGGCACCGGTGCCGGCGAAGCGAAGAACACTGCGCACAACACCAAGAAGGTCGATGTCGAGAGCCTGAAGTTGTTCCGCGACCGCTTCGACATTCCGGTCAAGGACAGCGAGCTGGAAAACCTGCCGTTCTTCAAGCCTGAAGAAGGCAGTGCCGAAGCCCGTTACCTGGCCGAGCGCCGTGCCGCACTGGGCGGTTTCGTGCCCCAGCGTCGTGCCAAGAGCTTCAGCGTTCCGACCCCGCCACTGGAGACCCTCAAGGCGATCCTGGACGGTTCGGGCGACCGTGAAATCTCCACCACCATGGCCTTCGTGCGAATCCTCGCGCAACTGGTCAAGGACAAGGAAATCGGCCAGCGCATCGTCCCGATCATCCCGGACGAAGCCCGTACCTTCGGTATGGAAGGCATGTTCCGCCAGTTGGGCATCTACTCGTCCGTCGGCCAGCTCTACGAGCCAGTCGATAAAGACCAGGTGATGTTCTACCGCGAAGACAAGAAGGGCCAGATCCTCGAAGAAGGCATCAACGAAGCGGGCGCCATGAGCTCCTTCATTGCCGCCGGTACTTCGTACTCCAGCCACAACCAGCCGATGCTGCCGTTCTACATCTTCTACTCGATGTTCGGCTTCCAGCGCATCGGCGATCTGGCCTGGGCCGCTGGCGACAGCCGTACCCGTGGCTTCCTGATCGGCGGCACCGCCGGCCGCACCACCCTCAACGGTGAAGGCCTGCAGCACGAAGACGGCCACAGCCACATGCTGGCCGGGACCATCCCGAACTGCCGCACCTATGATCCGACCTACGGCTACGAGCTGGCGGTGATCATCCAGGACGGCATGAAGAAGATGATCGAAGAGCAACAGGACGTCTTCTACTACATCACCGTGATGAACGAGTCCTACCAGCAGCCAGCCATGCCGGCCGGTGTCGAGGCAGGCATCGTCAAGGGCATGTACCTGCTCGAGGAAGACACCCGCGAAGCGGCGCACCACGTCCAGTTGATGGGCTCGGGCACCATCCTGCGCGAAGTGCGCGAGGCAGCGAAGATCCTGCGTGAAGAGTTCAACGTCGGTGCCGACGTCTGGAGCGTCACCAGTTTCAACGAACTGCGTCGCGACGGCCTGGCCGTAGAGCGCAGCAACCGCCTGCACCCTGGTCAGAAGCCAAAGCTGAGCTACGTCGAAGAGTGCCTGAACGGCCGCAAAGGTCCGGTCATCGCCTCTACCGACTACATGAAGCTGTTCGCCGAGCAGATCCGCCAGTGGGTTCCTTCCAAGGAATTCAAAGTGCTGGGCACCGACGGTTTCGGCCGTAGCGACAGCCGCAAGAAGCTGCGTCACTTCTTCGAAGTCGACCGTAAGTTCGTTGTGTTGGCAGCCCTCGAAGCCCTGGCTGACCGTGGCGATATCGAACCTAAAGTGGTGGCCGAAGCCATCGCCAAGTTCGGCATCGATCCGGAAAAACGCAACCCACTGGACTGCTGAGGAGAATTTTCGTGAGCGAACTCATTCGCGTACCTGACATCGGCAGCGGTGAAGGTGAAGTAATTGAACTGTTTGTGAAGGTCGGCGACCGTATCGAAGCCGACCAGAGCATCCTGACGCTTGAATCGGACAAGGCCAGCATGGAAGTGCCCGCGCCGAAGGCCGGTGTCATCAAGAGCCTGAAAGTGAAGCTGGGCGACCGCCTGAAAGAAGGCGACGAACTGCTGGAGCTGGAAGTCGAGGGCGCCGCTGCGGCGCCTGAAGCGGCCGCCCCCGCTGCTGCCCCGGCGGCGGCTGAAAAGCCTGCCGCCGCACCGGCTGCCGAAGCGGCTCCCGCGCCCGCCGCCGCCCCTGCCGCAGCCACGGTCCAGGACATTCATGTCCCGGACATCGGTTCGTCGGGCAAGGCCAAGATCATCGAAGTGCTGGTCAAGGTCGGTGACACCGTCGAAGCCGACCAGTCGCTGATCACCCTGGAATCCGACAAGGCCAGCATGGAAATCCCATCGCCGGCCGCCGGTGTGGTGGAAAGCATCGAGATCAAGCTGGAAGACGAAGTCGGCACCGGTGACCTGATCCTGAAGCTCAAAGTGGCAGGCGCCTCGGCACCTGCCGCGCCAGCTCCGGCCGCGGCACCTGCCGCCAAGGCTGAAGCAGCCCCAGCGCCAGCCGCCGCGCCTGCCGCTAAGGCCGAAGCAGCGCCTGCGCCTGTCGCCGCCGCGCCTGCGCCAAGCGGTGCCAAGGTGCACGCCGGCCCGGCGGTGCGTCAGTTGGCCCGTGAATTCGGTGTCGAGCTGTCGGCCGTTGGCCCAAGCGGCCCGCACGGTCGTGTGCTCAAGGAAGACGTGCAAGCCTACGTCAAGGCCATGATGCAGAAGGCCAAGAACGCACCGGCCGAAGGCGCCACCGGCGGCGCGGGTATCCCGCCGATCCCGGCGGTGGACTTCAGCCGCTTCGGTGAGACCGAAGAAGTGGCCATGACTCGCCTGATGCAGATCGGCGCGTCGAGCCTGCACCGCAGCTGGCTGAACATTCCCCACGTGACTCAGTTCGACCAGGCCGACATCACCGAGCTGGAAGCTTTCCGCGTCGCGCAGAAAGCCGTGGCGGAAAAAGCCGGCGTGAAGCTGACCGTGCTGCCACTGCTGCTCAAGGCTTGTGCGCACCTGCTCAAGGAACTGCCGGACTTCAACAGCTCCCTGGCCCCAAGCGGCAAGGCTGTGATCCGCAAGAAATACGTGCACATCGGCTTTGCCGTCGACACCCCGGAAGGCCTGCTGGTACCGGTCATCCGCAACGTCGACCAGAAGAGCTTGCTGCAACTGGCTGGCGAAGCCGCTGCCCTGGCCGAAAAAGCCCGGAACAAGAAGCTCACCGCCGACGACATGCAGGGCGCCTGCTTCACCATCTCCAGCCTCGGCCACATTGGCGGCACCGGCTTCACGCCGATCGTCAACGCGCCGGAAGTGGCGATCCTGGGTGTTTCCAAGGCCACCATCCAGCCGGTCTGGGACGGCAAGGCCTTCCAGCCCAAGCTGATGCTGCCACTGTCGCTGTCCTACGATCACCGTGTGATCAACGGCGCCGCCGCTGCACGCTTCACCAAGCGCCTGAGCGACTTGCTGGGCGACATCCGCACCATCCTGCTGTAACACCGGACGGCCCTCCCTTGGGGAGGGCCATTCGGAGCACCGTTTTCCGAGCGCCACGCTCGTACCTCAACCCCGTCCGTTTGGCGGGGCTTTTTTTGCCTGGCATTCAAGCCAGGTGCAGGGATGTGGCGGCCTCATCGCGAGCAAGCTCGCTCCCACAATTGATTTGCGGTGTTCCTGTGGGAGCGAGCTTGCTCGCGATAGCGGTATTTCCTACCCCGCAAGTTTTAAATGACTACACCCCCTGTTAGTCATTGCCCACAACTTCCGCCCCCTTCCCCGTCGATATTTATGACGCGCCGGGCTTTAGCATCAAAGCCGCCAAGGCCACTTGATGCTTGCACCCACCGACTAAAACTTCGAATGGATTCGAATATGTTCAAACCTACCGTCGGCCCCATTGTCGGGCACACGACCACTGACCACGCCCGGATATTCCTGCGGGGCGATCACGGCAACAACCGGGTATTCGCCGGTATCCGACACCGGCGCCGAGGAGACACACGCTGGTCAAAAGGGCACTTCGTCCAATTGAAGGCCTACCGCGACATGTCCGATGTGATCGTGTTGAAAGACCTTGAACCCGACACCGCCTACGAATACCAGGCCGGCTGGCTCAGCCCCTTGAGCCCGACCCATACCGTGGAAACCATCCAGGAACTGCCACTGCAATGGCCTCGACACACCTATTGTTTGCACACGCCGGCCGACAAACCCGATGCGCCACGGGCTTATATCGTGGGCTCATGTCGCTACTTGCGGATCGCCGCCAGTACCCCGTTACTCCCCAGCCTTGGGGATCGCACCTTTGCCGGCATCAATCGCATCGTCGAACAGGCCGACCCGCCGATCAGCGCGGTGTTGATGACCGGAGACCAGGTTTATCTCGATGACCTGAATATCATCGGCCCGGACCGCACCTATAAGCGCATCCTCTTCAGATACCGAACGGTATTTACCCAGCCACACATCAAAAAGCTGATGTCTGGCACGCCGACCTACATGATCCTCGACGACCACGAAATCGAAGACAACTGGCCCGCCAGGAAAACCGGCCACGACGACGTCCTGTATGCCAATGCCATGAGCGCCTACGGGCTTTACCAGGCCAGCCATGGGCCCGCCCATGAACTGTCGAGCGACGGAACATTGAACAAGTCGTTGACCCGCTACTGGTACACCTTTGCACAGGGCGATATCCACTGGTTCGTCACCGACAGCCGGACGCAACGCAACCTGTCGGCGGACGATCGGCGCATCCTCGACGCGGACCAGGAACAATCCCTGCTCGAATGGCTCGTCAACAGCCCCGCCCGGGTCAAGCTCGTCGTCACCAGCGTGATGTTTTTCCCTGACAGCCAGCGCAATGACGGCGATGCCTGGCAGGCCTTCCCGGAACAACGCCTACGCCTGCTGGAAACCATCCGCCGCCATCGGATCAAAAACGTGGTATTCATCTCGGGTGACGTCCACGGCTCCATGACCAGCCGCCTGCGTCACACTCAGGATCCTGATTTCGAGGTCAACACCGTCGTTGCCTCGCCGTTCTACAACAGCAAATTGTTGCCTTTTGCAAAAGCCGCGGATTTTATTTTCCACAGGCCCATGGCCCGCACGGACAGCGGTGAGTACCGCTATGAACTGACCAGCGAAGTGGTGAGCCAGGACAACTTCGCCCGCCTGCAGGTCACGGCCCAGAGCCTTCACGTTACGTTCCACGACCGTGACGGCGAGCCCTTGCAGACGCTCGATATCGCGCTGCGATGAACTTGCGTGCCCTCTGATCGGCTGGCGACTGGAGAAATCCCTTTGTCGGCCGATAAAAGGTTTATAGCACTTGGCCTTCATCTCTCTTGTCAGCCAGTGCCGCAATGATGCAACCTTGCGCCAATCCGTAATAACGAGGGCGTCAGCCCGGCGCGATCAGCATTTTCGAAGCGAGTTTCCCCATGAAAAGCCAACCCGATGCCGCCAGCCGTATGGCGGCCGAGGTAGTGACGCAGTTACCGGTGCCCGCGCGGCTCGGTATGCTGCGTTTCGAACGGCTGAATGAAGCTAGCTGGGCGCTGTTGTTTCTCGATCCCAATTGCGAGCGACACTTCGGCCTGCCGGCGGTAGAACTGTGCTCGCTGGTCAGCTCGCCCTACGCCAGCCTGATGGAACCCGAAGCGCGCTATCAATTGCACGACGCCATCCAGCAGCAACTGGCCCAGGCCGCGCATTACCAGATTCGCTACACGCTCCACACCGCCAAGGGCCCGATGAATGTGCTGGAGACGGGCGAAGCCTACAGACAGCACAATCGTCATCTGCTGCGCGGTTACCTGCTGGTGGTGGACAATTTGCTGCAAAGCGAACCCTCCCTGCCGGCCCTGGACCTGGAAACCCAGAACTCGCGCCTGCAGATCGCCCTGGAACTGAACCAGCGTGCCCAGCAAGAGCAGCTCCAGCACCTGGACCGGGTACGCGCCCAACAAGACCTCATCCTGCTACTGACCCGCCAACGCTACAGCGCCAACAACTCCCTGCTCGAAGCGGCCGAACTCATCACCCGCAGCGCCTGCGACATCTACCAGATCGACTGCGCCAGCATCTGGAACCTGGACGACGGCAAACTGGTGCCGATTTCCGCCTACAACCGCGCTTCCCAGGAATACTTCCTGCCGGCGGTCATCGACGTCAACGAGTTTCCCGACTACATGGAGGCGCTGCAGACCTGTCGCGCCATCGACGCCCACAATGCGATGCGCGACCCGCGCACCCGGGAAATGGCCGAGAGCCTGCGCGCCCGCGACGTCAACGCCATCCTCGACGCCAGCGTGCGCATCGACGGCCAAGTGGTGGGCGTGCTGTGCCTGGAACAAGTGGGGGCCACCCGCGCCTGGCAGTCGGATGAGATCGCCTTTGCCGGGGAGCTGGCGGACCAGTTCGCCCAGGTCATCAACAACCACAACCGCCGCACCGCAACCAGCGCCCTGCACCTGTTCCAGCGCGCCGTGGAGCAAAGCGCCAACGCGTTCCTGCTGGTCAATTGCGACGGTGTGGTGGAGTACGTCAACCCAAGCTTCACCGCCATCACCCAGTACACCACCGAGGAAGTCCACGGCCAGCGCCTCTCGGAACTGCCGGCCCTGGAGAACCTCAGCGAGTTGCTGTTCGACGCGCCCTCGGCGCTGGCCCAGAGCAACAGTTGGCAGGGCGAGTTCAAGAGCCGACGCAAGAACCTGGAACCCTACTGGGGCCAGTTGTCGATCTCCAAGGTCTACGGCGACAACCGCGAGCTGACCCACTACATCGGCATCTACGAAGACATCACCCAGACCAAACTGGCCCAGCAGCGCATCGAGCGCCTGGCCTACACCGACAACCTGACCAACCTGGGCAACCGCCCGGCGTTCATTCGCAACCTCGATGAGCGCTTTGCCCGGGACAGCGACTCGCCCATCAGCCTGCTGCTGGTGGACATCGACAACTTCAAGCGCATCAACGACAGCCTCGGTCACCAGACCGGTGACAAGCTGCTGATCAGCCTGGCCCGGCGCCTGCGCAACAGCCTGAGCCCCAGCGGCAGCCTGGCGCGCTTCGCCAGTAACGAGTTCGCCGTGCTGCTGGACGACACGAGCCTGGAAGCCGGGCAGCAGATCGCCAGCCAATTGCTGATGACCCTCGACAAACCGATGTTCGTCGATAACCAGTTGATCAGCGTGACCGGCTCCGTAGGCCTGGCCTGCGCGCCGCTGCACGGCCGTGATCCGCAGACCCTGATGCGCAACGCCGGCCTCGCCCTGCACAAGGCCAAGGCCAACGGCAAGCATCAGGTCCAGGTGTTCACCGAGGCGCTGAATGCCGAGGCCAGCTACAAGCTGTTCGTGGAAAACAACCTGCGTCGCGCCCTGACCCAGAACGAACTGGACGTGTTCTACCAGCCCAAGCTGTGCCTGCGCAGCGGCCGTCTGCTGGGCATGGAGGCACTGCTGCGCTGGAACCATCCGGAAAAGGGCATGATCCGCCCGGACCAGTTCATCAGCGTGGCCGAAGAAACCGGCCTGATCATCCCCATCGGCAAATGGATCGCCCGCCAGGCCTGCCGTATGAGCAAACAGCTGACCGCGGCCGGCCTGGGCAACCTGCAAGTGGCGATCAACCTGTCGCCCAAGCAGTTCTCCGACCCGGACCTGGTCGCCTCCATCGCCAGCATCCTCAAGGAAGAACAACTGCCGGCCCGCCTGCTGGAACTGGAGTTGACCGAAGGCTTGCTGCTGGAGGCCACCGAAGATACCCACTTGCAGCTCGACCAGCTCAAGCGCCTGGGGCTGACCCTGGCCATGGACGACTTTGGCACCGGGTATTCGTCCCTGAGCTACCTGAAAAAATTCCCGATCGACATCATCAAGATCGATCGCAGCTTCATCCATGAGATCCCGGACAACCAGGACGACATGGAAATCACCTCGGCGGTGATCGCCATGGCTCACAACCTGAAACTCAAGGTCGTGGCCGAAGGCATCGAAACCGCCCAGCAACTGACGTTCCTGCGGCGTCACCGCTGCGACGTCGGCCAGGGCTACCTGTTCGACCGGCCAATCCCCGGCGCGGAGCTGATCGAAAAGCTCAGGCGCTACCCTCGCGGGCCTCTGGTCTGACAGCTGCGTATAGCTTGCGGCGGCTTTTCTGAGGCACACTGGCGGTCTATTTCCCTCAATTCAATCTGACTGAGAGGACTGATAATGGTCTTGCGCTCGGAAATCCTGGTGAATAAAAACGTGCTTCCTACTCAAGAACAAGCCCTGCCTGGCCGTGAAACCCCGATGACCGTGCCGGACAAACACTTCGTCCTCGACGCGCCCCTGCTGGGCCCGTTCGCCATGGACGTGGATTTCGCGATCTTCGGCCTCGGCTGCTTCTGGGGCGCGGAACGCAAATTCTGGCAGCGCGAAGGCGTGGTCAGTACCGCGGTGGGTTACGCCGGTGGTTTCACACCGAACCCGACGTACGAAGAAGTCTGCTCGGGCCTTACCGGCCACAGCGAAGTGGTGCTGGTGGTCTACGAGCCCGCGAAAGTCAGCTATGAACAGCTTCTGAAGATGTTCTGGGAACTGCACAACCCGACCCAGGGCATGCGCCAGGGGAACGACATCGGCACCCAGTACCGTTCGGTGATCTATACCACCAACCCGGCCCAACTGGCGGCGGCCGAACACAGCAAGCAAGTCTTCCAGGCCGAGCTGACCAAGGCCGGCAAAGGCACCATCACCACCGAAATCGAAGAGGCACCGACGTTCTACTTCGCCGAGGCCTATCACCAGCAGTACCTGGCGAAGAACCCGGAAGGCTATTGCGGGATTGGCGGGACCGGCGTGACCTGCCCGATCTGACTAATAGCGGTGGACCTGGGGCGGTGATGTTGAATGTGCCGCAGTCATCGCGAGCAAGCTCGCTCCCACAGGTACGTACACCCTAGACCCCATGTGGGAGCGAGCTTGCTCGCGATAGCGCCCTTCCGGACGCCAGCAAAACCTCACTCAGCGATCAACCAATCCATCTGCCACCCGCCCTGGGTCTGCCCCAGCTTTTTCGACAGCCACGGCAGCAGCTCACGCAACTCCTCTTCCAGCCCCCACGGCGGATTGGCAATCGCCAGGCCGGAGCCATTCAGGCTGTTGGGCGTCGCCAGCGGGTGCACCAGCAGTTCCACGCGCAACAGCTTCGGCGCTCCCGTGCCGGCCAGGTCCTGGTAGAAGCGGCGCAACATCCGCTGGTCCTTCACCGGGTACCAGATGGCCGCCACCGTCTGGCGCATCCGGCCAACGGCCTCCTTGAGCGAGGCGGCGCAGCGCTGCATCTCGTCAAGCTGCTCGAAGGGCGGATCGATCAGCATCAAGGCACGCTTTTCGGCCACCGGCAGCAACGCCCGCGGCACATGCCAGCCTTCACCCAGGTGCACCGCCACGCGACGGTCGCCTTTCATGTTGTCCTTGAGCAACACGCCGTCTTCGGGGTGCTTTTCGTTGAGCAGCACACGGTCCTGGGGCCGAGTCAGGCGCCGCGCCAGTTCCGGCGAGCCCGGGTAGTAGCGCAGTTGCCCGTCCGGGTTCATCTCGTGCAGCACCTTCATGTAATCGGCGGTCAACGGCGGCAGATCGCCCTCGCCCCACAACCGCGCAATGCCTTCCAGGTACTCACCGGTACGGTTGGCCTGGTCACCCTGCAAGTCGTACAGCCCGATGCCCGCGTGGGTGTCGAGGTAGGCGAAGGGCTGTTCCTTGCGCGACATCAGCGCGATGAGGCGGGTCAAGGTCAGGTGTTTGAACACGTCGGCGTGACTGCCGGCGTGGAAGGCGTGGCGATAATTCATGGCGGCTCCTGCGAAGGGCGACGAGTTTACCTTGAAGCGCGTCGAACGTCAGGGGTTGGCAGCCCGGCGGACGCGCCACGATCAGCCCAGCTCCCGCAGCAAGTACGCCTGCAAGGGCGCCTTTGGCGCGACAACCGGCTTCGATCGCTCAAGAAAGTGAACAATCTTGCGCCGCAGGATGCGGTGGTCGACGCGCTCGTACAGAGACGGATGCTCTTGGCCAAGCCACGTGAGCAAGTTATCCACCAGACAATTCGCCGGGTTCTCGGTCATGGCATCCAGCAGCGCCACCGGCACTTCCCACCAAGGAAAAATCCGCGCCGGTCGCTGGACGTTTCCGACTAACTCAAGGGATTGACCATTGATCAGGCAACGATTGATGACCGGCAAGAGTTCCCCGGCATCCACCGCCGCCGATTGCAGGATCGGCCCCATGAAGCGCCCATCCCAAAAACGCAGGAAAACCGACTTGCCACCCGGCAACAGCACCTGCGTCAACCCACGCAAATGCTCGGCAAGGGTTTCCTGGCTGGCACACGACACCGCCAGCCAACCCCAATCGAGCGAGTCGGTGGCCGCTATCCAATCAAGAAACCCACAGTCTGCGCGAACAAGCCCTACATAGGGCATGACCGCTTCCCACTCGGCATACGGCGTGTCGGCCCAGATCGCCGTGGGTGTCGTGGCCATCGAACGCCGCCAGGCCGCCAACGCCCCCGGGCCGCTGGCGTTGCAGAAAATGGCGAAAAGTTGCTCGGCCGCCTGCAACGGATGGCTCTCAAGCCAGGCGCGGGGCGTTTGACCGCTGTTCATGGGCGCTCCTGTGTATCGACCGTTTTGTGGAAGGCCGATGGCCCTGCGCAGACGCCGTTTCTGCAACGCTCGCACTCCTCGCAGAACGGTGCCGAGCCTTGGAAGCTGAGGATTTGCGCCAGGGAAAGCCGAGGGGCCGGCACAGCGACCTGCTTCCCGGAGCTGTCCGGCGAACCCGCTACCGCCCCCATGACCGCCACCGGCGCCCCACCGACCTCGATCGGCACGCTGCTGAAAATCCCGTCGGCGCCAATGTTGATCCAATGACCGCCAGCCTGGAGGGTCACACTGGCGCCAGCCTCCAGGACCACTTGCTGGCCGGCGCTGACATGAAACTGCCGGCTGGCGCTCAGGACCTGGCTGGTCACGCGAACATGCCGCTCGCCGCCCACCAGCAAATGATCGTCCTGGCGGACCTCAGCCTGGCGCCGGCCATGGGTAACGCGCTGCTCATCGGCCTTGAGTTCGTGCCGTGCCGTACCGGTGACGACGATGCTACGCTCGTGATCGACCTGCACCCGCTGGTCGTGCAGCACGTGCTGGGTCCAGTTGCGCTGGGCCCGCAGGTAGATTTCCTCGGCCCCCTTGCGGTCCTCGATGCGCAACTCGTTGTAGCCTGCCCCACCGGGACTGCTCTGGCTGCGCCATACACTGCGGGTCTTGTCCGCGGGCAGGTCCAACGGCACCGGGTTGGCGCCGTTGGGCAGACAGCCCACCACCAATGGCTTGTCCACGTCGCCATCGATGAACCCCACAAGGACCTCCATGCCGACCCGGGGAATCATCACTGCACCATAGTGATCATGGGCCCAACCCGAGGCCACTCGCAGCCAGCAACTGGAATGCTCGTCGCGCTGGCCGTCGCGATCCCAGACCAGTTGCACCTTGACCCGCCCGAATTCATCACAATGGATCTCGCTGTCCACCGGACCGGTCACCACCGCTGACTGATAACCGTGGGCACGGGGCTTTTCAAGGTGCAGGGGCGGCCGAAAAAACACCTCCCACGGTGTGGCGAGAAAAATGTTTCTGTAGCCCTGGAATTCATCCGGGCCGGCGGAGGCTGTTTCTTCCAGCACCTGGGGCTGGCGGCCATGATGGTCGATATGTGTCAGGAGCCAGAGATCGTTCCACTGCTCCCTGGGGTGGCCCTCGATACGCATGAAATGCCCGCTGACGAAAGCGCTGTCATCGCTGCTGCCCTGCGCCACGCGATGATCGGCGCCGTGACGCTCAAGGGCACGCCGGGCCAGGTGCTTGCCATCGTCCCGGTCGCAGAACCCTCCGGGGTAGCGATAGTCCTCGAGCGCTGGCAGCTGCCGGTTGTCGAGGTGGGTTTGCAACAACAGGCCGGGCTTGCGGAAGTCGTAGTCGCGCAACGTTACGGCCGTGGCGCGGGTCTGGAGTCGCACCGCCAAACGCTTGATGGCCGGCGCGTCGGCAGCCATGCCGCTGTCCGCCAGGTACAGCGTCGATTCGGGCAGGCGGGGGAACCCGGTCTGATCGTCACCGAACACCAGCAAATGGCCGTCAGGGCGGTGCCGAAAGTGATAGTGGATACCGACTTCGGCACAGATCCGCTCGATGAACGCCAGGTCGCTTTCGGCGTACTGCACACAGTATTCACGCTCGGGATAGTGCCCTCCGAGGATGAACTGGAAGGCCCCCTCCAGGACCCCGTGTTCCTTCAACAGCCGAGCGACGATAGCGGGCACGCTCAGATGCTGGAAAATCCGCTGGTTGATGCGGTGGCGCAAGTAGGCCAGGCGCGGCACCAGGCTGACCTGGTAACGGGTCAGGCGCCTGCCTGAATCGCCTTGGGCTACGCTATAGACCTGACCGTGCACGCCCCCTCCCCGGCCATCGAACCGCAGGAATGCCTGGCGATGCAGAAGTTCTTCCAGTACCAGGTCGCAGCGCTCGCTGACCAGTTCCACGTCAAAGCGGTAGGGCTGGCTGATGGTTTCCGTGCCCTTGAACTCAAGCACCCTGAGTTCATTCGGCCCGCTGTCGAAGGTCAGCGTGAAACGCGGTGGATTGGCAGGCGGGAACATCCGATGTGCCTCTGCTGAATGGAGGCGGGCGATTCTGCACGAGCAGTGGGGGACGTGTATGGGAGGTCAGGAAAAACAGATTTCCCCTACATCCAAGAAGCTATAAAGCTGCAAATCGTGATGCATTTTCCGATAGACGTTCGAAGCATCGCAACGCACTCGATCTGGCGGCGGATGGTTCCGGGGGTGTCAATCAGAAATCAGGAACGGCTAGGACGCTGCGCTCAGGTTCCATCGCTTGCAGGCCTACAGAGCCCAGCGGTAGGAGCTGTCGAGCGGAGCGAGGCTGCGATCTTTCTCCAGACACTTGAACCTCAAGTGAAAGATCAAAAGATCGCAGGCTTCGCCAGCGCTTACAGAGCCCAGCGGGAGCAAGCTCCCTCGTCACAATGGATCGCCCGCGGGCTCGAAGCCGCACTGAAGGTCTTACTGGTTCAGACGAAAATCTTTTTCCGCCGCGTCGAAGCGCTGCAACATACCTGCGGTAGGCGAGCCCAGCTTGCTGACGAGGTAGATGGCCAGGCTGGCGAAGAGGAAGCCCGGGATGATTTCGTACAAGCCCAGCAGCGCGAAATGCTTCCAGACGATCACGGTAATTGCACCCACCAGAATACCGGCGAGCGCGCCATTGCGGGTCATGTTCTTCCAGATGACGGAGATCAGGACAACCGGGCCGAAGGCAGCACCGAAACCGGCCCAGGCGTAGCTCACCAGACCCAGTACGCGGTTTTCCGGGTTAGCGGCCAGGGCAATGGCGACCAAGGCCACCAGCAACACCATGGCGCGACCGACCCAGACCAGTTCCAGCTGGGAAGCGCTCTTGCGCAGGAAGGTCTTGTAGAAGTCTTCGGTCAGGGCGCTGGAGCACACCAGCAACTGGCAGCTCAGGGTACTCATCACCGCCGCCAGAATGGCCGACAGCAGTACACCGGCAATCCATGGGTTGAACAGCAGTTTTGCCAACTCGATGAACACGCGCTCAGGGTTATCGGTCACAGGACCGGCCACGTCAGGGTGCGCCGAGAAGTACGCGATACCGAAGAAGCCGACGGCCACGGTGCCGCCCAGGCACAGAATCATCCAGGTCATGGAGATGCGACGTGCGTTGGCGATGGACTTGACCGAATCAGCCGCCATGAAGCGCGCCAGGATATGCGGTTGGCCAAAGTAACCCAGGCCCCAGCCCATCAGCGAGATGATGCCGATGAAGGTGGTGTTCTTGAGCATATCGAACGAAGTAGGGTCTTTCGCTTCGATGGCCAGGAAGGTGGTATCCACGCCGCCAGTGGCCAGCAGCACGATGATCGGCGTGAGGATCAGCGCGAAGATCATCAGGGTCGCTTGTACGGTGTCGGTCCAGCTCACGGCCAGGAAACCGCCAACGAAGGTGTAGGCGATGGTCGCTGCGGCACCGGCCCACAGCGCGGTCTCGTAGGACATGCCGAAGGTGCTTTCGAACAGACGGGCACCGGCCACGATGCCGGAAGCGCAGTAGATGGTGAAGAACACCAGGATCACCACCGCGGAGATAATCCGCAGCAGGCCGCTCTTGTCTTCGAAACGGCTGGAGAAGTAATCCGGCAGCGTCAGGGCATCACCGTTGTGCTCGGTCTGCACCCGCAGGCGACCGGCCACGAACAGCCAGTTCAGATAGGCACCGACGATCAAGCCGATGGCGATCCAGCTTTCCGACAGGCCAGACATATAGATGGCACCCGGCAAACCCATCAACAACCAACCGCTCATGTCGGAGGCACCGGCGGACAAGGCCGTGACCACGCTGCCCAGGCTGCGACCGCCCAGGATGTAATCGGAAAGATTATTGGTGGAGCGGTAAGCCATCAGGCCGATCAGGACCATGGCTGCGATGTAGATCACGAAAGTGATCAAGGTGGGATTACTAACACTCATGAGTTACGCCCTGGCTTTGTTTTTATGGTGCGGTGGCAGTTGGAAGCGCCGACAACGCAGACGTTGTAGCGACGATTTGCAATCCCGCGAATTTATGACTGATGTTTCCCCAGGAAAGCCATCAGCCGATGCCCCTTGGCTTGGAGCCGGTTGCACCTTGGCCGCGAATGCTATTCAACAAATCAAATAAGGTGCAACCAGTTTCGCTCGAATAAGTTGCACCTTATCGTTTTTATCGCGAAATCGCCGTTTTTTGCTCCCTTTTAGTGCAGTCCGTAGGGCATCGCTAGAAGCCAAAGCACTAAGCCGGTGCAGGATTGACGGGGTCGTCCTGGCTTCCGGATGAGCTGCCTGTCGTTTCAAGAAAAAAAGGGTTGCACCCGGTTGCACCTCAATCATCGCGCAGCTAATCTTGCCGCCAGCTGATGCCACGCCATACGTGGTAAACATGAGGATAAAAATATGGCTACCACCACCCTTGGGGTCAAACTCGATGACCCGACCCGCGAACGCCTCAAGGCGGCCGCAACCTCGATCGATCGCACGCCGCACTGGCTGATCAAGCAGGCAATTTTCAATTACCTGGAAAAACTCGAGGGTGGTGCAACCCTGACCGAGCTGAACGGTTCACCTCGCGCCGACAGCGAGGATGCCGGCGACGTACAGGTCGACCACGCTCACCAATGCTTCCTCGAGTTTGCCGAGAGCATCCTGCCGCAATCGGTCCTGCGCGCCTCCATTACCGCCGCTTACCGTCGCCCTGAGCCGGAAGTGGTGCCGATGCTGATCGAGCAGGCCCGTCTGCCGGTGGAAATGGCCGAAGCCACCAACAAGCTGGCGGCGTCGATTGCGGAAAAACTGCGCAACCAGAAAAGTGCCGGCGGCCGTGCCGGTATCGTTCAGGGCTTACTGCAGGAATTTTCCCTGTCGTCCCAGGAAGGCGTAGCCCTGATGTGCCTGGCCGAGGCGCTGCTGCGCATCCCGGACAAAGGCACTCGCGATGCGCTGATCCGCGACAAGATCAGCACCGGCAACTGGCAGCCGCACCTGGGCAACAGCCCGTCGCTGTTCGTCAATGCCGCCACTTGGGGCCTGTTGCTGACCGGCAAGCTGGTCGCCACCCATAACGAAACAGGCCTGACCTCCTCCCTGAGCCGCATCATCGGCAAGAGCGGCGAGCCGATGATCCGCAAGGGCGTCGACATGGCCATGCGCCTGATGGGCGAGCAGTTCGTCACCGGCGAAACCATCGCCGAAGCCCTGGCCAACGCCAGCAAGTTCGAAGCCAAGGGTTTCCGCTATTCCTACGACATGCTGGGTGAAGCCGCGCTCACCGAACATGACGCCCAGAAGTACCTGGCCTCGTACGAACAAGCCATTCACTCGATCGGCAAAGCGTCCCATGGCCGTGGGATTTATGAAGGCCCGGGCATTTCCATCAAGCTCTCGGCCCTGCACCCGCGCTACAGCCGCGCCCAGTACGAGCGCGTCATGGACGAGCTGTACCCGCGCCTGCTGTCGCTGACCCTGCTGGCCAAGCAATACGACATCGGCCTGAACATCGACGCCGAGGAAGCCGACCGCCTCGAACTGTCCCTGGACCTGCTGGAGCGCCTGTGCTTCGAGCCGCAGCTGACCGGCTGGAATGGCATCGGCTTCGTGATCCAGGCCTACCAGAAGCGTTGCCCGTATGTGATCGACTACGTCATCGACCTGGCCCGGCGCAGCCGCCACCGCCTGATGATTCGCCTGGTAAAAGGCGCGTACTGGGACAGCGAGATCAAGCGCGCCCAGGTCGAAGGCCTGGAAGGTTATCCGGTCTACACCCGCAAGGTGTACACCGACGTGTCCTACATCGCCTGCGCGCGCAAGCTGCTGTCGGTGCCGGAAGTCATCTACCCGCAATTCGCCACGCACAACGCCCATACCCTGTCGGCCATTTACCACATCGCCGGTCAGAACTATTACCCGGGCCAGTACGAATTCCAGTGCCTGCACGGCATGGGTGAACCGCTGTACGAACAAGTTGTAGGCAAGGTCTCCGAAGGTAAGCTGAACCGTCCGTGCCGTGTGTACGCCCCGGTCGGCACCCACGAAACACTGCTGGCCTACCTCGTACGCCGCTTGCTGGAAAACGGCGCGAACACCTCGTTCGTCAACCGCATCGCCGACCAGTCGATCTCCATCCAGGAACTGGTGGCCGATCCAGTGGCCAGCATCGAGCAGATGGCAACCCTGGAAGGCGGTTTCGGCCTGCCGCACCCGCGTATTCCGCTGCCGCGCGATCTGTACGGCAGCGACCGCGCCAACTCCAGCGGCATCGACCTGGCCAACGAGCATCGCCTGGCGTCGCTGTCCTGCGCCCTGCTGGCCACCGCCCATAACGACTGGAAAGCCGCGCCGATGCTCGGTTGCGCTGCCAGCGAAGAAACCCCGGCAGCGGTGCTGAACCCGTCCGATCACCGCGATGTGGTCGGCCATGTGCAGGAAGCGACAGTTGCCGACGTCGACAACGCCATTCAGTGCGCCCTCAACGCCGCACCGATCTGGCAGGCCACGCCACCAGCCGAACGCGCCGCGATTCTCGAGCGTGCCGCCGACCTGATGGAAGGCGAGATCCAGCCCCTGATGGGCCTGCTGGCCCGCGAAGCCGGCAAGACCTTCGCCAACGCCATCGCCGAAGTGCGTGAAGCCGTGGACTTCCTGCGGTACTACGCGGTGCAGGCGCGCAACGATTTCACCAACGACGCCCACCGCCCACTGGGCCCGGTGGTCTGCATCAGCCCGTGGAACTTCCCGCTGGCGATTTTCAGCGGCCAGGTCGCCGCCGCACTGGCCGCCGGCAACCCGGTTCTGGCCAAGCCCGCCGAGCAGACGCCGCTGGTGGCGGCCCAGGCGGTGCGCCTGATGCTCGAAGCCGGCATTCCGGAAGGCGTCCTGCAACTGCTGCCGGGCCGCGGCGAAACCGTTGGCGCCCGCCTGGTGGGTGACGAGCGGGTCAAAGGCGTGATGTTCACCGGTTCCACCGAAGTCGCCCGCCTGCTGCAACGCAACATCGCCGGTCGCCTGGACAACCAGGGCCGGCCGATCCCGCTGATCGCCGAGACCGGCGGCCAGAACGCCATGATCGTCGACTCCTCGGCCCTGACCGAACAAGTGGTCATCGACGTCGTGTCCTCGGCCTTCGACAGTGCCGGCCAGCGTTGCTCGGCCCTGCGGGTCCTGTGCCTGCAGGAAGATTCCGCCGACCGCGTCATCGAAATGCTCAAGGGCGCCATGGCCGAATCGCGCCTCGGCAACCCGGAACGCCTGTCGGTGGACATCGGCCCGGTGATCGACGCCGAAGCCAAGGCTGGCATCGAGAAACACATCCAGGCCATGCGCGACAAGGGGCGCACCGTCTACCAGATGGCAATCGCCGACAGCGACGAGTGCAAGCGCGGCACCTTCGTGATGCCGACCCTGATCGAGCTGGAAAGCTTCGACGAGCTGCAGCGGGAGATCTTCGGCCCGGTGCTGCACGTGGTGCGCTACAAGCGCAAGGAACTGGGTCAGCTGATCGACCAGATCAACGCCTCCGGCTACGGCCTGACCCTGGGCGTACACACACGTATCGACGAGACCATCGCCAAGGTGATCGACAACGTCCATGCCGGCAACGTCTACGTCAACCGCAACATTGTCGGCGCCGTGGTCGGTGTACAGCCGTTTGGTGGCGAAGGGCTGTCGGGCACCGGTCCCAAGGCCGGTGGCCCGCTGTACCTGTACCGCCTGCTGTCGACTCGTCCTACCGATGCGATCCAGCAGTCCTTCGTGCGCGGCGATGCCTTGGTTGCGCCGGACCTGCGCTTGCGCGATGCCCTGAGCAAACCGCTGACCGCCCTGCAAGCCTGGGCCGACAGCCAGAAGCTCGCCGAACTGAGCGCCCTGTGCGTGCAGTTCGCGGCCCAATCGCAAAGCGGCATCACCCGCCAGTTGACCGGCCCGACCGGCGAACGCAACAGCTACGCCATCCTGCCGCGCGAGCACGTGCTGTGCCTGGCCGACGTGGAAGGCGACCTGCTGACGCAACTGGCGGCCGTACTGGCCGTGGGCGGCTCGGCCGTGTGGCCGGAAACCGACACCAGCAAGGCCTTGTTCGCCCGCTTGCCGAAAGAGATTCAGGCACGCATCCAGCGAGTTGCCGACTGGACCAAGGACGATGTGCTGTTCGACGCGGTCCTGCATCACGGCGATTCGGACCAACTGCGCGACGTTTGCCAGCAGGTGGCCAAGCGTGCCGGCGCCATCGTCGGGGTGCATGGTTTGTCCCAGGGCGAGACCAACATTGCGTTGGAGCGTCTGGTGATCGAGCGGGCCTTGAGCGTCAACACCGCTGCGGCGGGGGGTAACGCCAGCCTGATGACTATCGGCTAAGCGCGACATTCGCTGAGCATCGGCAATAGATGCTCAGCCCACCGACCCTGTGGGAGCGAGCTTGCTCGCGATAGCGACCTGACAGGCAACATCTTTGTTGTGTGTGAAATCGCTATCGCGAGCAAGCTCGCTCCCACATTTTATCCGCGTCAGATCACCCCCTGCGTTCTGCCACTCCATCACCCAAATCAATCTTGCTGTTCACCCTCCTGCCTCGCACCTAGACTCGGCCCATTCCAAAAAAAGGTAGGCCGCCATGTCCGAGACGCTGCTCAGTTCCCGCAATCTGGCTTTCGAGCTGTACGAAGTCCTCGATGCCGAGGGCCTGACCCAGCGCGAGCGGTTTGCTGAACACAATCGCGAGACCTTCGACGCAGCCCTCGGCACGGCCCGCAGCATCGCCGAAAAATTCTTCGCGCCCCACAACCGCAAGAACGATGAAAACGAACCGCGCTACGAGAACGGCCAGGCGGTCCTGATTCCCGAGGTAAAACCGGCCGTGGATGCCTTTCTGGAGGCCGGTTTTCTCAATGCTGCGCGCAGCTTCGACGCCGGAGGCATGCAGTTGCCGACGCTGCTGTCCCAGGCTTGCTTCGCACACTTCCAGTCGGCCAATGCCGCATCGACCTCTTACCCGTTCCTGACCATGGGCGCGGCGAACCTGATCGAAAGCTTCGGCAGCGATGAGCAGAAGCAACGCTTCCTGCAACCGATGATCGACGGCCGCTTCTTCGGCACCATGGCCCTGACCGAGCCCCATGCAGGTTCTTCGCTGTCGGATATTCGTACACGGGCAGAGCCTGCGTCCGATGGCACCTATCGACTCAAGGGCAACAAGATCTTCATCTCCGGTGGCGATCATCCGCTGTCGGAAAACATCGTGCACATGGTCCTGGCGAAATTGCCGGACGCGCCGCCAGGCGTGAAGGGCATTTCGCTGTTTATCGTGCCCAAGTTCCTGGTCAACGACGATGGCAGCCTCGGCCCGCGTAACGACGTGCTGCTGGCCGGGCTGTTCCACAAGATGGGCTGGCGCGGCACCACGTCGACCGCGTTGAACTTCGGTGACAACGGCGAATGCGTCGGTTACCTCGTGGGCAAGCCGCACCACGGCCTGAGCTACATGTTCCAGATGATGAACGAGGCGCGCATCGGCGTCGGCATGGGTGCGGTGATGCTGGGTTACGCCGGCTACCTGTATTCCCTTGAATACGCCCGCGAACGTCCGCAGGGCCGAGTGCCCGACAGCAAGGACCCGACCACCGCCCCGGTGGCGATCATCCAGCACGCCGACGTGCGCCGCATGCTCTTGACCCAAAAAGCCTACGTCGAGGGTTCGTTTGACCTGGGCTTGTACGCAGCGCGGCTGTTCGACGACACCACCACCCTGGACAGCGAAGCCGAACGTCGGCGCGCCCATGAACTGCTGGACCTGCTGACCCCCATCGTCAAATCCTGGCCCTCGGAGTTCTGCCTGAAAGCCAACGAACTGGCGATCCAGATCCTGGGCGGTCACGGCTACACCCGCGAATACCCGGTGGAGCAGTATTATCGCGACAACCGCCTGAACCCGATCCATGAAGGCACCCACGGCATCCAGTCCCTGGACCTGCTGGGGCGAAAGCTGGCGCAGAATGGCGGCGCCGGGCTCAAGCAGTTGATCCGCCTGGTGGCCGACACCACCGAACGGGCCCAGACGCACCCATCATTGACGCCATTACGCCAGCCGCTGGAAGCGTTGGTGGCGCGCCTGCAAACCGTCACCCTGGGCCTGCTGACGGACCTGGCCCAGGGCAAGGTCAACAGCAGCCTCGCCAACTCGGCGCTGTACCTGAAAGTGTTTGGGCACATGGTGATCGGCTGGCGTTGGCTGGAACAGGCGATTCGTGCCGAGGAAGGCCTGGCCAGGGGCAATGCCGCGGACAGCGACTTCTATAAAGGCAAGCTGCAAGCGGCGCGCTACTTCCTGACCTGGGAAGTGCCGGGGTGCCACCATGAGCTGGCGATTCTCGAGGCGCGAGATGATACGTGCCTGGGGATGCGGGATGAGTGGTTCTGAGGCAAGACTCGTGGCGCGGCTGAGATCCAATCGCGAGCAGGCTCGCTCCCACAGTGGATCGGCGGTGGACACAACTCTGTGTCCACAGAAATATCCTGTGGGAGCGGGCTTGCTCGCGAAAGCGGCGGATCAGACCAATCAATTGTGACTGACATACCGCCTTCGCGAGCAAGCCCGCTCCCACATTAGATCACCACCAACCCTGGGTCCTAAAAGACTTCAGGCCTGCTGGATCGTCTTGGCAATCACCTCGACCGTGGCGCTGACTTGCTCTTGGTAACGGTCGAGTTCCGCCTGATGGCTTTTCTGCATTTCGATCTGTTGCGAACACAGGTTCATGGCCGCCAGTACCAGCAGGCGGTCACCAATCAGCGTCGGGTATTTCCTTTTCGTGTCGGCCAGTGCGGCCTTGAGCATCGAAGCGGCGTCCAACAGGGCCTGTTCCTGCCCGGCCGGCGCTTTGATTGAATAGTCTTCTCCCAGGATCGAGATAACCGTCACTCCATCGGCGCCGTGCTTCATGCGCTGACAGGACCGGCGCTGGCGCGCTCGATCAGGGCCTGGATGCGGGCGGCGGTGGCGCCGTGCAGTTCTTCCTGTTCCATCAGGCTCAGTTGCAGGCTTTCGTTTTCATCCTTGGCCCTGGCAAGTTCGGCGCTCAGGGTTTCGTTCAGGCCGGTGAGGTGCAGGTTCTGTTGCACCAGGTCGTTGACCAGTTGCTCCAGTTGGCTGAGGGATGTTTCCAACATATTGATTTCCAGGCTTTTTCAAGGGGCGCGTACGATAAAGAAAAGTCACCGCCGATGCCACGCTTTACACGGTGGCGGTGCTTGGCTCGCGAGCTGTAGAGACTGCGATTCAAGCATCGGGTTCCTACCCTTCGTCGCGTGGCAGGCCTTGTCCTGCGACAAAAGCCCACAACGCCTCAAGACTTCAGGCCCATGACCGATAAGCCAGCTAACAGCAGTCTCAGCCCCGCACGGACGCCTCTATTTTCTTTCGGTATTTTCCATGTCCCTACGTAATATGAACATCGCGCCGCGGGCGTTCCTGGGGTTTGCCTTGATTGGCGCCCTGATGCTGGCCCTTGGGGTATTCGCCCTGACCCAGATGAGCAAAATCCGCGGGTCTGGCGAAATCATCGCCCAGAACAGCGTGCCCAGTATCAAGGCCCTGGATGAGTTCACCCAACTCACCCTGCGCCTGCGCGTCTTGTCCTATCGCTTGCTGGTCAACCGCGAGCCGGACATCCAGCAGAAAACCTACGATCTGTTGGAACAACGCGGCCAACAGATCCGCGTGGCCCAGGCCGCCTACGAAAAGCTCATCAGTGCTCCAGAAGAACGGGCCGCCTACGATCAGTATGGGCAACTGCTCGGGCAGTACCGCCAACTCGAAGAGCGCATGAAAACCCTGTCACGCAACAATCAGGTCGATGAACTGCGCACGTTGCTCAACACTGAACTGCTGAGCAACTCCGATGCCATCAATGTCGCAATCGGCCGCTTGCTGGAGATCAACAACCTGCAAGCCGAGGCGCTCAATAAGGGCGCGGCGCAACAATATTCAAGCGCTTTCATCTGGGTGGTCACCCTGCTGGTCATCGCCACCGGCCTGACCCTGCTGTTCGCCTGGCTGCTGACCAACAGCATCACCAAGCCGATCGCCAACGCGTTGGATGCCGCCGAGGAAATCGCCAAGGGCAACCTGACCCGGCCGATCACCGTGGACGGCAGCGACGAAGCTGGTCGCCTGCTGCGGGCGATGTCGACCATGCAGGAAAAACTGCGCGATACCTTGCAACGGATCTCCGGTTCGGCCACACAGCTGGCGTCGGCGGCCGAAGAGCTCAACGCCGTCACTGACGAAAGCGCCCGGGGCCTGACCCAGCAGAACAACGAAATCGAACAGGCCGCGACAGCGGTCAACGAGATGACCAGCGCCGTGGAAGAGGTCGCACGCAATGCGGTCAGCACGTCGGAGGCGTCGAAGCACGCCACCACATCCGCTGGCGACGGCCGCGACCTGGTGCAGGAAACCGTCGGTGCCATCGAACGCATGAGTGCCGACGTACAAAGCACCGCCACGCTGATCGGTAACCTGGCCAATGAGTCCCGCGATATTGGCAAAGTGCTGGACGTGATCCGCGGCCTGGCCGACCAGACCAACCTGCTGGCTCTGAACGCCGCCATCGAAGCCGCCCGTGCCGGTGAGGCCGGTCGTGGTTTTGCCGTGGTGGCCGACGAAGTTCGCGCCCTGGCCCACCGTACCCAGCAGTCGACCAGCGAAATCGAACGCATGATCGGCAGCATCCAGAGCGGCACCGAACACGCCGTGGATTCGATGCGCAACAGCACCGAGCGCGCCGAGTCGACCCTGAACATCGCCCGTGGCGCCGGCCTGTCCCTGGACACCATCAACACGGCCATCGTCGAAATCAACGAACGCAACCTGGTGATCGCCAGCGCCGCCGAGGAACAGGCCCAGGTGGCCCGTGAAGTGGACCGCAACCTGGTGAACATCCGCGACCTGTCGGTGCAGTCTGCCACCGGCGCCAACCAGACCAGTGCCGCCAGCGCCGAACTGTCGCGCCTGGCCGTGGACTTGAACAACATGGTCGGGCGGTTCAGCCTGTAACCCACTAATGGTTGATCGTCCACAGACCGTGAGCGATCAACCCTCCAGCTTTTGTGGCGAGGGAGCTTGCTCCCGCTGGGCTGCGAAGCGGCCCCAGGACCTCAAAAGCGACGACTGCTTCGCAGCCGAGCGGGAGCAAGCTCCCTCGCCACGGATGATCGTTCCCACGCTCCGCGTGGGAATGCAGCCGGGGACGCTCTGCGTCCCTAAAGCCAAACGCGGAGCGTCCGTTGAGGCATTCCCACGCAGAGCGTGGGAACGATCAACTCCCCTCCCTCCCAACCTTTTTTGACAGCATCACATTTCAACAGGTTAGAATCGCTGGCACGCAGACTGCATGGTCAGTCTGTGCCCGCCCCTCAGTTTTCCCGGAGTAACGCCTTTGACTGCAGCGACCATCAACAGCCTGTTCTTGATCGGCGCGTTGCTGGTAGGTGCGAGCATCCTGGTCAGTTCTCTTTCGTCCCGCCTGGGCATCCCGATCCTGGTGATCATCCTGGCCGTGGGCATGGTGGCCGGTGTCGACGGCGCCGGTATCCTTTTCGATAACTACGCCACGGCTTATCTGGTCGGCAACCTCGCCTTGGCCGTCATCCTGCTGGACGGCGGCTTGCGCACACGGGTCTCGAGTTTCCGCGTGGCGCTGTGGCCGGCGTTGTCCCTGGCCACGGTCGGTGTGTTGATCACCACCGGGCTGACCGGCTTGGCGGCGGCCTGGCTGTTCAATCTGAACCTGATCCAGGGCCTGTTGATCGGTGCCATCGTCGGCTCGACCGATGCCGCGGCGGTGTTCTCGCTGCTGGGCGGCAAGGGCCTGAACGAGCGGGTCAGCGCCACCCTCGAGATCGAGTCCGGCAGCAACGACCCCATGGCGGTGTTCCTCACCGTCACCCTGATCGGCATGCTCGCCAGCGGTGAAACCGGCCTGCACTGGAGCCTGCTCGGGCACCTGGTGCGTGAGTTCGGCATCGGTTCGGTACTCGGCCTGGGCGGTGGCTGGCTGATGCTGCAGTTGGTCAATCGCATCAATCTGGCCAACGGCCTCTACCCGATCCTCGTCATCAGTGGCGGCCTGGCCGTGTTCGCCCTGACCAACGCCCTGCACGGCAGCGGTTTCCTGGCGGTGTACCTGTGCGGCCTGGTGATCGGCAACCGCCCGGTGCGCAGCCGCCACGGCATCCTGCACATGCTCGATGGCATGGCCTGGCTGGCCCAGATCGGCATGTTCCTGGTGCTGGGGCTGCTGGTCACGCCCCACGACCTGCTGCCGATCGCCCTGCCGGCCCTGGGCCTGGCGCTGTGGATGATCCTGTTTGCCCGTCCGTTGTCGGTCATGGTGGGCCTGCTGCCGTTCAAGGCGTTCCATGGTCGCGAGAAAGCCTTCATTTCCTGGGTCGGCCTGCGCGGCGCGGTGCCGATCATCCTGGCCGTGTTCCCGCTGATGGCCGGCCTGCCCCACGCCCAGCTCTACTTCAACCTGGCGTTCTTTATCGTGCTGGTCTCGCTGCTGGTACAGGGCACGAGCCTGCCGTGGGTCGCCAAGTTGCTGCACGTGACCGTCCCGCCCGAGCCGCTGCCGATTTCCCGGGCCGCGCTGGAAGTGCACGTCACCAGCGAGTGGGAGCTGTTCATCTATCGCCTGGGCGCGGAAAAATGGTGCATCGGCTCGCCCCTGCGGGACCTGAAAATGCCCGAAGGCACCCGCATCGCCGCCCTGTTTCGTGGTCAGCAACTGCTCCATCCGTCGGGTAGTACGGTGTTGGAAGTCGATGATTTGCTGTGTGTTATCGGTCATGAACACGATTTGCCGGCCCTTGGAAAACTGTTCAGCCAAGCGCCGCAACGGGGCCTGGATCTGCGCTTCTTCGGCGACTTCGTACTCGAAGGAGACGCCCAGCTGGCCGCGGTTGCCGCGCTGTACGGGTTGAAGCTGGACGGCATCGATCCGGACATGTCCCTGGGCCGCTTCATCGCTCAGAAAGTAGGCGGCGCACCAGTGGTCGGCGACCAGGTGGATTGGAACAACACCCTGTGGACCGTCGCGGCCATGGACGGGAACAAGATCGGCAAAGTGGGCGTCAGATTCCCCGAAGGAAGTCGCCCGGGCCCCGGCTTGTTCCTCTAAACTGCTCCCACTCTCATTTGCTTGACCGGTCTCTATGCCTACCCTGCGCTCCTTTTTCGCCACCGCCCTGCTGGGCCTGAGTCTCTCCATCTGCACGCTGCAAGCCGCTGATCTTCCCACCAGCGCTTCGGTGCAGGCCAGCCTGGACAAGATCGCCGAAAGCAAACTGCCGGAAGCCGACCAGAAAGCCCTGCAGGCCGTCTTGCAGGGCACGCTGACCCAGCTCAACAACAAGGCCGACTACGAACAGAAGCTGCAGGCGCTCAAGCAGCAACTGGCCACCGCGCCCAAGCAGAACATCGAGAACCAGCGCGAACTGGCACGGCTCAAGGGCACCACGGTGGTGCCGGTGGCGCAACGCTACGCCAACCTGCCGATTCCCCAGCTCGAGCAAATGCTCTCGGATCGCTCCACCCAGCAGGGTGATCTGCAAAAAGCCCTGGCCGACGCCAACAGCCTGATCATCACCGCCCAGACCCGTCCCGAGCGTGCCCAGGCGGAAATTTCCAGCAGCCAGACCCGCATCCAGCAGATCAATGCCATCCTCAAGGCCGGCCGGGACGCCGGCAAGACCCTGAGCAGCGAGCAACGCGACCAGCTCAACGCCGAGTCGGCGGCGCTCAATGCACTGATCCCGCTGCGCCGCCAGGAACTGGCCGGTAACAGCCAACTGCAGGACCTGGGCAACGGCCAGCACGACCTGCTGATGGAAAAAATCGCCCGCATGGAGCAGGAAATCCAAGACCTGCAGAACCTGATCAACCAGAAGCGCCTGGCCCAATCCCAGGAGACGGTGACCCAGCAATCCATCGAAGCCCAGAAGGCCGGTGGCAGCAGCTTGCTGGCGACCGAAAGCGCGGCCAACCTGAAGCTCTCCGACTACCTGCTCAAAAGCACCGACCGCCTCAACGAGGTCACCCAACAGAACCTGCAGACCAAGCAACTGCTGGACAGCGTGACCCAGACCGACGCGGCCCTGGACGAGCAGATCAGCGTGCTCAAGGGCAGCCTGCTGCTCTCCAAGATCCTCTACAAGCAGCGCCAGACCTTGCCGCGCCTCAAGCTCGACCAGAACCTGGCCGACCAGATCGCCGACATCCGCCTGTACCAGTTCGAAGTCAGCCAGCAACGTGAGCTGCTGAACAACCCCAGCGCCTACGTCGACAGCCTGCTGGCCTCCCAGCCGTCGGAACAAGTCACCCCGCAACTGCGCAAGACCTTGCTGGAACTGGCCCTGACCCGTGTCGACCTGCTGGAACGGCTGAACCGCGAATTGAGCGCGGTGCTCAACGAATCGATCACCTTGCAGCTCAACCAGAAACAACTGCTCAGCACCGCCCAGAACCTGCGGGCGACCCTCGAAGAGCAGATGTTCTGGATTCCCAGCAATAAACCGCTGGATTTCGAATGGATGCGTGCCGTACCGACGCGCCTGGAAAAACAGATCGACTCGTTGCCCTGGGCCTCCAGCCTCAGCGAGCTGGCCGATGGCCTGACGCAGCGGCCGCTGCTGTTCCTGCCCCTGGCGCTGCTGATCGGTGCGCTGCTGTGGCGGCGCAAGCATCTCTATGCCCGCCTGAACAAGGTTCACCAAGACGTTGGCCACTTCAAGCGCGACAGCCAGTGGCACACCCCCCAGGCGATCCTGATCAATATCCTGCTGGCCATGCCGGTGGCCCTGGCGCTGACCCTCTGCGGCTATGCCTTGCAGATCGACGCCCGCGGTCAGAACGCCAACCTCGGCGCGGCGCTGCTGCAGATCGGCCAAGCCTGGCTGGTGTTCTACACCGCCTATCGAGTGTTGTCGCCGGGCGGCGTGGCCGAGTTGCATTTCCGCTGGGAGAAACCCCAGGTCGAATTCCTCCAAGGCTGGATCCGCCGGCTCGGGCTGGTGGTGCTGGCGTTGGTGGCCGTGGTGGCCGTGGCCGAGTTGCAACCCGCGAGCCTGGCCGATGACGTGCTCGGCATGCCGGTGGTGCTGACCTGCTACGCGCTGATGGCGTGGTTGCTCAGCCGCCTGCTGCTCAGCAGCCCGACGCACCGGAACACTTCGCTGTTCCGCAAGGCCGTCGGGGTGCTGTTCACCGCGCTGCCCATCGCGCTGTTCGTGGCGGTGTGCTTTGGCTACTACTACACCGCGCTGAAACTCAGCGACCGCTTGATCAATACCCTGTACCTGCTGATGTTCTGGCTGGTGATCGAGGCGACCTTCGTCCGCGGCCTGTCGGTGGCGGCGCGGCGCCTGGCCTACCAGCGCGCCCTGGCCAAGCGCCAGGCGGCCAAGGAGGCCGGCGATGGCGAAGCGGTGGTCGAGGAGCCGACGCTGGACATCGAGAAGGTCAACGAACAGTCCCTGCGCCTGATCCGACTGGCCCTGCTGGGTGGTTTCATCGCCGCGCTGTATTGGGTCTGGTCGGACCTGATCAGCGTGTTCTCGTACCTGGACAACATCACCCTCTACGAATACACCAGCGGCACCGGCGCCAACATGAGCATGGTGCCCATCAGCATCGGCGACATGCTCGGGGCGCTGATCATCATCGGCATCACCTTCGCCCTGGCGCGCAACCTGCCGGGCCTGCTGGAAGTGTTCGTGCTGTCGAAGCTGAACCTGGCCCAGGGCAGTGCCTATGCCACCACCACGCTGCTGTCCTATGTGATCGCCGGCGTCGGTTTCGTCACCACCCTCTCCACCCTGGGCGTGAGCTGGGACAAACTGCAATGGCTGGTGGCCGCGCTGTCGGTGGGCCTGGGCTTCGGCATGCAGGAGATCTTCGCCAACTTCATCTCCGGGATCATGATCCTGTTCGAGCGCCCGGTGCGCATCGGCGACACCATCACCATCGGCAACCTGTCGGGCACGGTGAGCAAGATCCGCATTCGTGCGACCACCATCACCGATTTCGACCGCAAGGACATCATCGTCCCGAACAAGACGTTCATCACCGGGCAACTGATCAACTGGTCGCTGACCGACACCGTCACCCGGGTGACCCTGAAACTGGGTGTGGACTACGGCTCGGACCTGGACCGGGTGCGTGAGTTGCTGCTCAAGGCCGCCCGCGAGAACCCACGGGTGCTGAAGGAACCGGAACCGATCGTGTACTTCCTGAACTTCGGTGAAAGCACCCTGGACCACGAGTTGCGCATGCACGTACGCGACCTCGGTGACCGTAACCCGGTGCTGGACGAAATCAACCGTTTCATCAATCGGGAATTCAAGAAGGAGCACATCAACATCTCCTTCCGGCAGATGGAAATCTATCTGAAGAACATGCAAGGCCAGGAATACAAACTGGTGCCTGCCGAGCCCGACAAAAAGACCATCACGCCCGTGCCGTCGGCTGTCGCCAGCATCAAGCCGGTGCCTGAGCCGCCGCAAGGCACACTCGACTGATCGCGGGTTGCCTGTGGGCGTCCCGCCGGAGACGGCCATGAAAACGCTGGAAACCCTGACCTTCGATAACCGCTTCGCCCGCCTGGGCGACGGTTTCTCGACCCACGTGCTGCCCGAGCCCATCGACAATCCACGCTTGGTGGTCGCCAGCCCGGCGGCCATGGCGTTGCTAGACCTGGACCCGGCGCAAGCCCAGGCACCGCTGTTCGCCGAGATCTTTGGCGGCCACAAGCTCTGGGCCGAAACCGAGCCACGGGCGATGGTGTATTCCGGGCATCAGTTCGGCCACTACAACCCACAACTGGGCGACGGTCGAGGATTGCTGCTGGGCGAGGTGTACAACGAGGCTGGCGAGCACTGGGACCTGCACCTCAAGGGTGCCGGCCAGACGCCGTTCTCACGGATGGGCGACGGGCGCGCGGTGCTGCGTTCCTCGATCCGCGAATTCCTCGCCTCCGAAGCCCTGCACGCCCTCGGCATTCCCACCACCCGGGCCTTGTGCGTGATCGGCTCGGACACCCCGGTATGGCGGGAAAAGCAGGAGCGCGCCGCCATGGTGCTGCGCCTGGCCCCCAGCCATGTGCGCTTCGGGCATTTCGAATACTTCTACTACACCAAGAAACCCGAACTGCAGGCGGCCCTCGCCGAGCACGTGTTGAACCTGCATTTTGCCGAGTGCCGCGAGCAGCCGGAGCCGTACCTGGCGATGTTCCGCGAAATCGTCGAGCGCAACGCCGAGCTGATTGCCAAATGGCAGGCGTACGGTTTCTGCCATGGCGTGATGAACACCGACAACATGTCGATCCTGGGCATCACCTTCGACTTCGGACCGTTCGCCTTCCTCGACGACTTCGATGCCAACTTCATCTGCAACCACTCCGACGATCAGGGCCGTTACTCCTTCAGCAACCAGGTGCCCATCGGCCAATGGAACCTCAGCGCCTTGGCCCAGGCCCTGACACCCTTCATCAACGTCGACGCCCTGCGCGAGACCCTCGGGTTGTACTTGCCGCTGTACCAGGCCCATTACCTGGACCTGATGCGCCGCCGCCTCGGCCTGACCCGCGCCGAAGAAGACGACCAGAAACTGGTGGAGCGCTTGCTGCAATTGATGCAGAACAGCGGCGTCGACTACAGCCTGTTCTTCCGCCAACTGGGCGACCAGGCGCCCGAGCAAGCCGTGGCCACCCTGCGCGATGACTTTGTCGACCTCAAGGGCTTCGACGCCTGGGGCGAACTGTATGTCGCCCGCGTCAATCGCGAAGGCCCCGTCGATCAAGACCAACGCCGCGCGCGCATGCACGCCGTCAACCCGCTGTACGTGCTGCGCAACTACCTGGCACAGAAAGCCATCGACGCCGCCGAATCAGGCGACTACGAAGAAGTACGCCGCTTGCACACCGTGCTGAGCAAACCGTTCGAGGAACAACCGGGCATGGACAGCTACGCGCAACGTCCGCCGGAGTGGGGCAAGCACCTGGAGATCAGTTGCTCGTCGTAACGCGGCGCCACGGCTGAAATCACCTTCCCGCCCCCACACATACTGTTCGGGGGCATGGTTAACCCTGTGGCGAGGGAGCTTGCTCCCTCGCCACAATGAGCGTGCCTAGCCATCAAATAAAGGTTTCCACCGATACACCGAAGCGCTCGGCCAACCAGCGGATCTGCCTCAAATTGAGCTGACGCTTACCGCTCAATACCTCCGATACCACCGACTGGGTACCAACGCCTGGCAAGTCGCTCTGGCTCATGCCATGTTCACGCATCAGGTAACGCAGCGCCTCGACACCGCTCGCCTTGGGCATTGGCCGGTGCTGCTGGTCCCATGCCTCAATCCATTCGCCGATGATATCCACCAGGCTCATGAGAGGATGGGTTTCGTCTTCGCCCACCAACGCCAACAGCTCATCAAGAGCACTCGCCAATCGGTCATAATCCTCTTCGCTCCTGGGTTTTCGCAGCAGGGGCGACACAAACTCCCAATGGGCGGCGACTTGTTCAATCAGTGCACTCATCCCTTTTCCTCCTTCCACTTGCCTCTGTCGTATTCCCGATGGTCAAGCACGCATTTGATATACAGACGCTGTGCTCGGTATCGAATCACCGCAATCAGCCGCAACTTGTTTCCACCGATGTCAAACACATGCAGCGGACCGACCTTATCGGTTGCCGGAAATATGGATTTCATCGCCGCAAAATCAGCCGGGCTATTGCGCTTGATCAGCCGATACCATTGATCCAACGCATTCGCTGAATGTGGCCATTTCTCCTTGGCCTCCCAAATGCGTTTCTCAGTGATCACATGCATGCAACGTCCTTATCGCATTTTGCTATGGGGAAGTTAAACACAAATCTGGCGCATCGCAAATTGCGATAGCGCCAGTTAGACAAATGGTTAGCTCTTGCTGGTTTCCAGCCTAGTCGCCAAAAGATTTAGGTCTCGGTAAGAAATGTGAGCAGAGATGAGTCCTGCTCACCCAACCTTATCGTTCCCCTGCTCGGGCGTCTCGATCCCCGGCTCCGCCTCTTCAACCCCCTTCTCTTTGGGTTTTGCCGGTGGTTTTTCCTCGGGATAACCGGGCATGCCGCGGGCGTCTTCGGGGGTCAGCTCGTCCCGGTCGTGGCGGCGGTCGATGGCGTAGGCCGGGGCGGCGTTGGGGTCTTCATCGCGGCCGGCGGTGCCAAGGACGAAGCCGTCGTCATTGGGGTTGTCCACCGCCTGTGGGGTGTCTGGGTCTTGAGGATTGCTCATGGGACCTCCGGGTTGCGAACAGGTACGTTGTGATTTTTTTGAGGGCCTGGCGGGCGTTGAGTGCAACGCACCTGATGAATGGCAGCCTGGGTGGCTAATGCCGGTCAGTTAAGGATCAAACGACACAAAACCTGTGGGAGCGAAGCTTGCTCGCGATGACGGCAGCCCCGTCAATGGCGTAGTCGACTGCTCACCCCAATCGCGAGCAAGCTTTGCTCCCACGGGATTGAGGCTTAACTGACTCGCATAAACCAACGGGCCCGATCCTACGCCATGTCGCTGTGACTGAACTCCTCGGCCAGAAAATCGATCAGCGTACGCACCGACGGCAGCAACCCGCGTCGTGAGGCGAAGATTGCGTGGACGATCCCGCACTTGGGCGTCCAGCCCGGCACCAGTTCCACCAGCCGGCCAGCCGCGATGTCTTCACGTACCACCACGGTGGGCAAATGGGCGACGCCGATGCCGGCCAGCACGGCGTGCCGCAGGGCCAGCAGGTCGTCGGTGACCATGCGCGGTTCATGGCGGATCAATGCGCGGCTGCCGTCCGGGCCGAATAATTCCCACTGATACTCCCGCTGCGCTCCCCCCCAATGCACGCTCGGCAGGCCGTTGAGGTCCGCCGGCGAAGCGGGTGAAGACAAGCGCTCAAGGTAAGCCGGGCTGCCCACCAGGCATTGGGTGCTGTTGCTCAGCACTTTCATGACCATGTCGGTGTTCTCCAGGGGCGGAAAGCGCACCCGCAAGGCGATGTCGAACCCTTCATGGATCAGGTCGACTCGGCGGTTGGTGCTCTCGATGAACAACTCCACTCGCGGGTACTTGAGCATGTAGCGGGTCAGCATCGGCCCGACCCAACTATTGAGCAGCGCCGTCGGGCAACTGATACGCACCAGTCCCTGGGGCTCGGAGCGGTTGCGCTCGATCACTTCCGCCGCGCTCTCGGCCTCGACCCGCATCGCCAGGCAGCGCTGGTAATAGGCCTGGCCGATCTCCGTCAGCGTGCAGTGGCGACTGGTGCGATGGAGCAAGCGTACCCCGAGCCGATCTTCCAACTGGGCGATACGCCGGCTGAGCTTCGACTTGGGCATGTCCAGCGCCCGGCCCGCAGCGGCGAACCCACGGTGCTCGACCACCTGGGTGAAATAGTAAAGCGTGTTGAGGTCTTCGATGATCGTTCTCCAAATAGAACGCTAAGGCTAATTTTCGCAGTCTAGCGCATCAAAGGTGCCAGTTTTAATCTACACCCATCGAAACGCAACACGGATTGAAGCCGGGCGCTTCGACCGGATGAGTCACCGAACAATCGCTACACCGACATTGAAAACCTTAACCACGCCGACCTTCGGCAACCAAACTTAATGAGGACTACGCCATGACCACTTCCTACAACCGTCTCGACAAAGATAACGCCGCCGTTCTGCTGGTTGACCACCAGGCCGGCCTGCTGTCCCTGGTCCGCGACATCGACCCGGACCGCTTCAAGAACAACGTGCTGGCCCTGGCTGACCTGGCGAAGTACTTCCAACTGCCGACCATTCTCACCACCAGCTTCGAAACCGGCCCCAACGGCCCGTTGATGCCGGAGCTCAAGACGCTGTTCCCGGACGCGCCGTACATCGCTCGCCCTGGCCAGATCAACGCCTGGGACAACGAAGACTTCGTCAAGGCGATCAAGGCCACCGGCAAGAAGCAACTGATCATCGCCGGCGTGGTCACCGAAGTCTGCGTAGCCTTCCCGGCACTGTCGGCCCTGGCCGAAGGTTTCGACGTGTTCGTGGTCACCGATGCCTCCGGCACGTTCAACGAACTGACCCGTCAATCGGCCTGGGACCGCATGTCGTCCTCCGGTGCGCAACTGATGACCTGGTTCGGCCTGGCCTGTGAACTGCACCGCGACTGGCGCAACGACGTGGAAGGTCTGGCGACCTTGTTCTCCAACCACATCCCGGACTACCGCAACCTGATGACCAGCTACAACACGCTGACCAACGCTAAATAAGCAGCAACACCACCTCCTGTGGGAGCGAGCTTGCTCGCGATAGCGGTCTGACAGTCGATGCATTTTTGACTGATCCTCCGCCTTCGCGAGCAAGCTCGCTCCCACAGGGTTTTGTGGTGGTTTATGTATAGTGCTCAATCTGTGCCAACGATTTTCCGGGAGACCGACCTGATGCTGATCCCCTGCCCCCATTGCAACGGGCTCAACCGCATACCCGCCGAACGCTTGGGCGACCAGCCCAAGTGCGGGCGCTGCAAGGCCCAGGTGTTATTGAGCAAACCGTTCGAACTCAAGCAAGGCGACTACGCCAGCCAGATCAAGGGCGACCTGCCGTTGTTGGTGGACGTCTGGGCCAATTGGTGTGGGCCGTGCAAATCCTTCGCCCCGGTGTTCGAACAGGCCGCCGCGCAACTGACGGGCAAATGCCGCTTGGCCAAGCTCGACAGCGAGGCCAACCAGCAACTGTCGGCGCAGTTGGGAATCCGCTCGATTCCCAGCCTGATTCTGTTCAAGGAAGGCCGGGAAGTGGCGCGTCAGAGCGGAGCATTGCCGTTGCCGCAATTGATGAGCTGGTTGCGTAGCCAGGGGATTTGATGCTCAGCGGCCTTTGTTGGCCGCACGCAGAAAATCCCCCCAACGCCGCACCAGGTAGTTGTGCTCGTCCATCACCGAGTTCCACACGGCGATATGGCCCATGCGTTGCTCATACGAACCGCCATCGCGCATTTCGCCGATGTCGATCAGCGGTTCGCCATCGCTGCCAGGCAACACTTCACGGGCCGGTTTGCCGGCGTACCAATAGTCCCATTCGGCATCGCTCAAATGATCGCGGCTGCGGGGCGGGTTGCTGATGTAATACCCCTGGCGCGCCATGACCGCGCCGGGCCATCCCGAAAGCCACCAATTAAGGAACGCATAGGCGGCATCCAGCACCGCTCCCCGGGCATGGCGTGACACCGACAACCCACCGAACCAGGCGCGATAACCTTCACGGGGCACCGCAAGGCGGTACTTGATCCCGGCCCGATGCAGGCGCATGAGGGTCGGGGACCAAAGGCTCTCGATGTCGATGGTCGGGCTGAGCATCAGTTGCGCCGCCTGTTCGTCATCCGACCAGAACGCCGCGAAATGACCTTCGCGCTGCTTGCGCACCAACACGTCGGCCAGGCTGTCGATCTCTTCGATGCTGAGATTGCCGATGTCCTTGAACGACGCCAAACCCATGCCCTGTATCGCCAGCGCCGCGTCGATGGCGCCAATCGCCGCGTCGCTTTGCAGCGCGGTACGCCCGCTCCAGGCCGGATCGAGCAGCCAGCCCCAACTCTCGTTGTCACGGGAAAACCCCGTCGGCAAGCGTTCCGGGCGATAGGCAAAGCTGTCGGCGTTGTGGGTCAACGGCAACATGCTGATGCAGTCGCTGACGGTGCTGCCCAGGCTGCCGTCGTGTTGCACGTACAAGCGCTCATTGGGCACGCTGCCGCTGACCGGGCGATCCGCGGCAGACAACCGGCCGCGCTTGGGCAGGTCGTTGATCTCGTGCCACAGCGCGATGCGCCGGGTGTCGATGGGCTGGATCGCTCTCGCCGGCCAGACGAAATCAACGTTGTGAAACCACTGGTCGTACAGGTCGTAGCTGTCCGGTTGCATCACCGCGATGCGCTGGGCCTGCTCGACACTGTGGACCTGATAGACCAGGCGAATGCCCAGGTCCTGTTCGGCACGAACCCGCAGGGATTCGAGCAAGGTGACGGAGGTGCCAAGCACCCGCAACGTGATAGGTGAGCCGCTAGGCATCAGGCACTCACCTCAGCCGCCGGGGCGAAACAACGGGCGAAGACATCGAACGAATGCCGTAACCGCTCCGGGTCCAGGCCCCTGACGATAAATACCAAGCGCGATTGGCGCTCGGCACAGGGCCAGTTGGGCAAGTGCACCGGCGCGTGCAGGCAATGCTGCACACCATGGATGACGACTGGGGCCTGGAGGCTGTTCACATTGAGCAATCCCTTGACGCGAAGAATGCGTTCGCCGTGGCATCTTAGCAGCATCGACAACCAGACCCCGAAGCCGATCCAGTCCAGCGGCTGATCGAAGGTCAGGCAGCACACCTGGGCCTCGCCGTGGGGCGTGGCCTGGCCGTGCGGACGATGCAATTGCCAACGGGCCACCTCGACTTCAGGCGTGGCGCCACGCAGGCCTTCGCCTAACAATAATTGATCGCCACTGAGCACGTCGTGGGTGTCGAGCAGCGGCACCCCCGGGTTCAACGCTTGCAGCCGCTGACGCAACGCGCTGACAGCCGGCGCAGTGGCCTGATCGGTCTTGCTCAGCAGCAGGCGGTCCGCGGCGGCTACCTGGGCCAGCCACTCCGGATGGATGCGCGCCTGCAACTCGGCGTGACAGGCGTCGACCAGCGTCACCACCAAACCGACATGGAAGCGTCCGCGCAATTGCACGTCGTTGTTGAGTGTCGCCAGGATCGGCGCCGGATCGGCCAGCCCGGTCGTCTCCAGGATCACCCGTCGAAAAGCCGGGATCTCGCCCCGGTCACGCCGCGCCAGCAAATCGAGCAACGCGTCTTTCAACTCGCCGCGGATGGAACAGCAGACGCATCCACTGGGCAACAGCACCGTGTCCGGCGCCACCTCCTGGACCAACAAGTGATCGATGCCGATATCACCGAACTCATTGATCAGCAGCGCTGTGTCGCCGAGGCTTTCGTCTTGCAGCAGACGGTTGAGCAAGGTGGTCTTGCCGCTGCCGAGAAACCCGGTCACGACGTTCAGGGCGATGCTCATGAGGCCGACTCCAAAGACTGGAGCAGGACCGGGTCGAGAGGATCCGCCGCGCGGCCCGTCATCGACTCGGCCAGGCTCCACAATTGGTCGAGCCCACTGGCCAGTTCCTGCCGCCCGGTGGCGCCCAGCAGTAGATACGCCGTGCCCTGGAAATCTTCGACCTTGAGCCGTAACGGCGCCAATACACGATTAATCGCTGAAATCCGCCGCAATCGCTCGCGACGACGGGGCAGCCCGTCACCCAGCGGATCGCTCCAATGCACGTCTTCGCCCAATAGGCCGCACAAGCCACACATGCTTCAGCACTCCTTCATGGCATGACGTCGCCGGCGTTCGGGCCCAGGGTTTGCCCCACGAACAGGTTGCCTCCCGGGTCACTGGCCAGCAGCACGGCGGTGGGCGCCACTTCCGTGGCCAGGCCGAAGCGTCGCAAAGGCAGTTCGGCGGACTTGGCCTGTTTCCAACGCTCACTGATGCCGGCCACCAGCGGTGTTTCGATCGGCCCGGGGGCGATGGCATTGACCAGCACGTTGTCGGCGGCCACCTCCAGGGCCAGTGACTTGGTAAAGCCGATCACCCCGGCCTTGGCCGCCGCGTAGTGGCTGAGCTCGGCCCCGCCCTTGATGCCCAATTGCGAGGCGACGTTGATGATCCGCCCCCAGCGCTGCGCCAGCATGTGGGGCAAGGCTCGCTGGCTGGCGATGAACACGCTGGTCAAGTCGACCCGGAGCATGTCGTTCCACATGTCGATGCTCAGCTCGGTGCAACGCGCCTGGGTCAGCATGCCGGCGTTGTTGACCAGGATATCGATACCGCCGAACTGCTCGACGCACGCATCGACCCCAGCCTGGGCCCCTTCGACCGTGCCGACATCGGCCACGCACTCGTACACCTCGACCGCCAGCGCGCGACAGTCGTTTGCGGTGGCGGACAAGCGTTCCGCATCGCGATCTGCCAACACCAGGCGCGCGCCTTGCGCGGCATAAGCCCGCGCGATGGCGGCACCGATGCCGCTGCCGGCGCCGGTGATCACGGCGCGGCGGTTGAACAGTTGTTGCATGGGACTATCCTCCAGAACCAGGGCAAACAGGGATGGCCGTCACTGAAAACAAAACCCGTGACGCCCGGCTTCAATCCGGCCAACGCACGGTCAGGCCGCCGTCGATGATGATGCTCTGGCCCGTCAAGTAGCTGGACTCATCGCCGGTCAAGAACCGCACCAGCGACGCCACCTCATCGGCGCGGCCGACGCGCCCCAGCGGAATCGCCCGGGCCGCCTTGGCCAGGCCTTCGGGGCCGAGGGAGTTTTTGCTGTCCAAGGACTGCGGCGTCTCGATCAGGCCCGGGATCACCGCATTGCAGCGAATGCCCTGTCCAGCCAACTCCACCGCCAGCGAACGGCATAGGCCTGGCACACCGGCCTTGGCCGCAGCGTAATGAGAATGGTCCTGCCAGCCATACACGCCGCCGGCGATCGAAGAAATCGCCACCAACGCACCGCCCTCGGTCATGTAGCGAACGCTGGCGCGGAAGGTGCGCATCACCCCGGTCAGATCGACATCGAGCATGGCGTTCCAGGCCTCGTCGTTCATTTCCAATAGTGGCGCGCGGCGCAGCAGGCCGGCGTTGGCCACCGCGTAATCAAGGCGCCCGAAGGTGCTGAATGCCTGCTCGGCCAGGTTATCCACCGAACGACTGTCGGTGACGTCCAGTGGCAGCATCAGGCATTCGCCACCCAACGCCTCGATCTGCTGGCGGGTGTCTTGCGGGTTGTGGGGGTCCGCCGGCAAGTAGCCCGCGGCCACGGCCACACCGTGACGGGCATACGCCACGGCCAGCGCCTGGCCGATGCCGCTGGCGGCACCGGTAATCAATGCAACTCTACGGGTCATGAGGGGCCTCCTTATTTCACGGTTTCCGGACGGACGTGGCGTGCCGCGAACATCAGCGCGCCAGAGAGGAAACAAGGCAGCGCGCCGAAGTACAGCGCCGAGGTCTGCCAGTTGCCACCTGCCGCCAGCACCTGGGTGGCACCGAACCCGGCCACCACCGCGCCGATCGGCCCCATGGCATGGATAATCGCGCCGCCCGTGGCGCGGATGCTGGTGGGGAAACTCTCGCCGATGAAGAACAGCGCCGCCGAATAGGGCCCGATCAGGAAGAATAGACCCAGGCTGTAAAGACCGACCACCATCGGCAGGTTGCTCGGCCCGTAGAGCATGCCGGCAAACGACAGCCCGCCCAGCATCCAGCCCAACGCGATGACATTGCGCCGGCCGATCTTGTCGCCCATCCAGCCATGGCTCAGGTAACCGCAGTAGCCCACCAGGTTGGAGAGCACCAGGATGATCAACGAGTTTTCGAAGGAGATATGGTGCACGCTGACGATCACCGTCGTGCCGAGCACGCTGAACACCTGGATCGCCGCCCAATTGAGCAGGATCGCCGCACCGATCACCAGTGTCGCGCGCCGCGACGTGCCGCGAAAGGCCGACGCGAGGCCGGCCTTGCTGTGTTCCTCATAGTCGACGCCGTAGGTGGACGCCACTGCCTGGGCATCGGCGACCGCGCCGCTTTTGCGCAACTGGCCGATACGCTGGTGAATCTGGAACTGTGGGCTTTCCTTGAGCTTGCGCGCCATGATCGCAATGACGATGGCCGGGATCGCCGCAAAGATAAAACAGCCCTGCCAGCCGATGGTCGGCAGCAACACGGCGGTCAATCCGGCGGCGGTCAGCGCGCCCACCGGCCAGCCACCCTGTACCAGGCTGTAGATGAAGCCACGTCGCTTGGCCAGCCTCGGGTCATCGGAGGCGGCATAAAGCTCGCTCAGATAAGTGGCATTGACGGTTTCTTCCGCGTAACCCAACCCGCCGAGAGAACGGATCAGGATCAACGGAGATTTGCCCCAGGCACCGCCGATGGCCGTCAGCGCCGAACAGATCGCCGCGCCGCTGACAGTGAAGATGATCCCCATGCGCCGGCCCAAGCGGTCCACCAGCGGGCCGATGGCCAACGCCACCACCGCCGTGCCGACCGCCACCCAGGTGGCGATTTCGGCTTGCTCGACTTCGCTCCAATTGAAGTGCCGGCCGATTTCCGGCAACAACGTGCCGAACAGAATGAAGTCGTAGACCGCAAACACCCAGGCAAAAAAAGCGATCCAGGTGGCGAAGCGCACCTGGGCCGAGGTCAATTGCTCGGGTTTCCAACCAGTCAGGTCGAGTTTGTTGTAGATGGACATGAGAACACGCCTCGAATAAATGCCGGATCAGCGGCTGCGGGGGTTGCGGCGAATGAAGTCGTCGGCAATTTCATCGAACGTGACGAAGCGCACGCCGGCATGGCCCTGGATGTGTTCGATCAGGCGCTCCAACATCAGCAGCACCTGCGGGCGCCCGGAGACGTCGGGGTGGATCGTCATGGTGAACACGGCATGCTCGTGTTCGCGATAGACCCAGTCGAACTGGTCGCGCCACATCTCTTCGAGGTGCCGCGGGTTGACGAAACCGTGGCTGTTGGGCGACTTCTTGATGAACATCATCGGTGGCAGGTCGTCGAGGTACCAATTCGCTGGGATCTCCACCAGATCGGTTTCCTGGCCACGCACCAGCGGTTTCATCCAAGTGTCCGGGTGCTGGCTGTAGTCGATCTTGGTCCAGCTGTCGCCGACGCGAACGTAGTAGGGGTGGAAGTCGTTGTGCATCAGGCTGTGGTCGTACTTGATGCCTTTCTTGAGCAGCAGCTCGTTGGTCACTTTGCTGAACTCCCACCAGGGCGCGACATAGCCGGTAGGCCGCTTGCCGGTCACCTGGGTAATCAACTCGATGGATTTATCGAGCACCGCCTCTTCCTGCTGTGGGGTCATCGCGATGGGGTTTTCGTGGCTATAGCCGTGCACGCCGATCTCGTGGCCCGCATCCGCCACGGCTTTCATCTGCTCGGGGAAGGTCTCCAGGGAATGCCCGGGGATAAACCAGGTGGTGCGCAGGCCGTAGCGTTCGAACAACTTGAGCAGCCGCGGCGAGCCGACTTCACCGGCAAACAGGCCGCGGGAAATATCGTCGGGTGAGTCTTCACCGCCGTAGGAGCCGAGCCAGCCCGCCACGGCGTCGACATCGACCCCAAATGCACAAAGAATATCTTTAGCCATGATCGGCCTCCGGTTGTGGTGGTTGTTCAAACATCAATCAGCAATTGGCCAGCGTCGCTTCGACCGAGCGCGCGACTCGCAGGAGCCGCGCATCCTCGCCTTGGGGCACGCTGAGCAGCAGGCCGGTGGGCAGCCCCTGGCTGTCACGGCCGCTGGGCAGGTTGACGCCGGGCATGTCGAGCAAACTGCCGGGCATCGTCAGGCTCAGGGTGGCGAGATTGGTACGGACAAACAGTTCGTCGTCGGCCTCCAAAGGCGCCAGCGGCGGGGCGACATGGGCCACGGTCGGCGTGATCAGCACCGCGCCGTCGAGTTCCTCGACGAGTTGGCGTTGCAAGGTCGATCGCGCGTCGTAAAGCTTGAGCACCTGGCTGGCGGTCATGGGCCGCGCCGCTTCGAGACGCCGGCGTACCCGCGGGTCGAGACGTTCGGCATCGGCGCTGTCGAGCAAGGCCTCATGCAAGGCGAACGCCTCGGCGGCCCCCAGCCAGCCGTGGTCGCGGATCAGCGCGAGGCTGGCCTGGAAAGCCGGCAATGGCCGAATCTCCACCAACGCCCCAGCGGTGCGCAGCGCCTGGACACCGGCCAGCACATTGGCCCGCACCGCGGCCTCGACACGGGCATCCTCCATTACCGCTTGCTCGACCCAGAAGCGCTGCCCGGCCAGGCTGCGCACCGGTGGCGCTTGTCGTGGGTCGCGCCCCTGAAGCAGTTCGTCGATCATCCAGGCGTCACGCACGCTGCGAGTCAACGGGCCGATGCTGTCGATGCTGTGGGCCAGAGGAAATACCCCATCGCGACTGTAACGACGGGAACTGGCGCGAAACCCCACCAAAGCGTTGAAAGCCGCCGGGATGCGGATCGAACCGGCGGTATCGGTACCCATGGCGATCGGCACGATGCCCGTCGCGACCGCCACCGCCGAACCGCTGGAGGAGCCGCCGGGGATCCGCGGTTGTGCATCGCTGAACGGGTTGACCGGCGTGCCGAAGTGCGGGTTGAGACCGAGCCCTGAATAGGCGAACTCGCTGAGGTTGGTCTTGCCCAGGCAGACCATGCCGGCCCGGCTGAGCAGGCTGACACTGGCCGCGTCCAGCAGCGCGGGCGGTGCGTTCCGGCGCACCGCCGCTGCCGCGGTGGTGACACTGCCGGCCACATCGAACAAGTCCTTCCAGGCCAACGGTACACCGTCGAAGCCGCTCAACGGTTGCCCGGCACGCCAGCGCGCCGCCGAGGCCTGCGCTTCACGCCGGGCCCGGGCGTCGGTCAGCGACACGAACACGTGTTCGGCGCGAGCGGCTTGCTCCAGCGCTTGTTCCAGCACCTGGACCGGATCTGTGCGCCCTGAGGCGAAGGCTTCGGCGAGTGCAATGGCATCCAGCGAGGAAAATGGGCTCATGGGCTGCGGCATCCGAAAACGTATCTATTATTAAAATGTACATTTTTTATGGAGCAGTTTCCGTGCCAACTACGCTTGCACAATCCATAGCTGCCGAACGCCAATGCTCCCATAGAGGCTGGAACTATCGGCTTAGAGCTGCGTGGATGACTTGGATGAGCGGGGGCCTGGCCAATGTCCGGATGGCATGCTTATCTAATGTATATTTTTATAAAAGATACATTTAGGTGCATAAAAGTAACGTTTTGATGGAGCGAGCCCCACAAAAGGGCGCGCCATGTGACCCTCAGTGACACAGGACACTGTGAGAGAATCCCTCCATCGCCGTCATGCCCAGAGGAATCGATGAAAGCAGCGCCAGCCCAAGACCCGCGTACCGCGTCTCGCTACGCAATGATTCATCAGGTATTGCGTGATGCAATCACCGAGGGCACCGCACTGCAGGGCTTGGTGTTACTGGAAGCCCCCCTGGCGGAGCTGTTCGGCACCAGTCGTGTGCCGGTGCGCAAGGCGCTGGATCTGTTGCACGAGGAGCGGTTGATCAGCCGTTTTGACGGGCGTGGGTACTTGATCAATCCCCTGGGCTTGGACATCGAGCCGCTGCGCCTGCCCTTGAGCCATGTTCACCTTGGCCTGGCGCGTGGCGAAGAACGGGTGGACACGCGACCACTGGGCGAGCGGATCCACGAAGAAATCGGCAGCGCGCTGCTGACCTGTATTACCTTCGGCCACTACCGCCTCGATGAACAAGCCGCCGCCGAGCACTACGGCGTGAGCCGGGCCGTGGTGCGAGAAGCCTTGATGCGCTTGAGGGACCGGGGCTTGCTGGAAAAAGAGCCCTACTCGCAGTGGCTGGCCGGCCCGCTCACGGCCCGGGAAGTCACCGAAGATTATGAGTTGCGCGCCTGCCTGGAGCCCGAAGCGCTACGTCAAAGTGCGCCAGGGCTGAGCCGCGAGCAACTGCAAGCCATGCTGGAACGGGTAACCCAAGCGCAACAGGCTGAGCATTGCCCGGAAGAGACGATCCAGCGCATCGAGGAAGACCTGCACCAGCACTGCCTCAGCGGCCTGCAAAATCGCAAAATGGCAGCACTGATTCGCCAGGCCCAAAGCCCGATGATCATCAGCCGGATTTTTTCCCGGCTGCTGGGGATCGGTGCGGACCCCGCCATGCTGGCCGAGCACCGCCTGATTCTGGAACTGTTGCTACACGGTGCCTTCGACGCCGCCGCGTTGAACCTCAAGGAGCATTTGCAACGCGCCCGGCAACGCATGTTGCAACGCCTCAAGGTGCTATCGGTCGTGCCGGAGCAGGACTTGCCGCCCTACCTGAGCAAAATCAGCTGATCGCCCACGGTCGGCGGCCAGCCCTCAGCTTTCCAGCAATCCATGCAATTCCACGAACTGCTGGGTCAGCTTGTGCCGCGGGTCAAGGTGGATCAGCGGCAGGCTGGCCTGGTGGGATTCGCGCATGCGCACCGAGCTGCTCAGGTACACCGGCAGTACCGGCAGGCCTTCGGCGATCAGTTCGTCGAGAATCTGCTGCGGCAGGCTGGCACGGGCCTGGAACTGGTTGACCACGATGCCTTCGACTTCCAGGCCTTCGTTATGGTCATCCTTGAGTTCTTCAATTTCCGCCAGCAGGCCGTACAAGGCCTGACGGGAGAAGCTGTCGCAGTCAAAGGGAATCAGCACCCGATCAGCGGCGATCAACGCTGAAACCGCATAGAAATTCAGCGCTGGCGGGGTGTCCAGGTAAATCCGGTCGTAATCCTCCTCCAACTCTTCGAGCAATTTGCGCAGCTTGTTGATCTTGTGCTTCGCCTCGAGCTTGGGCTGCAGGTCCGTCAGCTCCGCCGTGGCGGTGATCACGTGCAGGTTGTCGAACGGCGTTTCGTAGATATCCACCTTGTTCTTTTTCGAGAAAGGCCCGGACGACAGGGTCTGCTTGAAGAAGTCGGCAATGCCCATGGGGATATCGTCGCCGGTCAGGCCAGTCAGGTATTGAGTGGAATTGGCCTGGGCATCCAGGTCCACCAACAGCGTGCGATAGCCCTCGCTGGCGCTGACTGCCGCCAGATTGCAGGCGATGCTGGACTTGCCCACGCCACCTTTCTGATTGAACACCACACGCCGCATGTCAAAACCTCCGTGTATCAAAGATTCCCGAGTGTAGTAGGCCGCGACACTGCTTAGCTACCTTCTGCGTAGAAGGACTACAGCAACAGTGGCTTTTCCAACGATTCAGACGTCAATCGTGCCCGGATAAAGACAGAAACAACCGACAGACAAGCCCGTGACAATCGCAATAATGGTCCAAGCCAGCATCGAGTGGACCGACTCGTACATTTTGCCGGGCAAAATGTAACCAGTATTTGCTACAAGCCAACCGCACCGGGATAATGCGCGCCACTTGGGTCGCAAGGCCATGCAGGGTAGGACGCGGGTCAAACCACTGAACCGTGACAATAAAGCCCCGCAGGGGTGGGATGAGTCTTGATCAATTTCAATATCGCCCAATGGCGCGCGTGGGCCCCTGGGCTCGAAAGCGTGGACGACTGGCAGGCCTGGAGCCGACAGCCGGTTGTATTGCCGGCCAGCGATGCCGCCCCTGACGTATCGTTCCTGCCCGCCATGCAGCGTCGTCGCCTCAGCCGCCTGGCGCGGATGGCCTTCAGCGTCGGCTGGCCACTGGCCGAGGGCCAGCCGGACCTACCGTTGGTCTTTATTTCCCGCCACGGCGAAACCCCGCGCACTTTCGAGATTCTCAAGGACCTGGCGGCCGACCAGCCCTTGTCGCCCACCCAGTTCAGCCTGTCGGTGCACAACGCCGTGATCGGCCTGTGGTCGATCATGCGCGGCGAAACCAGCGAAATGACCGCCCTGGCCGCCACCGGCGACGGCTTGGAACACGGCGTGCTGGAGGCCGCCGCCTTGTTGAACGAAGGCGCGCCGGCGGTGTTGCTGGTGATCACCGAAGAACAACCGCCACAAGTCTACGCACCGTGGGTCGATGACGTGCCTTTCCCCTATGCCGTGGGCCTGCTGCTGACGCCGGGCGACGACTGGCAATTGGAGCTGTCCGCGCAGGCCGGCCAACGATCCGGCGGCGACTGGCCCCATGCCCTGGACCTGTTGCGTACCCTGCTGAATAACGAAACCACCTGCCAACATGCCTGGAAGAATCGTGTATGGAACTGGCAACGCAACCGGTGACCGGTAAACATCGCGACGCCTATTACTGGCGCCTGGTCGCGACCGCCGCAAGCTTCGCTCTGTTCGGGCTGGGCGGACTGTGCCTGCGTTTGCTGGTTTTTCCGTTGCTGGCCTGGCTGCCCGGCGATGCCCAGGCCCACCGACAAAGGGCTCGTCGCACCGTCGGGCGGTTGTTCTGGTTTTTTATCCGGTTCATGGCCCGTACCGGCGTGCTCACCTACCAGATCGATGGCGCCGAACGGCTCGGGCGCCCCGGGCAGATGATCATTGCCAATCACCCCTCGCTGATCGACGTGGTGTTCCTGATCGGGCTGGTGCCCAACGCCAACTGCGTGGTCAAGCAAAGCCTGTGGGACAACCCCTTTACCCGTGGTCCATTACGTTCAACCCAGTACATCAGCAACGACGGCAGCATGGACATGCTCGATGCCGCCAGCGATACCCTGCAAGATGGCCAGACGCTGATCGTGTTTCCCGAAGGGACGCGCACCCAGCCAGGCCAGGTGCCGGCCTTTCATCGGGGGGCCGCGGCCATCGCCCTGCGGGGTGCGAAAATCCTCACGCCCGTCACGATCAAGGTCAACCCCACGACCCTGACCAAGGCCGAACCTTGGTATCGCATCCCCCGACGCCGCGTTCACTTCAGTTTTCACGTCGGGGCCGATATAGATCCACAGGCGTTCGCCGCGCTCGGCCCGCCACCCCAGGCTTCGCGCAGGCTCAACGATTTCTTGCATCACTATTTCATCAAGGAGCTCGCCGAAGATGAGCGATCTGCACCGTGACATCAAACAGCTGATCATCGACGCCCTCGGCCTGGAAGACATCGGCATCGACGACATCGGCGACCACCAGACCCTGTTCGGCGAAGGCCTGGGCCTGGATTCGGTGGATGCCCTGGAGCTAGGCCTGGCGATCCAGAAGGAGTACGGCATCAAGATCGACGCCGACGCCAAGGACACTCGTAACCATTTCAGCAATGTGGCAAGCCTTGCGGCCTTCGTCACTGCAAAACGCCCCTGAGACCGGACCATGCAAACTCGTGACGACATTTTCAACACCCTGCGTGACGCCCTGGTCGAGCTCTTCGAGCTGGACCCAGAGCGCGTGACGCTGGAATCGAACCTGTACCAGGACCTGGAAATCGACAGCATCGATGCGGTTGACCTGATCGACCACATCAAACGCCAGACCGGCAAGAAAATCGCCGCCGAGGAATTCAAGTCGGTGCGCACCGTCAATGACGTGGTCGAGGCGGTCTATCGACTGGTTCAACCGGCCGCATGACCCGGCTGATTGGCCTCGGCCTGCTGCTGGCAGGCCTGCTGTACCCCTTTGCGGTGTATTTCGGCATGGAGCATTTCGCCCCGTGGCAGTTCGGGCTGCTGCTGGGTAGCCTGTGGCTGGCCCGGGCGTTGCTAGGCAAGGGCGGTGACGGCAGCCGCTGGATGGCGACCACGGCGATCGTGTTTTGCGTGTTGCTCGCGCTGTTCGACAGCCCGCTCCTGCTGCGTTGGTACCCGGTGCTGATCAGCGGGTTCATGCTTGGGCTGTTTGCCCTGAGCCTGAAATACGGCCCGCCAATGATCGAACGCCTGGCCCGCCTGCGCGAACCGCAGTTGCCGGCCAAGGCGGTGGTCTATACGCGTCAGGTCACGGTGGCCTGGAGTGTGTTTTTCCTGTGTAACGGTTTGCTCGCCGCCGCCCTGACCCTGTGGGCGCCGCTGAGCTGGTGGATGTTGTACACCGGCCTGATTTCCTACGGATTGATGGGGCTGCTGTTTGCCATTGAATGGCTCATACGACAACGGGTAAGAGGCCGCCCATGAATTGGATAACACTTGAGCGGATGTTGCTCAGGGCTCAACCGGAACGCGCCGTCGCGGTCGAGCCGGCGCTGGATCATTCGCAACTGCGGGGCGCGGCGTTGCGCCTGGCGGCCGGCCTGCAAGCCCGGGGCGTGCGCCAGGTGGCGGTGCACCTGGAAGATGCAGCCGACCTGGCCATCGCCCTGTTCGGTGCCTGGCATGCCGGGGTGCGCGTCCTGCTTCCCGCCGACCTGCAAGCGCAGACACGCCAGCGCTGGACGTCCGAGGTGGACCTGTGGCTGACCGACCAGCCCGGCGACACCCATCCCGACGACGTGCAACACGCGCCGATGGACGCCGCCGAACTGGACCTCGATCACTGCTGGCTGAGCCTGTGCACCTCCGGCTCCAGCGGCGAGCCCAAGCGCATCGAGAAAAACCTGCGGCAGTTGAGTAACGAAGTCCAGGCCCTGGAACAGCTGTGGGGCGCCGACCTGGGCCCGGCCTGCATGATCGGCAGCGTTGCCACCCAGCATATCTACGGGCTGCTGTTCCGAGTGCTGTGGCCGCTGTGCGCCGGGCGTCCGTTCGGACGCAGGCAATTGGCGTTCCCCGAAGACCTGCAACGCGCCAGCCGCGAGCAACCGGTGTTCGCCTGGGTCGCCAGCCCGGCGTTGCTCAAGCGCATGGGCGATAACCTCGACTGGCCGGCCCTGAGCAGCGTGCGCCGGGTGTTCTCCTCCGGCGGCGCCTTGCCAACCGAGGCCGCGCAAAGCTTGCAGCGACGGCTGGGACAATGGCCGACGGAAATTTTCGGCAGCTCGGAAACCGGCGGTATCGCCTGGCGCCAGGGTGACCCATGGTGGCAGCCCTTTGCCGACGTCGAGCTGAGCCAGGACAGCGACGGCGCCTTGCTGATCGCTTCGCCCTATCTGCCCGCCGGGCATGTGGAACACACCGCCGACGCGGCGCGCATCGCCGAAGATGGGCGCTTCGAGCTGCTCGGGCGACTGGACCGTATCGTCAAGCTCGAAGAGAAGCGCATCTCCCTGCCCATGCTCGAACAGGCGCTGGTGGCCCACGACTGGGTCAGCGAAGCGCGGCTGGGCGTGGTGCGGGAGAATCGCGCCTCCCTCGGCGCGCTGCTGGTGCTGAGCGAAGCTGGCCTGCGAGCCTTGCGCAACCAGGGTCGACGGGCGGTGACCGGGGGCCTGCGCCGGCACCTGAGCGAACATTGCGAAACCCTGGCCCTGCCACGGCGCTGGCGCTGGCTGCGGCAGTTGCCGCTCAACGCCCAGGGCAAGCTGCCCCAGGCCGAGGTCGAGGCGCTGCTGATGGCGCCACGCCCCAAAGCCCCCGACGTGTTGGAGCAAGTCGAAACCGACGGTGAGTGGAACCTGCGCCTGGTCGTGCCGCCTGACCTCGCGTACTTCAGCGGCCACTTCCCCACCGCCCCGGTCTTGCCCGGCGTGGTGCAGGTCGACTGGGCCTTGAGCCTGGGCCGCCAACTGCTGGACCTGCCGCCCCGGTTCGTCGGCATGGAGGTGCTGAAATTCCAGCAACTGGTTCGCCCCGGTGACGACATCCAACTGCACCTGCGCTTCGACCGCGAGCGCGGCAAGCTGTACTTTGCCTACCGCAATGCCACGGCGGCCTGTTCCAGCGGGCGGATTGTGTTGGGGGAAAACAATGCCTAGGCCTGCAATCAAATCCCTGTGGCGAGGGAGCTTGCTCCCGCTCGAGCGCGCAGCGCTCGCCCGGCGTTCTCAAACACAGGGGCCTGGCAAGCTCCCTCGCCACAATAAGCTTCCTGGTGACAATGGATCGATGGAGGACAGGCAAGATGCATAACCCCTGCGCCGTCATCCCGGTCTACAACCACGAAACCGCCATCTCGGCGGTGGTCCAGGCGTTGCTCGCCAACGGCCTGCCCTGCGTGCTGGTGGATGACGCCAGCAACCCGGCATGTGCCGCCGTACTGGAACGGCTGGCCGAGGGCGAGCAGGTGCATCTGGTCAGGCTGGCCGTCAACCAGGGTAAGGGCGGCGCGGTGATGACCGGCTTGCGCGAAGCGTCGCGCCTGGGTTTCAGCCACGCCTTGCAGGTGGACGCCGACGGGCAGCACGACCTGGGCGACGTGAAGACCTTCATCGAGCAATCCCGTGCCCACCCGGACGCAGTGATCTGCGGCTATCCGCACTACGACGCCAGCGTGCCGAAAGGTCGCCTGTACGCGCGCTACCTGACCCACGTCATGGTCTGGATCAACAGCCTGTCCCTGCAAATCCGCGACTCGATGTGCGGCTTTCGGGTCTATCCCTTGGCACCGACCCTGGCGCTGATCGACTCGGCCAATATCGGCAAGCGCATGGATTTCGACTCGGACATCCTGGTGCGCCTGGCCTGGCGCAATCAGCCGATGCACTGGCTGCACACCCGGGTCCATTACCCTCGGGACGGCGTTTCGCACTTTCGCCTGTTCCACGACAACGTGCTGATTTCCAGCATGCACACCCGGCTGTTCTTCGGCATGCTGGTGCGCGCGCCCCTGATTCTCTGGCGACGGTGGCGGGCATGAGCCTTCAGACAGACAAGCAACATTGGGCCGACCGCCAGGAGCGCGGCAGTTTCTGGCTGATGAAACTCACCGCGCTCGCCGCCAAGGTGCTCGGCCGACGCTTGCTGACCCCGGTGCTGTACGGCATCGTCCTGTACTTTTTCATTTTCGGCCGCAGCGCGCGCCAGGCGGCCTGGCAATACCAGCAGCGCCTGGCCGACTGGAGCGCGCGCCCCGAACTGCGCCCGACCCGCTGGCGGGTGTTCGGGCAGTTCATGGCGTTCGCCGATTCCTTGCTCGACAAGCTCGACGTCTGGAACGGCAAGCTGAGCATCGACCAGATCGAAATCGCCGACCCGGCGCTGCTGCGCAATCACCTGCGCGATGCCCGCGGGCAAATGCTGGTGGGCGCGCACCTGGGCAACCTGGAGATGTGCCGGGCCCTGGCCGAACTGGGCGAGAAAGTGACCATGAACGTGCTGGTGCACACCAAGCACGCCGAGCAGTTCAACCGTTTGCTGGGCGAGGCCGGTGCCACGCACTTGCGGCTGATCCAGGTCAGCGAGCTGAACCCGGTGATCATGTTGCAACTGAGCGAGCGCCTGGAGCGCGGCGAGTGGCTGGCGATTGCCGGCGACCGCGTGCCACTGCACGGCGGACGCAGCGTGATCGTGGACTTCATGGGCCACCCCGCGGCATTCCCCCAGGGGCCCTGGTTGCTGGCCGGCCTGCTGAAATGCCCGGTCAACCTGCTGATGTGCCTCAAGCACGAGGGACGCTATCGCGTCACGCTCGAACCCTTCGTCGAGGCCGTGGCGTGGAAACGCAACGACCGCGAGCAAGTGATCGCCCATTGGGCCGGCCACTATGCCGAGCGCCTGGCGCAGTACTGCCTCCAGGGCCCCCAACAGTGGTTCAACTTTTACCCTTTCTGGAAGACCGATGACGATGCCCACTCTTGAGCCGGTAACCTTCGGCGAACGCCCCCTGCGCATCGAAGATGTGCTGGCCCTGGCCAACCGTCAGGCCCCGACGCAGTTGCAGGATGACCCGGCGTTCCGCCAGCGCATCGCCAAGGGTGCGCAATTCCTCGACTCCTTGCTGGACAAGGAAGGCGTGATCTACGGCGTGACCACCGGCTACGGTGACTCTTGCGTGGTGGCGGTGCCGCTGCACCATGTCGAGGCCCTGCCGCGTCACCTGTACACGTTCCACGGCTGTGGCCTGGGCAAGCTGCTGGACGCCCAGGCCACCCGCGCGGTGCTGGCGGCGCGCTTGCAGTCGCTGTGCCACGGTGTGTCCGGGGTGCGGGTGGAACTGCTGGAGCGGCTCCAGGCCTTTCTCGAACACGACATCTTGCCGCTGATCCCGGAAGAAGGCTCGGTGGGCGCCAGCGGTGACCTGACGCCACTGTCCTATGTGGCGGCCACGTTGTCCGGCGAACGGGAAGTGATGTTCCGCGGCGAGCGGCGCCTGGCCGCCGATGTGCACCGTGAGTTGGGCTGGACCCCACTGGTGCTGCGGCCCAAGGAAGCCCTGGCGCTGATGAACGGCACCGCTGTGATGACCGGCCTGGCCTGCCTGGCCTTCGCCCGGGCCGACTACCTGCTGCAACTGGCGACCCGTATCACCGCGTTGAACGTCGTTGCCCTGCAAGGCAACCCGGAACATTTCGACGAGCGCCTGTTCGCCGCCAAGCCACACCCAGGGCAAATGCAGGTCGCCGCGTGGCTGCGCAAGGACCTGGCGATCGACGCGCCGACGGCGCCGCTGCATCGCCTGCAGGATCGTTATTCCCTGCGCTGCGCGCCCCATGTACTCGGCGTGCTGGCCGACAGCCTGGGCTGGCTGCGTTCGTTCATCGAGACCGAACTCAACAGCGCCAACGACAATCCGATCATCGACGCCGAAGCCGAACGCGTGCTCCACGGCGGGCATTTCTACGGCGGGCATATCGCCTTCGCCATGGACAGCCTGAAGAACCTGGTGGCCAACGTCGCGGATTTGCTGGATCGGCAACTCGCGCTGCTGGTGGACGAGCGCTACAACCATGGCCTGCCGAGCAACCTGTCCGGCGCCAGCGCCGAGCGGGCGATGCTCAACCATGGCTTCAAGGCCGTGCAGATCGGCACCAGCGCCTGGACCGCCGAAGCCCTGAAAAACACCATGCCGGCCAGCGTCTTCTCGCGCTCCACCGAGTGTCACAACCAGGACAAGGTGAGCATGGGCACCATCGCCGCCCGGGACGCGATCCGCGTGCTGGAGCTGACCGAACAAGTCGCTGCCGCCACGCTGCTGGCGGCCAACCAGGGCGTATGGTTGCGCAGTCGCGGCGAAGACGCACGGCCGCTGCCGCCGGCCCTGGCCGCCATGCACCAGCAATTGACCGAGGATTTCGCCCCGGTCATCGAAGACCGCGCCCTGGAAGGCGAACTGCGCCTGTGCCTGCAACGCATCGCCGAACAACATTGGAGGCTGCATGCGTAGCCAAGGCGTTCTGCACGTCGACACCCACATCGTGGTGCCGTTTTTCGACGTCGATTCGATGAACGTGGTCTGGCACGGCCACTACGTCAAATACCTGGAAGTGGCCCGCTGTGCGCTGCTCGACCTGATCGGTCACAACTACAACGACATGCTCGAATCCGGCCATGCCTGGCCGGTCATCGACCTGCAACTGCGCTACGTGCGCAGCGCCGTGTTCGGCCAGGCCCTGACCGTGCGTGCCAGCCTGGTGGAATGGGAAAACCGACTGAAGATCAATTACCTGATCAGCGACGCAGCCACCGGCGAGCGCCTGACCCGCGCCAGTTCGGTGCAAGTGGCCGTGGACATCGCCAGCCGCGAAATGCTGCTGGCCTCGCCCCGGGTCTTTGTCGAAGCCGTCGAAAGGAAACTGCCATGAAGCGTTTGTCGATCTGCCTGCTGCTGTGTTGCCTGGCGCCGTTGGCCCAGGCCTTCGACCTGCAGCAATTGAGCGACCAACTGGCCCGCCCGGAGGTGATCCACGGCCAGTTCATCCAGGAAAAACACCTGCGCGCCCTGCCCCAACCCCTCACCAGCAAGGGCCGCTTCGTACTGGCGAAAAACCACGGCCTGCTGTGGCTGCTGCAAACCCCGCTGCAACAGGACTACCGCATCACCGCCCAAGGCATCGCCCGACGGGACGGCAATGCCTGGCAGATGCTGCCGAACAAGAGTGCCGGCGCCGAGCAGAACCGCCTGTTCCTGGCAGTATTGCAGGGCGACAGCAGTGGCTTGCAACGGGATTTCGAACTGAACCTGTCGGGCGAGCCACAGCAGTGGAAACTCACCCTGACCCCGCGCTCGGTGCTGCTCAAGCAGGTCTTCAAGCAGATCAACATCGACGGCGGCGAACTGGTCCAGCGCATCGAATTGCTGGAAACCCAGGGCGACAGCACCGTACTGCGCATGCAGGACAGCACCAGCGCACAGCCCTTGAGCGAAACGGAGCAACATGATTTTGCCGAGTGAACGGATGCTGCCACGGCTGTTCCTGATCCTGCTGCTGGCCGTGCTCGCGCTCGCCGGCTGGCAGTGGCGCAACGGCGCGCCGCTGTCGGCCAATCTCATGGAGCTGGTGCCGGGCACGTCGCCTGATGCCCTGGAACTGATCGCCGAGCAGCGCATGCAGGAACCGTTGAATCGCGAGGTGCTGGTGCTGGTGGGTCATGCCGATCGCCAGCAAGCCATCGCCCTGGCGCAAACCCTGGGCGAGCAATGGCAGGCCAGCGGCCTGTTCGACAAGGTGCAATGGACATTGCAGGCCGACTTGCCGGCGCTGCGTACGCAACTGCTCAACGGGCGGTTGGCGATGCTCTCGGCGGCGGACCGGCAGCAACTGATCGAACAGCCCCAGGCGTTCATCCAGCAACGGGTGCAGGCCCTGTTCGACCCATTCAGCGGCTTCAGCCTGGTGCCGAACCAGGACGATTGGCTAGGCCTGACCGGGCGCATCCAGAACAGCCAGCCCCAACGCGGCGCGATCAAATTCGACATCGGCAGCGGGGCCCTGGTCGCCGATGCCGACGGTAAAAGCTGGGTGATGCTGCGGGCCCGCGCCCAGGGCAACGCCTTCGACATGAACCTGCCGTTGCAAGTGGCCGAGTTGCTGCAACGCAGCCGCGACCAGGCGGGCCAGGCCCAAGGGCAACTGCTGGCAGCCAGCGGCCTGCTGTACGCCGCCAGCGGCCAGCAACAGGCCTCGCGGGAAATCACCTGGGTCGGCGGTGGCGCGACAGTCGGCATCTTACTGCTGCTGTTGCTGGCCTTCCGACGCCTGCGGGTGTGGCTGGCGTTCGTGCCAGTGCTGGTGGGTATGCTGTTCGGCACTGTGGCGTGCGTGGCCTTGTTCGGGCGCATGCATGTGATGACCCTGGTATTGGGATCCAGCCTGATCGGCGTCGCGGTGGATTACCCCCTGCACTACCTGTCCAAGAGCTGGAGCCTCAAGCCATGGCGCAGCTGGCCGGCCTTGCGCCTGACCCTGCCGGGGCTGAGCCTGAGCCTGGCGACCACCTGCATCGGCTACCTGGCCCTGGCCTGGACGCCGTTCCCGGCCCTGACCCAGATCGCGATATTTTCCGCCGCCGGGCTGGTGGGTGCCTACTTGACCGCGGTGTGCCTGTTGCCGGCGCTGCTCAACGGTGCGGATTTGCGTCCGGCCCAGTGGCCGCTGCGGCTGTGCGAAGGCCTGCTCCAGATCCGCCAGGCGTTGTTGGCACGGGTGCCTACGCCAGTGCTGCTGGTGTTGCTGCTGAGCTTCTGCGCGGGCGGCCTCTGGCACCTGACCACGAAAAACGACATCCGCCAGTGGATCGGCACGCCTCAGCACCTCACCGACGAGGCCCGCGACATCGCGCGCATCACCGGTTTCCAGCCCACCAGCCAGTTCTTCCTGATCCGCGCCGACAATCAGTCTCAACTGCTGGAGCGCCAGACCGCTCTCAACGAACGCCTGGACCAGTTGATCGCCCTGGAAAAGCTCCAGGGCTACCTGTCGCTGAACCAACTGGTGAGCCCACCCGCCGACCAGCAGAAAGTGCGCGAGGCCCTGGCCCGGTTGCCGGCTGTCTGGCAGCCGTTGCTGGACCTGGGCGTGCCGGTCGCCGCGCTGCAAGCGGAACTGGCGCAATTGCAGGCCTTGCCGATCACCGACATCGATGCCGCGCTGGCCGGCCCCCTGGCCGAGCCGTACCGCACGCTCTGGCTCGGCCCCACCGCCCAAGGCGTCGCCGCCATGATCAGCCTGCAAGGCTTGAACGATGCCGCGCTGCTGCGGGTGCAAGCCGTGGATCTGCCGGGGGTACAACTGGTGGATCGCCTGGGCGACCTGAACCGGGTCTTCGCCGCCACGCAGGTCAGCGCCGCCGAGTTGAAACTGGCCTCCTGCGTGCTGATCGTGCTGGTGCTGATCTGGCCGTTCGGGGTCGGTGCGGCCTTGCGCATCGTCGCCCTGCCATTGCTGGCCGCGCTGTGCAGCCTGGCGAGCCTCGGCTGGCTGGGACAGCCACTGACCCTGTTCAGCTTATTCGGCCTGCTGCTGGTGACGGCCATCGGCGTCGATTACGCGATCCTGATGCGCGAGCAGATTGGTGGCGCGGCGGTGAGCCTGCTGGGCACTTTCCTGGCAGCGATCACCACCTGGCTGTCGTTCGGCCTGCTGGCGCTTTCCAGCACACCGGCGGTGAGTAATTTCGGCCTGGCGGTGAGCCTGGGGCTGGCCTTCAGTTTCATGCTGGCGCCGTGGGCCGGGCGTCACGAACACCCCACACCCGCTCAAGAAGACCCACGATGATTACGGATATCCAAGGAATCCCAATGCCTGTGACTGAAACGGAATATCGCCAGGTCGTCGTCATCGGTGCCGGCCCCTCCGGGGCCATTGCCGCCGCGCTGCTCAAGCGCAAGGGCCACGATGTGCTGGTCATCGAGCGCCAGCATTTCCCACGGTTCTCCATCGGTGAAAGCCTGTTGTCCCATTGCCTGGATTTCGTTGAAGAAGCCGGCATGCTCGACGCGGTGAATGCCGCCGGGTTCCAGCGCAAGAACGGCGCCGCGTTCGCCTGGGGCGAGCGCTACAGCGCCTTCGACTTCGGCGATACCTTCAGCAACGGCAAGCCCACCACTTTCCAGGTGCAACGGGCCGACTTCGACAAATTACTGGCCGACCAGGCCGCCCTGCAAGGCGTGGAGATCCGCTACGGCCAAGCGATTGCCAGTGCCGATTTCACCCTCGCCAAACCACGACTGGGCGTGCAGCGTGAAGACGGCAGCCAGTACTGCGTCGAAGCTGACTTCGTGCTCGATGCCAGCGGCTACGGTCGCGTCCTGCCGCGCCTGCTGGACCTTGAGGCGCCGTCGAACTTCCCGTTGCGCCAGGCGGTGTTCACGCACATCGAGGATCGCATCGACGCTCCGACGTTCGACCGGGAAAAGATCCTCATCACCACCCACCCGAGCAAACGTGACGTGTGGTTCTGGACCATTCCGTTCAGCGGCGGGCGCTGCTCGGTGGGCGTGGTCGCGGCGGCGGAACATTTCGCTGGCCGCACCGACGACCTCGATGCCTGCCTGCGTGGTTTCATCGACGAAACCCCAAGCCTGGCCGGCGTACTGCAAAATGCCGAGTGGGACACCCCGGCGCGGACCATCGGCGGCTACTCGGCCAACGTCAAGACCCTGCACGGCCCTGGCTTTGCCCTGTTGGGCAACGCCGCGGAATTCCTCGACCCGGTGTTCTCCTCCGGCGTGACCATTGCCATGCGCTCGGCGAGCATGGCCGCCGACGTGCTCCACCGTCAGTTGCAGGGTGAAAGCGTCGATTGGCAAAGCGAGTTTGCCGAGCCGCTCAAGCGCGGCGTCGACACCTTCCGCTGCTATGTCGAGGGCTGGTACGCCGGTACCTTCCAAGACGTGATTTTCTACACCGAAGGCTCGGACGACATCCGGCGCATGATCAGCTCGATCCTGGCTGGCTACGCCTGGGATCAGCGCAACCCGTTTGTCAGTGAACCCAAGCGGCGCCTGCGCATGCTCTCGGAAATCTGCGCAAGCCCGGCGCCGAGTCAGCAACCATGAGCTACCTGAGCGACAACTACGTCGAAGAAACCCGCTTCGGCTTCTGGTTCCTGCGCAGCCACACCTGGCAGCACCACGTGTTGCGCGTGGCGATCGACGACCTGCGCAGCCTGTTCAGCACCGCGCTGCCCGCCAACCCGGTGCTGCTGGACGCCGGCTGCGGCCAGGGCAAATCATTCCAATACCTGCGCCAGGTGTTCGCGCCACAACGCCTGATTGGCGTGGATGCCGACCCTCACAGCCTGGACTTGAGCCGGGAGGAGGCCGCGCGCCAAGGCATGAGCGTGGAACTGATCGGCAGCGACTGCGCGACCTTGGCGGTGCCCGACGCCAGCGTCGACCTGCTGTTCTGCCACCAGACGTTCCATCACCTGGTGGAGCAGGAAAAAGCCCTCGCCGAGTTCTACCGCGTACTCAAGCCCGGCGGCTATTTGATGTTCGCCGAATCCACCGAAGCCTACATCGATACCTGGGTGATCCGCTGGCTGTTCCGCCACCCCATGCACGTGCAGAAAAGTGCCGCGCAGTACCTGCAGATGATCCGCGAACAAGGGTTCCGGTTCGAAGACCGCAACGTCTCCTACCCGTACCTGTGGTGGAGCCGCGCCAAGGATTTCGGCCTGCTGGAGCGCTTTGGCCTGCGCCGCCCCAAACCATTTGGCGAGCGTGAGGAAACCCTGGTCAATGTGGTGGCGCGCAAGCCTGGCGAAGGGGCTGCCGGATGATCCGTGGCCTGCTGATCGCCTGTGTGTTGCTGCTCAGCGCCTGCGCCAGCCAGGCGCCGCTGCCCGCACGCACGCCGACCCTGGCGTTGCCGATGCAACTGCACATCGAGCGGACCCTGGCCGGCCAACGCCAGGACTGGCTACTGGTGATCCAGCGCGAAGACACCGGCATCCGTTGGTCGATGATGGACCCACTGGGCATTCCCGTGGCCCGCCAGCGCCTGGTCCACGGCCAGTGGCAGGCCGACGGTCTGCTGCCACCCAATGCCGAGGCCCGGGAGTTGTTCGCCGCGCTGTTGTTCGCCCTGACCCCCGAAGCCGAGCTGTCCGGCAACTATCCGGCGGCCCGGCGACAGGCGTCGCAACGGACCCTCGATAATCGCTGGCAGGTGCATTACACGCAGCCGCTGGATTTTGAAATGAGCCTGCCCCAAGGCCCCCGCTACCGCATCACACCGTTGACCGAGAACGCCCCATGACCGCCTACCTGAATGCCCTCGGGGTGATCTGCGCCCTGGGCCGCGACAAGCACACTGTCGCGCGCAACCTGTTTGCCGGCGACTGCTCGGGCGTGCGCAGCGAGGATGGCTGGGTGGCCGAACGGGCCTTGCCGGTCGCCGCGGTACCGGGTGAACTCGCGCCCATCCCCCCAGCCCTGGCGGCGCAACGCAGCCGCAATAATCAACTGCTGTTGGAAGCGGGGCTGCAGATTCGCGCGGAGATCGACCAGGCCATCCAGGCCTATGGGCGCGCTCGCATCGGCATCGTCCTGGGCACCAGCACGTCGGGCATCGATGAGGCCAGCCAGGGCATTGCCCACTACCTGCGCGAGCAGCGCTTCCCCGACGGCTACGACTACCAGCAACAGGAACTCAGCGCGCCGGCCAACTTTCTTTCCGACTGGCTCGGCCTGAGCGGCCCGTCCTACGTGATTTCCACGGCCTGTACCTCCAGCGCCCGCGCCTTGATGAGCGCCCGGCGCCTGTTGGACCTGGGCCTGTGCGATGCGGTGCTGTGCGGTGGCGTGGACAGCCTGTGCAAACTGACCCTCAACGGTTTTTCCGCGCTGGAAGCGGTGTCGAACGAACGCTGCAATCCGTTCTCGGTGAACCGCAGCGGCATCAACATTGGCGAAGCGGCGGTGCTGTTTCTCATGAGCAAGACGCCAGGCGAGGGAACACCGATTGCCTTGCTCGGCGACGGCGCCAGTTCCGATGCCCACCATATTTCCGCGCCCGAACCCAGCGGTCGCGGCGCGCGCCAGGCCATGGAAAAAGCCCTGCGCTGCGCCGGCCTCGACGCCCGCCAGATCGACTACCTGAACCTGCATGGCACCGCTACGCAACACAATGACGCCATGGAAAGCCAGGCCGTGGCCGGACTGTTCCCGGCGGGCGTGCCCTGCTCGTCCACCAAGCCCATGACCGGCCATACCCTCGGCGCGGCCGGGGCGCTGGAAGCGGCGTTCTGCTGGCTGGCCCTGAGCGTCGAAAACACCGCCCAGGCCCTGCCGCCGCACATCTGGGACGGCCAGGCCGATCCTGCCCTGCCAGCGCTGAACTGGGTCACCGCCGATACCCGCCTGAAACCCGCCACTACGCGCCGCCTGATGAGCAATTCATTTGCCTTCGGCGGCAACAACGTCAGCCTGATTATCGGAGACGCCCCATGACTGACTGGCCGCTCGCCGAACTGCTGCCCCATGCCGGCGACATGATCCTCATCGACCGGATCCTGTCGTTCGATGACGAACAGATCCACACCCACGCCATCGTCAAGCCCGGCGGTTTGTTCAACCGCGACGACGGCGCATTGCCGGCCTGGGTCGGCATCGAGCTGATGGCCCAGAGTGTCGCGGCGTTTGCCGGTTGCCACGCCCGCCGACGCGGCGATGCCGTGGAGTTGGGCTTTTTGCTCGGCACCCGCAAGTTCGAATGCAACGTCGACTGCTTTCCCGTCGGCACCGAGCTGAGCATCCATGGCGTGCGCTCCCTGGAAGACGACAACGGCATGGGCGTGTTCGAATGCCACATCCACGCCCCCGGCATCCATGCCACGGCCCGGCTCAATGTATTCCGTCCGCCCCAGGCCGCCCATTACCTTCATGAACCGTCCGCAACAGGAACCCCGCCATGACTGAATCCGTACTGGTCACCGGCTCCAGCCGTGGCATCGGCCGCGCCATCGCCCTGCGCCTGGCCCAGGCCGGGCACGACATCGTGCTGCACTGCCGCAGCGGCCGCGCCGAGGCCGAGGCGGTCCAGGCACAAATCCAGGCCCTGGGCCGCAACGTCCGGGTGCTGCAATTCGACGTGGCCGACCGCGCCGCCTGCAAGGCCATTCTCGAAGCCGATGTCGAGGCCCACGGCGCCTATTACGGCGTGGTGCTCAATGCCGGCCTGACCCGCGATGGCGCCTTCCCGGCCCTGAGCGAAGACGACTGGGATGTGGTGATGCGCACCAACCTCGACGGTTTCTACAACGTACTGCACCCGGTGATGATGCCGATGATCCGTCGTCGCGCCGCTGGAAGGATCGTCTGCATCACTTCGGTTTCCGGGCTGATCGGCAATCGCGGCCAGGTCAACTACAGTGCTTCGAAGGCCGGTCTGATCGGCGCGGCCAAGGCGTTGGCAATCGAGCTGGGCAAGCGCAAGATCACCGTCAATTGCGTCGCGCCGGGGTTGATCGACACCGCCATGCTCGATGAAAACGTACCCGTGGAAGAACTGATGAAAATGATCCCCGCCCAGCGCATGGGCACCCCGGAAGAAGTGGCCGGCGCGGTGAACTTCCTGATGTCCGCCGAAGCCGGCTACATCACCCGGCAGGTGCTGGCCGTCAACGGAGGCTTGTGCTGATGAAGCGCGTCGTCGTCACCGGCATGGCCGGCATCACCTCCGTGGGCAGCGACTGGGAAACCATCGCCAGCAACTTCGCCGCCAACCGCAGCGGCATCCGGCGCATGGATGAGTGGGACCGCTTCACCGAACTGAACACGCGCCTGGCCGGCCCCATCGACGACTTCCAGGTCCCGGCCCACTGGACCCGCAAGCAATTGCGCAGCATGGGGCGGGTTTCGCGCCTGGCGGTCGCGTCGGCGGAACAGGCCCTGGCCGACGCCGGCCTGCTGGGCGACGAATCGATCAAGGACGGGCGCATGGGCGTGTCCTGCGGTTCATCCACTGGCAGCACCGACGAGATCAAGGCGTTCGGCAACATGCTGCTCAACAGCGTGGCCGAAGGCCTGAACGCCAACTCCTATGTGCGCATGATGCCCCACACCACGGCGGCCAACATCAGCATCTTCTTCGGGCTCACCGGGCGCCTGATCCCCACTTCCAGTGCCTGCACCAGCGGCAGCCACGGCATCGGCTATGCCTACGAGGCCATCAAGTTCGGGCGCCTGCCGTTGATGCTGGCCGGCGGTGCGGAAGAACTGTGTCCGACCGAAGCGATGGTCTTCGATGCGCTCTACGCCACCAGCCTGAAAAACGATGCGCCGCAAACCAGCCCGCGTCCCTACGACAAAGACCGCGATGGCCTGGTGATCGGTGAAGGCGCCGGCATGCTCGTGCTCGAGGAACTGGAACACGCCCTGGCCCGTGGCGCACGGATTCATGCCGAGATCGTTGGCTTCGGCAGCAACGCCGACGGCCAGCACGCCACCCGCCCCGAACTGGTCACCATGCGCCGGGCCATGGAACTGGCCCTGGAAGATGCCGGCCTCGAACCCTCGGCCATCGGCTACGTCAACGGCCATGGCACCGCCACCGAACAGGGCGACATCGCCGAAACCCTGGCCACCAGCAGCCTGTTTGGCGAGCACATGCCCATCAGCTCGCAGAAGAGCTTCCTCGGCCACACCCTGGGTGCCTGCGGGGCGCTGGAATCCTGGTTCAGCATCGAAATGCTGAACAGCGACCAGTATGTGCACACCTTCAACCTCGATGAGGTCGATCCCCAATGTGGCCAGCTCGACTACCTGCGCAGCGAGTTCAGGTCGATGAGCAACGAGTACGTGATGAACAACAACTTCGCCTTTGGTGGGGTCAACACCTCGTTGATCTTCCGCCGCTGGCGCTGAATCGGATTCAAAACCCGTTACCCCTACGTCAAGGAGACCCTGATGTCGTTGAAGAAAATCGCCGTGACCGCTGCCCTGTTGCTCAGCACCCTGCCAAGCCTCAGCCAGGCCCGTGATACCGCGCTGTTCCTGCCGTTCGACAAGGTCGTCGCCGAAGCCATCCGCACCGGCAAGATCGACGGCAGCGTGAAGTTCTACCTGGCCGGCAACAAACCGGCTGGCAACGTCACCGTGGTCAGCCCCGGCGCCGTGACCAACAAGAAAACCAACGCCTTCAACAAGTCCGATGAAGTGGCCTGCGAATGGGTGCTGCAATCAGCCCTGATCAGCCTGCACCAGGCCGCCAAGAACGCTGGCGCCAACGCCGTCACCAACATCGTCAGCTTCTACAAGAGCAACGAACGCAAAGACCCCACCACCTACGAATGCCACGCCGGCGCGATCATGGCCGGTGTTGCGTTGAAAGGGGATTTGGCGAAGGTGCAATAAAAAGCGCCTTTAGGGGCATTGGAGAAGCCTGGCGAACGATGCCAGGCCATCCAACAACCCTCATGTGGGAGCGAGCTGGCTCGCGATAGCGGTGGGTCAGTACTGGCGATGCTGAATGTGCTGCCGTCTTCGCGAGCAAGCCCGCTCCCACAGGGTTGAGTGGCATACCTGGATATTCACAGGCATCAGGTAGATCATCTTCACTCTGTTTGTGTGTCCAGCACGAACCTTGTGGCGAGGGAGCTTGCTCCCGCTGGGCTGCGCAGCAGGCCCTCGTTCATGGGATGTCTTCCTTCATCCCATTCGAGTGCAGGCGATGAACATCCGCCCGTTTAAGAGCAGGCAAGAAATCCTCCGCCATCGGCACGCCTTCACGCACGATGATCAGGAAACGTTTCTGAAGCGTATTGATGATTTCGTCACCATTGCTCAAACGACTGCCGACCAGCGCGATATTGCTATTGGCTTCCCCGGCGCCAGTGATGATCCGTGCCGTGCTGCCATCGGCGTAAACCACCTGGTCGCCTTTCTGCGCGGCGCATACTTTCCAGCCATTATCCAAGGTGAACGTCAACGAAGACGACACCTGCTGGATCGTTCCGCCGTAACGCGTCTGGCTGCCCTCGGTGGCCACTCGATAAATGGCGATTGGCGGATGCGCTTGGACGAATGCTTTTTGTCGATTGACGAATGCCGCGACTTCTTCGCCGTAACCCTCCAAGTGGCGTTGCTCCAAGTACAAGTCATCCAAATGACGGAGAGATTCATGGGAGATTTCGTTGGTGTAGAGGGCATCCAAAGATGAGTGCATTTCCAGGGCCTTATTCATGGGCTTCTGGCTGCGCCCCTTGCCGCAGGGAAGGAGCACTGAGCCGGACGATTCGGAATGATGAATAAGACGACGCAGCACAGCCGAGTGGCAATCCCAACGGCGTGGTACCTGGAACGAATAGGAAGTGTCTCAACTAGAAATGCGCTTTTTCCTACAGCCGAAAGGAGCCTGACACAACGTCCGCCCCCCGGCCTTTCTTCTGCCGCCCTCAATCGAAGCAGCACTTTTCGCCTGTTGTCGGAACTGTCAGCTCTGACAGTAGCGAAAGTGCCCGGGGTAGCTTCAGGCTTCCAGACGTCGATGCTCAATCAAGCCGTTCGACCTTATGAGCTGTGATTCGTAGCTCATGAAATTAATCTGGCTCCAAACATGGACAAAAAATTGTTGAACACAATCGCCTGGTCGGGCCGCGCAGCCATGTCCCCCGAACGCCACGCCACCTCGCCTTCAGCGGAACAAAACAGCGTCGTTGTCGACGGTGAGACATTTACACATGCCTATGCATTCGTGAACGGCATTCGCCTTCACTACCTCATGGGCGGTGACGGCAAACAACCGGTTCTGCTGGTGCACGGGTTCCCGGGCAGCTGGCGTAACTGGGAGCCCTTGATGGGCGCATTGGTGCGGGCCGGTTTCAGCCCCATCGTTCCCGATTATCGCGGCGCTGGCGAAACGGATATTTCCGTCGATGGCTACGACAAAAAAAGTATGGCGCATGATCTGCACGAACTGATCACCCTCTTGAACATCAAGCAGGTCGATATCATTGGCCATGACATGGGCTTGATCATTGCCTACGCCTACGGGGCGCTTTATCCACTTGAAACCGGGCGCATTGTATTGATGGATGGATTCATTCCGGGCGTTCCCGGGTGGGAACTTGCCTATAACGGGAATGCTGCAGCCGGCATTGCCAGCAAATGGCACTTTCGTTTCTTTGGCAAAGCGGCCCTCACCCTGATTCAAGGACAAGAGAAAACCTACCTGGACATGTTCTTCGATGACTTCGTATTCGCGGGCAACGCTCAAGTCAGTCGTGAGGTGCGACAGGCGCTGGTGCAAGACTACTCCCGGCCTGGACGCATGGAAGCGGCCTTCAAGCTCTATTCGGCCTGGGTAGAACATGACGCGAACGACAACCTGGAATTCTCCAAGAACAAATTGGTTGTTCCACTGCTCACCATCGGCGGGGACCACTCGAGAGGAAAAACCTTGGCCGAACAGGCCTTGTACATTGCGACGCAGCCGCACTCATTGATACTGGTCGATACCGGGCATTGGGTGCTGGAGGAACAAACGCAGGCGACTCGCGAAGCTATTCTGGCATTTTTCACGATCACTCAATGATCCGTCAGCGCCCACGTCATAGCGCTCATTGACGGTGCTTACCCTATCGCCCTTCCCCCCATGCGGTACCTATATACCACCCACCCGGACTTTTCCTGAATAGGTTGTGCTGCCAACATTCCTCCAGGAAGAAAGCAGTGGAACACACCCCCCTTGCAACGTCTCATGACTTACCGCTCGCCGACAGCACCGCGCTGCCGGATGCCCCGCTGATCAGCCAGCTCAAGGCGTCGCAGCGACACATGATCCGCCTGAACGACGCCATCCCACGGCCTTCCAAGGTGATGAGGCAACACCTGGATTATTGGTTCAGGAGAACCTTCCCTGCCTTGGCGAACAGCATGACGGTACACGAGCTGTCCGTGCGCACGCTACGCGGAGAGACGATCCCGCCTGCGCAGCGCACAGCCGATGCCCCGGCAACCGGTAAGACGGTGGCGGACACCCTCTTGCTGGAAACGCTTTTGCTGCAAGTCGTCGCCGGCAGGATCGATCCGCGCGCGTTCTTCGGTAATCTGGACAACATCGAGATTGTCACCTCCCAGGACAACACCGCAGCAGCGCCCGCCGCCCTGAACGAGCGCGCCGCAAAAACTGAAATCAAGCGGCTGATCAGCGCCACACCGGCGCTTTATGAACGACTGCTCACCCGTGCATTGGATGAGTTCTGGAACACGCCGGCCGACTTCAGCCAGGACCGCAACGTCGGCGACTGGCTGGCGGACGAACTCGCCAGGCAACTCAAGACCCAGGCCGACCTGCATCGGCTGGACACGACATTGAGCCCGCAGATGCACCAGGCGCTGACCGACTATGCGTTGTCGGCGCCGGACGCAGCGTCTCGTGCACAGTTGGCGGAACGGGTCCGACCCGGCGTGTTCAGCCTGGGGATCACACCCCGCCGGTGGAGCTTCAGCGTACCAATGTCGGGCGCCGTGGCCTTGTCGCGGTATGACAACGCCAGCGATTCGGGACCTGCCGTGCTGTACCGCCCGGGCCAGCCGTTGCAACTGTACGACACGCTGGTGGCGCTCAAGGCTGGCCTGGCGCAAGACGGCAACACTGGGGATGAAGTCGACACCGCGCCTGTGACCGAGCACTTCCTCGTTCGCCTGGTCACGGAACTGCGGGCGGAGCAGAAAACTGCCGTGTGCGATGCCGTGCTGGACGGTCCCGCGGCGTCGGAAGAAATCAGCGCCTGGATGAACCGGGTCGATGTGGCCGCGGATATCGGCCACAAACTGGACCTGGCGAACGTCATGGGCGAGCGCGAACTGCGGCTAAACCTCAAGAGACTCAATGACTGGCTGCACGGCAACCCGCACGTTACCGCCAGCGATCGCCTGGCATGGTGGGCGGCGACGCGGGCCCTGCACAAAGCCCTGACGGATCAGCCCCCGCCGCCAGACCCGGTGGCGCTGGCCACCATGGACGCTCTTCGGGACCGGACCCGTCAGTTGCTCGCCGATGTCATCAAGGCGAAATACCCGCCGGTCGACCCTGAGGACGTGTCCCTGAGCATCAGAAGAACCGTGGTCGATCCCCACGCACCGATGGGGAGCTCGCCGTTTGGCTCCGGGGTCTCGCAAGGCAGCGTGAGGGGAATCGTCGATGACCGTCGCTCCCTGACGCAGTGGGCGATGTCCAACCTGACCCAGGACGAACGCAATGCCTCCCACCCGACCGTGGAAGGACCGCTGAGCTTCGCGCAAATTGTGGACGTCATTGAAAGGGCGAACATCGGCGCCCGGCTTCCGGCCGAGCTGCAACGCGTGGCCCGGGCACAGCAGGCGCAGTGGATGGCCTTGAAAGCGCAACAGATGCGCGCCCAAGTGTGGGCCGCGCATATTTCGGGGGACTTGCGGCACGACCGGGACAATACCGGCTTGAAGCTGGTGCTGGCGGCACTGGACGGCCCGACCGCGGCGGCGCGCGACAAGGTCAACGGGCACGAGGTGGTGGTCCGCCAACTGCAATGGGGCGACAGCGTGCTGAAGGAATTGCTGGCGTTTGGGGTGAAGGCGACGGCGAGCCGCCCCTCGTTGACGCTGTACACACCAGGCGCCCCCGACGGCAAGACGTTCAGGGACGTGGATGCGCCAAGCGCGCGGGCGTTGGAAACAACCTTGGCGCACACACTCACTGCCACGTCGGAGATGACCCGTTGGCTCATTTCGCACCTGCCGCTGCTCGAACAGGCCGAGCAACTTGCCAGCATGGTATCGATCTCGGAGAACCTGACGCTCGAGGAAAAAATCAAGAAAGTCACACAGTCTGTCTTCGCGTGGGCCAAGGACCGGGCACAGGATGATTTCGCGAAGACCATCGCTTCGCCCATCGTCGAGGGGGATGTGTTCAAAGCGTTGCATGAGACGCAAATCGCCCATGGGATCAAGACGGTGGACATGTTGACAGTGACCCATGCCGAGCGCGACAGCACCGGCGCCCAGGAGGGACGCCGCAGCGCCGTCATGCTGCTGACGGGAGCGATGTCGATGTTCCCGGCAGGCCGGCTGGGCGGCCTGCTAGGACGGGCGATCCTGCCGACCATGGCCGGCGGTGCCGCGGTCTCGGCGATAGACGAGGAGAACGGCAGCCTGCGGCAGTGGACCCTTGATTTTATCGGCGGGCTGGGAGAGGTCATTGCCGAGGCGGGGCAAGACTTGATCATGGCCCGCGCCGGACGCCGTCGCAGACAAGCACGCCCGGCGCTATCGGCGCTTCCCCCCATGACGGACCCGGAGCTGGGGCCGTACCGGCTCAAAGGATTCGTCGGCCACGGATTGATCCATGAGGGTCGCCACCGGTACCGGGATGCAAGCGGGCAAGGCTACCTGATGCTGGGGAACGGCTATTACAAGACCGCGGTCCAGGCAGGCGAGCAAATCATCTACGCGCCCAACAACCGCTCGGACCAACGGACTGTCATTTGGGAGAATGATCGTTGGCAGGTTGAAGAACGGCAGCGCCTACGCGGAGGCGGCGCGCTCCAGAGCCTGTTCAGGCGAGCCCCGCAGACGCCGCGAGAGCGCAATTTCAATGCATTGGTGGAAGGGGTGCTGGTCAACAACCGCTACCCCACCCTCGAAGCCGTCAACACGGCAAAGGAGATTTTCCACTCCATGCCCGACACGCTGCTCGAACGCCTACTGGACGAAAGCATGGCCGACATAGGCGCGCTCGACATCAACGCTTATCTCTCGAAAATAAGGGACCTGACCCAGGGCCGGGGCAATCTGTCCCGGCATCAGGCTTCCCACGACGAGCTGTTGGACAAGATGAACACCTGGCGAATCGTGACCCTTAGCTATAAGGACATCGAAGCCAACGTGCCTGACGTCGAACTGAGCGAAACACAGAAAATAAAAATATATGACACGATCCTTTCACACAAAAACGTGTTCTTTACCGAAGATCGAATCCAGGTGCACACCACGCTTATCACGGACAATCTGACCGGCGCGGTCTTCATGACCTTCACGCCCCATAAGGGCAGGAAAAGAGTGGCCATGGATAAGATATCCAAGGACACCCGGGCCATGTTGAAGACCGTGGAAGCCAAATTGAATGCCAAAGCCCAGGCGTTATATCCGGGGGACAGGCCGCAAGAGCAGGCCGCCCGAGAAAACTACAGGGCTTCGGAAGATTATTACAACGAGATGATCACTGCGCTTCGGGAAGAGAAGCAGCGCATGCACAAGCCTGGCCTGTTGACGGAAATAAGGAACAATCGCGTGCCTTATCTCATTCTCAACAAAGGCAGGGCCCAGCGAAATACCATGCTGCTCACCGGCGAAGACATTACAAACTTCACCAGTTCGCTCGCAAACTATGAACCCTTCGACATCGAAATCGTTACACAGGCCAAGTCCAACAAAGTGACAGGGACACCCTCACCCACCGCCCCCATGGTTTTACCCGCACCAGAGCCTGTACCGGATAAATTCCAGACCCGCACCAGCGCGTTGGCCGAAACACAGATGTCATACGCCAGCTTTCCCAAGGAGGCTGAAGCCAAGGTCGGGGAAATCCTGGCAGATATCCGCGCCGGCAGGATAACCACCAAGCGAATCTATCGGTACTACTGGTACACCATGGCCCAACTGTCCCCCGGCGGTGGCAAAGGCGCATGGCGCGCCGCGTTCGAACGCCAGGGCGACACCTGGATACTCCAGGGTTTTTATGATTACCACGGCAATAGGCCCGCGACGGTCTGGGAAGGATAGGCCGATCGAATCGAGGTCGAGTGGTTGGGGATTTAACGGCAAGTGCCTTGCGTCAATAAATCCACAAACGCCTTCGCCATCGGCGAACGCTGTTCCTTGCGCTGCACCAGCCACACGGCCGAGACCGCCGCCGGGTCGAGCAGCGGTCGATAGACCACCCCATCGATACGCATGCGTTGGTAGGACGCCGGCAATACCGAGACGCCCAGCCCTGCCGCGACCAGGCCGATGATGGTCATGGCTTCACCGGCTTCCTGGGCGAAGTGCGGGCTGAAGCCGGCGTCGCGGGCCAGGCTCAGCAATTGCGCGTAGAGGCCGCTGCCGTAGCTGCGCGGGAAAAACACGAACGGTTCCTGGGCCAACGCCGAGAGGAATAGGCCTTTTTCATCGCCCTGGGCCAGGGGATGCTTGGCGCTGAGCACGGCCACCAGGGGTTCGCGGCTGAGTTCGATTTCCCTCAGGGCGTCGGGCAGCGGCAACGGCCGCATGATGCCGACCTCGATCGACTCATCCAGCAATGCGTCGGCCACTTGGGTGCTGCTCATTTCCCGAAGGTTCAGGTGCACCGCGGGGAAGCGCTGACGGAACGAGAAGATCGCCTGGGGAATGGTGGAGTTGAACGGCGCCGACGAAGTGAAACCGATTTTCAGCTCACCCAGTTCCCCCAGTTGGGCACGGCGGGCCACGTCGGCGGCCTTGTCGACCTGGGCCAACACCCGTCGCGCTTCTTCAAGGAACAGCCGCCCGGCCTCGCTCAATTCGACTCGACGATTGGTGCGCTCGAACAACCGTGCGCCAATCTCCTGCTCCAATGCCTGTATCTGCTGGCTCAACGGCGGCTGGGAGATGCCCAGGGCCAGCGCGGCGCGGCCGAAATGCAGCTCTTCGGCAACGGCGATGAAGTAACGCAGATGTCGCAGTTCCATGGGTCATCCAGTAGGTCGTCAAACGTCTTAAACAGGTCGAATAATATATTGGATAGAAACATTAGCTAGCTATATGCTTTTTTCATTGCCTGTCTGATCGTGTCCTTGCGAGGTCCACCGTGAAAACTGCTGTCGCTCCATTGGCCCATGAAATCCCGCCCCACGCGCAGGACGATGTCGTCGCCGAACTCAAGGACATCTATATCGAGAAAGGCACGCCGATGTTCATGCGCACGGTGCTGGCGCTGTTCTGCGGAGGCTTTGCAACCTTTGCCCTGCTGTATTGCGTGCAACCGATGATGCCGCTGCTGTCCAGGGAGTTTTCCATCAACGCGGCGCAGAGCAGCCTGATCCTGTCGATGGCGACCGGTATGCTCGCCATCGGCCTGTTGATCACTGGCCCGATTTCCGACCGCATCGGCCGCAAATCGGTGATGGTGACGGCGCTGTTCGCCGCATCGGTGTGCACGATCGCCAGCGCCATGATGCCGACCTGGGAAGGCGTCCTGCTGCTGCGCGCCTTGGTCGGACTGTCGTTGAGCGGGTTGGCGGCGGTCGCGATGACGTATCTGAGCGAAGAGATTCATCCCAAGCACATCGGCCTGGCGATGGGGCTGTATATCGCTGGCAACGCCATCGGCGGCATGTGCGGGCGCCTGATCACCGGGGTCTTGATCGACTTCGTCAGTTGGCACACCGCGATGCTGGTGATTGGCGGCCTGGCGTTGATCGCGGCGGCGGTGTTCTGGCGGATTCTTCCCGAGTCACGCAACTTCCGTCCCCGTTCGCTGCACCCACGCAGTCTGCTGGAGGGTTTCACCCTGCACTTTCGCGACGCCGGGTTACCGCTGCTGTTTCTCGAAGCCTTCGTGCTGATGGGCGCCTTCGTAACGCTGTTCAACTACATCGGCTACCGCCTGCTGGCCGAGCCTTATCATCTGGACCAGGCCTTCGTCGGGTTGCTGTCGGTGGTGTACCTGTCGGGCATCTACAGCTCAGCCAAAGTCGGCGCACTGGCGGACAAACTCGGTCGCCGCAAAATGCTCTGGGCGACCATCGCGCTGATGCTGGCCGGCCTCCTGCTGACCATGGCCACCCCGCTGTGGCTGGTGGTCCTGGGCATGTTGGTGTTCACCTTCGGCTTCTTCGGCGCCCATTCGGTCGCCAGCAGCTGGATCGGCCGCCGCGCCCTCAGGGCCAAGGGCCAGGCTTCGTCGCTTTATCTGTTCAGCTACTACGCCGGATCCAGCGTGGCGGGTACGGCCGGCGGCGTGGCCTGGCACCTGGGCGGCTGGAACGGGATCGGCCTGTTCATCGGTGGCTTGCTGGTGATCGCGTTGTGGGTGGCGGTGAAGCTGGCGAAATTGCCGTTGTTGCCGGGGAATGTGCAGGTCTAGCCATCGCTATCCGCATCGGGAACAAAGTGGACACTTTGTGGCGAGGGAGCTTGCTCCCGCTGGGTGGCGCAGCCGCCCCAAAACCAGCCACCGCGGTGCAACAGGTAAACCCTGTAAACCCGTTTACGACTGCTGCGCAGCCGAGCGGGAGCAAGCTCCCTCGCCACAAAGGCCTCTCGCGCCCTGATCAAAACTGCCGTGTGTCATTGGCGCAAAACCACTCGCGCGCCCAACACACCATGCTCCACTTCCAACGTCAGCGACCGCAGCACCGATCCCTCTCGCTCCTGTTGATCCAACCAATGCAGCAACGCACTCGCCTCACCACTGACGGCGAGTCGCACCGAGTCGCCGTCGACTTCCATTTCCGCCATGTCCAACCCCGCCGCTGACGCACTTTCATTGACGCGCACCGACAAGGGCCGCGTGGCGACAGTCGTATCCCGGGTGGGTTCGGCACGCTGGATCCGGGCGTTCAGTTCAGCCTGTTGCTGGTACTGGCGTTCGGCAACCTCCCGTCGTTGCCAGGTCGGTTGCCAAATCGCGGTGTAGGCCAGCGCCACCGACAATACCCCGGCAAGCCCCAGCAACAGCCCTTGCTCTCGGCGCGACAGGCTTCCCCAACTCTGTTTCAAGACCCGCCATCCATCGATGTTCATCAACTGTTCTCCAGTGTGAGGATGGCCTGCACCCGATTGTTCTGTTTGCTCGCGCTGCCCAGGGTGACGGGCAAGCCGTTTTGCTGCCCGCGTTCACGCAGTTGTTCAAGCTCGACGAAACTGTTCGCCGTCAACTGGATCTTCCAGCCTTCGCCCTCACGAAAATCGATGCGCTGCACCTCGACGTTGCTGGCGCCAATGACCTGCTCGGTCAGACGGGTCAGGCGCGCGACCTGAGTGTCGTGGCTTTGCCCGCGCCGACTCTGCAATGCCTGGAACTGCGCCGCCAGGTCGACGATCCGCTCCTGCCCGGGGTACAGCGACCTGAACCGCTGTTCACTTTGGGCATACAAAAGCCGGGTTTCGCTTTCAAGAAAACGAACGCGGGCATCGCAGAAAACCCAGGTGAGCACCAACATGCCCAGTGCCACTGCCGAAACGCCACGCCATGGCAGCGCTCGACCACGTCGACGGAACTCACCTTGCAACAGGTCGATGGGCCGTCCACCCGCGCTCAGCAGCCATTCATCGATGCCAGGGCAATCGCGCTCTTCGTCCAGCCACTGAATGTCCTCGGGCAAGCCGGGCTTGAGCGTCGCCAGGGCCCGTGCCGACAACGCCAGCCGCGCCGGTAGCCCTGCGCCCAACAACCAGCGCCCGAACCAACGCACGCCCAATGCCTGCTCATCGGCAAGCAGGTCGGCGTCGACATGCACCGCCCGTGTATCGATGCCTTGTTCGGCGAGCAGCGCCAGCAACGCCTGGAACCGGGCGCGCTCCGTCACCATCAGCGGATAGCGGTGCTGACGGTCCCGCGGGCCGACGCTGACGTGCAGCGCCTCCAGGTTTTCACTCAGTTGTTCTTCGATGGCGAATGCCAGGGCCTGGGGCCGGGGCTGGCGTCGAGAGGGCCACGGATCGCTGCGCAACCAACTGCACATTTCCATCGGCAACAGCACATCCACGGGCCGTCCGCTCAACTCGCCGGCCGCCTCGTGCAACGGCAGGCGACGACGCTCGCCAGTGGACGACCACACGCAGCACGGCCAGTTGGCGCAAGGCGCGGTCAGGCCCTCGGCAGTCAGGTAAAGCCAGGTTTTCATCAAGGAAGCTCACTGGGGCTGAAGGGTAAGAAGCGTCGCTGACGAACCGTCCAGCGCCCGCTGACAGCATCACGCTCGATATCCGAGGCCAGGCGCAGACGGCTGTCGGCATGGATCACGCTCACGGTGATTCGAAACCAGCGGCTGCCCACCCCCAGGCCATGGCTGCTGAGGCCCATGCCGGACAGCAACGGGTCGTTGGTGAACGCCTGCACGCTGGGGTATGGCGCGTGGCGACGCTGGTTGACCAAAGCCTGGGCGGTCCCGGCCTCCATGCCATCGAGGGTCATCAGCACGCGCTGCGGGGCGGTATTGATGTTCATCCGCGCGTCCTTGGGAAGCAACGCCACCCAGGGCTCCAGGCGCCGTAGTGTCGGGCCGTCAACGCCGGGCAACAGGCGCAGTTGACTCAACTCCTGCATCGGCCCGACCTGGGGCAACGACAGCGGCGGCAGATCCAGCGAGGCCAGCAAGCGGGTCCAGCGACCGAGGGTGACCTGATCGATTTGCCCTTGGGCCAGCAGTCCGTTGAGGTTCAGGCGCCCGGACAAATCCTCGATAGCGATGCGCAGCTCGGCGCCGTCCATTTCCATGGCAGGCCCGAGCCGGGCCCAATCCTGGCTCAGGTCAACGGGCCCGGACGGCGTTATCCCACTGCTTTCCAACACCACCCGCGCCCAGTCTTCCCCAGCCAAGCCCAATTGCCGCAAATGGACCTGTTGCAGTTGCTGCGCGCTGCTGTGCAACAGCAGGCGATGGCTGCGCAACAGCCCACCGACCAACAGCAATGCCAGGCTCAACACCAGCAGCACGCTGATCAGCGCCACGCCGCGTTGGCGCTTCATGGCAACGCCTCCGGCAACAGCAGCACCCGGCGGATCTGTTCGAAACGCCCCGCGGACACGATCAACTCCAACGCCAACGGCGCGGTGCCGCTCGCGGTTTCACCGTGCCAGCGCCGTTGCCGGTCGAACACGCGCCAGTTCAGGCTGCGGACGTCGTCGAGCACTATCTGCCGCTGCACAAGCGTCATGCCTTCGCCGACACTCTCGCGCCATAACGTGCCGCCCTTGAGCTGATAGCTCACGGTTTGCCGTTCGCTGCGAGGCTGGTCCAGTGGGTTGCGCCAATGGCTGCGCTGCAATTGCAAATGCCCGGGCGCGAGCACGACCGAGTCGGCAACCGCCTGCCACACATCCCGTTCGATCATGCCGACAGCGCGCTGCAAGGCCCTGATGTCGCGCTCATGCTGACCGACTCCCTGCTGGGTCCGCACGACCCCGTCGAACAACCGCCAACTGGCCAGGCCGAGCAAGGCAAAAATGGCGATGGCGATGACCAGCTCCAACAAGGTGAAGCCCGATTGCTTATTCATGATGGCCGCGGATCCAGCCGATGGTGCGGTGCGCGACGGTCGCGCTGTCGTCGCGGCTGACCTGGATCTCGACCTGCAACAGGCGCCCATCGCGGGCCGGGGCGATACGTTGTTGCAAGACCCAATCGCGGCGATCCAGGTGTCGGTTCAGTCGCTGTTGTCCAGGCGACGTGACGACTTCCAGGCGCAGTTCGCTTAGTTGATTGTCCGCCAGCCAGGCGCCGAACAGACGTTCCTCAAGCCCGGCGCTTTGCTTGAGTACGAAATGGCTGGCCGAAAGTACGGCCGCCGCCAGCGTCGCGAAAATCGCCAGGGCGATCATGACTTCCAACAGCGTGAACCCCTGGCAACCGGCGGCCTGCCTGCGCGCGTCACTCATCTATCAGCGGCTCCGCCAGGCCATCGCTCGATACCCGGGCAACCGTCTGCCCAGCGACGTTGATGAACAGCTTGAACGGACTGGTCTCGTCACTGCTGAGCATCAGCAACTGGGGTGAGCCTTGAACGGCATCGAGCGACAGGACATGACCGTCCAGCTCCAACCCGAGCGTCAAGTCCTCGGGCAATCGATGAGGCACCGACACGGCCGTCCAGCCCTGAACTCCGAGTCGCAACGCCTGATAACCGCCCGGCTGCACGTGCACGCCATATTCCTGCCCGTCCAGTACCGCCCGCTCGCGCAACTGCTGCACCAGCGCCACGAAGTCCCGGGCTTGCTGGCGGGCTTCACGCGCCGGGCCCGGCCCCGTGGCGAAGCGGACCATGCCCGCCAGGACGCCGATCAAGACGATAACGACCATCAGCTCCAACAAGGTGAAGCCCCGGCAGAGACGCGGCATGTTCACTCGGACCAATTGCCGATGTCGGCCGCCATCCCTTCACCACCCGACACGCCATCGGCGCCCAGGGAGTAGAGGTCATAGCCACCATCGAGGGATTTGTGCCCGGGGTTGAGGTACTGGTAGGGCGTGCCCCAAGGGTCGACCGGCAAGCTTTTCAGATAACCCTGGGGGTTCCAGTTCCTGGCCGCGGGGGTACCGGACGGGCGTTTGCTCAACGCCTCCAGGCCTTGTTGGGTCGAGGGGTAATGGAAGTTGTCGAGGCGGTACATTTCCAGGGCCGTGGCGATCGCCTGGATGTCGGTGCGGGCGGCCGTGACCTTGGCCTGGTCGGGTCGGCTCATGAACTGCGGCACGACGATGGCGCCCAGCACGCCAATGATGACCACCACCACCATGATTTCGATCAGGGTAAAACCGCGTTGTTGATGATGTGCGGGTCGGTTGCTTTGGAGTTTCATCGGTCAGTTCACCAATTGGTTGAGGCTCAGGATCGGTAGGAGAATGGCCATGACGATCAGCAGCACGACGCCGCCCATCAGCACCAACATGGCCGGTTCGAAAAGGCTCACCACCAGCGCGATGCGCGCCGCGAGGCTGGCCTCCTGTTGTTCGGCGGCCCGGGCCAGCATGTTGTCGAGTTCGCCGGCCCGTTCGCCGCTGGCGATCATGTGCAGCATCAGCGGCGGAATATCACCGCCCTGCTCCAGGCCACGCGTCAGGGTCCCGCCCTCACGTACCGAACGTGCAACGTCAGCCATGCGGGCGCGGATCGTCAGGTTGCCGATCACCTGCGCGGCGATATGCAAGGCCTCCACCAGCGGTACCGCGCTTTTGCTCAGGATCGCCAAGGTGCTGGCGAATCGCGCCGCTTCCATCGCCCGCAGCACCTCGCCCAGCAGCGGCAACCGCAGCAACAAGCGATGCCAGCGCAGGCGCCACGCCGGTTGGCGCAAGCTCCAGCGCCACACCCCGAACAGCCCGGCCAGGGCACCGAACAGCAGCAGGCCATGGCGACGCAAGCCGTCGCTCACAGCGATCAGTGCCTGGGTCAGCCAGGGCAACGGCTGACCGCTGTCGATGAAAATCTTCACCACATCCGGCACCACATACCCCAACAGGAACGCGACAATCGCGACACAGGCCAGCATCAGGATCAGCGGGTACACCAGCGCCAGTTGAATGCGCTGGCGCGAGGCCTGGCGCGCCTGGGTGTAGCTCGCCAGTTGTTCCAACACCTGGCCCAGGTGACCCGACTGCTCGCCCGCCGCGACCGTGGCGCAGAACAGTTCGGGGAACGCTTGAGGGAAGGCCCTCAGTGCCGTCGCCAGCGCGTGGCCTTCCATCACCCGGCTGCGCACCGCCGCCAGCAGGTGGGCAACGCGCCGTTTCTGGCTCTGTTGCGCCACCGCCCCCAGGGATTCCTCAAGGGGCAGGCCGGCCTGGATCAAGGTGGACAGCTGCAACGTCAGCAAGGCCAGATCCGCCGGGCCCAGGCGCCCCCCGGCATGGCGCCCGCCCAGGACTCGCTGCTCCTTGGCTTCCACCAGCTCGCTGGGCAGCAAGCCACGCTCGCGCAACAACTGTCGAGCATGCCGGGGGCTGTCGGCTTCCACACGGCCCTTGCAGCGTCGGCCCTGGGTGTTTTCGGCCCGATAATCGAAGGTCGGCATGGCGCTAATCCTCCTGGGTAATGCGCAGTAATTCGTCGACGCTGGTCAGGCCTTCCAGCACACGCTGGCGACCGTCCTGGAACAGGCTGCGGGAAGTCTTGCGGGCCTCGGCGGCGAGCGCCTGCTCGGTGGCGCCCTGGTGAATCAGCTGCGACAGCGCTGCGTTGACATGCACCAGTTCATAGATGCCGAAGCGCCCGCGATAGCCTTTCTGGCATTGCTCGCAGCCCTGGGCCTTGAACAGCCTGGGCGCGGCGTCGGCGTCGAGGCCCAGGCGCCGACACGTGGCGGCGTCGGCCACATAGGGGGTCTTGCAGGACGGGCACAGACAGCGCAACAAACGCTGGGCGACGATGCCGGCCAGGGACGACGCCAACAGATACGCATCCACGCCCATGTCCACCAGCCGCGTGACCGCGCCGACGGCGGTGTTGGTGTGCAGGGTCGAGAGCACCAGGTGCCCGGTCAGCGATGCCTGGACGGCGATTTCGGCGGTCTCGCGGTCGCGTATTTCGCCGACCATCACCACATCCGGGTCCTGGCGCAAAATGGCCCGCAAACCGCGGGCGAAGGTCATGTCGACTTTCGGGTTGACCGGCATCTGGCCGATGCCCGGCAGGTGATACTCGATGGGGTCTTCGACCGTGAGGATGTTGCGGCTCTGGTCGTTGATGCTGCTCAGCGCCGCGTACAGACTGGTGGTCTTCCCCGACCCCGTGGGCCCGGTGACCAGCACGATGCCGTGGGGCTTGCCGAGCAACTGGCGCAGGCTCGCCAGGGTGTCGTCGGGCAGGCCCAGGCGTTGCAGATCCAGGCGCCCGGCCTGCTTGTCGAGCAGGCGCAACACCACCCGCTCGCCATGGGCCGAAGGCAGGGTCGAGACCCGCACATCGACCTCGTGCCCGGCCAGGCGCAACGCCATCCGGCCGTCCTGAGGCACGCGTTTTTCGGCGATGTCCAGGCGCGCCATGACCTTGATCCGCGACACCAACAGGTTCGCCAGTTCCCGGCGCGGGCGCAGCATTTCCTGCAACTGCCCGTCGATGCGCATGCGCACCGACAGGTATTGCTCGAACGTTTCCAGGTGCACATCCGAGGCATGCTCGCGGACCGCCTCGCTGAGCAATGCATTGATCAGGCGAATGATCGGCGCATCGCCCTGCTGCTCCAACAGGTCGGTGGTCTGCGGCATCTGATCGGCCAGGCTGAGCAGGTCCAGCTCCTCGTCCAGGCCTTGGGCCACCTGCTCGGCGGCGCTCTGGCCCTGGCGATAGACGCTGGCCAGGCGCGCGGCGAACTGCGCCGGCTCCAGGACCTGGATAGGCAGATCCCGCCCACACAGGCGTCGGACTTCCGCCACGGCAGTCAGGGGCGTGTCGCTACGCATCGACAGGCTCAAGGTCGGCCCCGCGCCTTCCAGCAGCACGCCCAGGCGCCTGGCGAAACCAAAGGGCAACGGCTCGCTCACAGGCCCTCCGGCTGCGGTGGACGCACGTCGAGCGCCGGTTCCCGCGCAGACGATTCGAACAACTGGCGGGCGTCCCGGGGCAGCAGCAACGAGTTGTTTTTCCGCGAGCCGGGTTTGCTCAGCTCCCGGAGCGCGTCGTAGCGTTGCCGGCTCACATCGGCCAGGTCTTCGCTGCTGCGCACGATGGTCGGGCGCAGGAACACCATCAGGTTGCTTTTGGTCTGGGTGTCGCGGTTCCAGCGAAACAACGCGCCCAGGTAGGGAATACTGCGCAGCAGCGGCACACCGCTTTGCTGGCTTCGGACACTGTCGCGGATCAGGCCGCCGATCACGATGATCTCGCCATCGTCCGCCAGGATCGTGCTCTTCAAGGCGCGCTTGTTGGTGATCAGGTCCGAGGAGTCCACGCCGGAGACCGACGGCGCGATGTCCGACACCTCCTGCTCGACTTCAAGGCGCAAGGTCGAGCCTTCGTTGATGTAGGGCTTGACCTTGAGGCTGATACCCACGTCCTTGCGCTCCACAGTGGTGAACGGATTGTCCGCGCCGTTGCCGCTGGTGGCGTAGGAACCCGTCTTGAACGGAACGTTCTGGCCCACGATGATTTCCGCTTCCTGGTTATCCAGGGTCAGCAGGCTGGGGGTGGACAGCAGGTTGCTGTGGGCATTGCTCGCCAGGGCCGAGACCAGCGCACTGAAGCGATCGCCACCGAGGCGCAGGAATGCGCTTTCCTTGGTTTTATCCAGCTTGTTGAAGTCCAGGCCGATGATCGGGATGTCGGTTCCCGGGAAATTGATGCTCCCTGCCGCGCTGCCGCTCTTGAGCCCCCACTGCACCCCCAAGGCTTCGGAAATATCTCCGCTCACCTCGACGATGGCCGCATGAATGAGCACTTGGGCCCGGGGTTGGTCCAGCTCCCGGACGATGTTTTCGATGATGCGGACCTGGGCCGGTTCGGCGATCAGGACCAAGGCATTCTGGCTTTCATCGGCCTTGATCCTGAAGGGGCTGGCCCCCGCGGTTTCCCGTTGGCCAGCGAGGACCGGCGTGGTTTTCCTATCCTGCCCGACACCTTCCAGGACCTCGGCCAACTGTTTGGCATCGCTGTGACGCAGACGGATGACCCGCGCGTTGTCCTGGGAAGCGGCTGCCGGTACGTCCAGGGTCCGGGCCAGGTCGACCAGGCGTTGACGCACCGCTGGCGCGCCGATGATCACCAGCCGGTTACTGCGGGCATCGGCGATCACCACCCCCGCCGTATCCCCCTCGCGCTTGCCGCCGGAGGCTTCCACCAGTGCGGCGATGTCCCCGGCCTGGGCGTGCTTCAAGCGCACCACCACGTGATTGCGGTTGCGTCCTGAATCCAACCGTTGCACCACGCCGGCGATGCGCTGGACGTTGGCCGCCGTGTCGGTGACCACCAAGGCGTTGGACGAGACCGAAGGGCCGACATAACCGTTGGTCGACACCAGGGGCCGCACCAGCCCCGCGACATCGGCGGCGATGCTCGATTGCAGGTCAAGGACCCGGGTGACGAACTGCGACGGTGTGGCGCTGTGTTCATCGGCGACACCGGCACGTGTCTTGGCATCGCTGACCGGCGTGATCAGGATCCGCTCGCCTTCGTCGATCACGGTGAAGTTATGGGCATCGAGTACCGAATAGAACAACCGCCGCACCCCTTCGCGGTCCAGCGCCTCCCGGGACATGACGGTGATGCGCCCCGACACCCGGGGATCGAGCACCACGGTCTTGCCCAGGATCGCTGAGAACTCTTCGACCACATCGCGCAGTTCCGCATTGTTCATCGCCAGTTGCCACTGGGCCTCTTCGGCCTGCAGCCAACCGGCGGGCGTCAGCAGGCAAGACGCGGCGAAGCAGAACAGGACACGCGTAACACGCTCCCGGATAAAGCTGTTCATGAATTCGATCACTCTGATTGCCCGGCCACCGGGCGTAGGTATTGCGAGGAACGCGGCGCGGCATGGCCGCCGTCTTCGAGGTCCAGCCGGCGCAGCAAGGGTTTGGCTGCGGGTTGCAAGGCCAAGCGCTCTTCACGTCCGTTGCGCCACAACGTCACATGGCTGGCCTCGACCCGGCGCAGCACGCTGCCACCCGGCAAACGCTCGCCCACTTGGTAAATGCGCGGGCCAGCGGCGTCCGCCAGCAAGGCCCGCGACAAACCTTGGCCAGCGACAAAACTGGCTTGCAACGTGATTGGTTCGGTGCTTGGCGCCTGGGCACCTTCGGGCGCCAAGCCGAGCACAGTCGCCACCGCTTGGACGTTGGGCAAGTCGCGATGCGGCGCCACCGGCGAGTCGCTCACCACCGGCACGTCATGACCCAATGCCTGGCGAAAACGCCACTCCTGCCCGGCCAGCAATGCTCCGTAGAGCAGCGGCACGAGCACCAGCGCCAACGTTGGCAAACGGCTGCCGACCCGCAAAGAAAACAGGCTCAACTTTGCGCTCGCGTGAGGGTGACCGTCGGCTTGGCGAAGGACATCCGGCGCACCACCCTGCGCCCGGAAAACTCATGCCAGAGCACCGCGCACAGGTGCAACGCGACAAGCATCGAAAGCACCATGCAAGACAATGCGTGGATCGTGTTGGCCAGTTCGATCAGCGCCGGATCAGCCAATGGCTGAGGAAATCGAACGAGGCCGAAGACACTGATGGCGCTTTTCATCATCAGCACGCCGGTCACCAGCACGACGCCGATCACCAGGTAGATCAGCGCGTGCACCGCCAAGGCCAGCCTCTTGTTCAATGAAAGCGCCGTCCCCTGGGGCTCCCGTTCGCACACGAACAGCCAGGTCCGCCATACGAAAAACGGAATGAACAGCGTGGTCAGCGACACATTGAATGACCCGACCCATTGTTGGGTCGAAGCGGACACCGGGTTGAACGCCACATAAAAACCGGACGCCAACGCCCACAGGATAATGACCGCCGACAGCCAGTGCAGCAGCACCCGCCGCCTTGAGTAATTGATAGACATCACTGTGTTCTCGTCTGAAGGCCCCAGGCAACCTTTGCGAGTCGCCCGGGGCCGTGCCTGTCAGGACTTACAGCTTGTCCCAGGCGCTTTGCCACGACGCACCGACACCTGGCTCGAAACCGTTCGATGTCGGGGTGTATTGCTTGCAGTAGCCGGACGCTGGGAACGGCTTGCATTCGAAGACTTCGTCAGTCGCGCGCTGCAGCACTTTCGTGCCGGCGGTGTACTCGCTGATGCCATTAGGGAATTCGAAGTCGTACTCGATGCCTACGCCCTCGCCGGTCAGGGTGACCGCCTGGGTCTCCTGGCGAGTGGTGCGGCCGTCTTCGGTGGTCCCCACCAGCGTCAGGGTGTGCGCGCCCGGGGCGCTGCGCACGTCCAGGTTCAGGCCGGTGCTGCCTGCGCCCACGGTCTGGCTGACGACACCCACCTGCTTGTTCTTTTCATCGAACAAAGTGGCTTCCAGATTCATGCTGCGGTTGGTCTGCGCAGTGAACGCCATGCTGACCCGACCTTTGTCGAGGACGTACTCTGGCTGCAGGGAAGCAATCTCCATGTTGGCGCCAGCGTCTTCGCGCATGTCCAGCTGCACTTCGTAGCGCGTCACACCGCTTTCTTTCTGGGCATACAGGCTGTTGGCACCCTTGACTGGCGCGATGTTGCCGTCCTCGTCCCGAACACCGGCACGAATGAGCGGATAGGCCCTGTTGAGGGCCTCGGCCAGTTTGAACGACCAGTTTTCCGCCTTGCCTTCCTCAGCGTTGTCGATGCTGATTTCCACGCTGTACTCGGCATTTTCGCCAGCGGCGGAGAATGCCCGGGCCTTGACCTTGTCGCCCACCAGCAACGGGGTCGATGGCGCAATGCTGCCCACCGCCGACCAGCCGCCCGGCAACGCGGCTTCGGCGAGGATGTTCACATCAATCGGGTTGTAGAACGCGTTGTCGGTGTCGCCCACGGTCCAGACCGCCAGGACGACATGATGTCCCGTCTTGCTGTCGGGAATGACGCAGTTGTGAGGGGCACCTGCTACCGGGACTTGATTACCGCCATCCACCGTACAGAACGGCGTGCTGTCGAACGAGGCACGCTTGAGCACTTCGTTCGGGTTCCAGCCGTCGCGGGTAATGAAATACTCATGTTTGGTCGCCGGGTGCGCGGCCGAGTATTGCCATTGGAAGGCAATGTTGCGGTCCTTGATTTCAGTCAGGTGCCAGCGCGAAGCCGATTGCGCATCAAGGGCAGAAAACAGGGCACTGCCGCCGCTGGCGATCTTGCCATCGACAGGGCCTTGCAATGGCCCGCCACCGGCTCCATTCGGGAAACCCTTGAAGGTTTCGCCGGTACTCTGCGGCTCGTATTGCGCGTCGCCGCAGTTCTGGTTGACACCTCTCTGGCACAACAAAGCACGAGAAGGCGGTACTTCGACGAAACCATGAGCCAGCACACTTTGGGATGCCGCCATGGCCGACAACAGAACTAGCGAGGACGCACACCCCGTTAATACATTGCTCTTGTTGAAGTTGTTCTTCATATAAATTCCAGACTAGTCATCAAAAATGAAAGACGTATCACCGTCCTCTTGAAAGGTGCGCCAGACCGCTCAGCGCCTACCCTTGCAAGTGCCCGGAACCTTATAGAAAGTTGATAGCTCCATGTGTAGGACAAATCTCTCAACTTAGAAGGAATGATCTCTGAATCAATTCCCCCTACATAACTTGAGAAAGTTCTTACGAATAGAAATAACTATCGAAAAAAAGACAAATAAACACACACAAACACGTCAGGCATAACTACCGACGGGGTTCATGACGGATTTGTTAAACAAGTGAGCAATAAAAAAGCCTGTCCGGCACAGGACCGGACAGGCTGGGTGACAGAGGTCGCAATCAGACGTGATATTGCGCCGACAACTCATGCACCGCCCGCAGGAAGGCGCCGGCGTGTTCCGGATCGACTTCCGGGGTGATGCCATGGCCCAGGTTGAACACATGCCCGCTGCCGCTACCATAGCTCGCCAAAATACGCCCGACTTCGGCGCGAATGGCTTCGGGCTTGGCGTAGAGCACGGTCGGGTCCATGTTGCCTTGCAGGGCGACTTTGTGACCGACACGTTCGCGGGCATTGCCAATGTCGCAGGTCCAATCCAGGCCCAAGGCGTCGGCGCCGGCCTCGGCGATGCTTTCCAGCCACAGGCCGCCGTTCTTGGTGAACAGGATCACCGGGACTTTGCGACCTTCGTGCTCGCGGATCAGGCCGCTGACGATCTTGCGCATGTAGGCCAGGGAAAATTCCTGGTATGCCGCCGCCGACAGGTTGCCGCCCCAGGTATCGAAGATCTGCACCGCTTGCGCGCCGGCCAGGATCTGGCCGTTGAGGTAGGACGTGACCGATTGGGCCAGCTTGTCCAGCAACAGGTGCATGGCTTGCGGGTTGTCGTAGAGCATGGCCTTGGTCTTGCGGAAGTCCTTCGACGAACCGCCTTCGACCATGTAGGTGGCCAGGGTCCAGGGGCTGCCGGAGAAACCGATCAGCGGCACGCGACCGTTGAGTTCACGGCGAATGGTGCTGACCGCGTCCATGACGTAGCCCAGGTCCTTCTGCGGATCGGGAATCGGCAGCGCCTCGATGTCGGCCAGGGTGCTGACGACTTTCCTGAAACGCGGGCCTTCGCCGGTCTCGAAGTACAAGCCCTGCCCCATGGCGTCGGGAATGGTGAGGATGTCGGAGAACAGGATCGCCGCGTCCAACTGCGGATAACGGTCCAGCGGCTGCATCGTGACTTCGCAGGCGAACTGGGGGTTCATGCACAGGCTCATGAAGTCACCGGCCTTGGCGCGGCTGGCGCGGTACTCCGGCAGGTAGCGACCGGCCTGGCGCATCATCCAGACAGGGGTGACGTCCACGGGTTGCTTGAGCAGGGCGCGAAGGAAACGGTCGTTCTTCAGGGCAGTCATGTCGGCATCCGGAAAAAAAGTGCGGGCATTTTCTCAGAGCGCGACGCAAAAGGCACGGCAAGAGCCGTGCCTTTTATCTATCGGGGCAATTTGTCGCGGTGTCATGCAATGTTCAGCAACACCACAAAACAATTGTGGGAGCGAGCTTGCTCGCGATGAGGGCGTCCCATTCAACATGTTCGTCGACTGATCCATCGCTATCGCGAGCAAGCTCGCTCCCACATTTTTACTGCATTTCAGCTCGGGGCCGAGTCAGACTTGCAGGTAATCCAGGATCCCTTCCGCCGCATTGCGGCCTTCGAAGATCGCCGTCACCACCAGGTCGGAACCCCGGACCATGTCGCCACCGGCGAAGATCTTCGGGTTGCTGGTCTGGTGCTTGTACTGGCCCTGCTCCGGGGCCACGACGCGGCCCTGGCTGTCGGTCTGGATGCTGAACTGCTCGAACCACGGCGCCGGGCTCGGGCGGAAGCCGAAGGCGATGACCACGGCGTCGGCCGGGATGATCTCTTCGGAACCGGGGATCGGCTCGGGGCTGCGACGACCGCGGGCGTCCGGTTCGCCGAGACGGGTCTCGACCACCTTCACGCCTTCGACCTTGTCTTCACCGACAATGGCGATCGGCTGGCGGTTGTAGAGGAATTTCACGCCTTCTTCCTTGGCGTTCTTCACCTCTTTGCGCGAGCCGGGCATGTTCGCTTCGTCGCGACGATAGGCGCAGGTCACCGACTTGGCGCCCTGGCGGATCGACGTGCGGTTGCAGTCCATCGCCGTGTCGCCACCGCCGAGCACCACAACCTTCTTGCCTTTCATGTCGACGAAATCTTCCGGCGACTTTTCAAAGCCCAGGTTGCGGTTGACGTTGGCGATCAGGAAGTCGAGTGCGTCGTAGACGCCCGGCAGGTCCTCACCGGCAAAGCCACCCTTCATGTAGGTGTAGGTGCCCATGCCCATGAAGACCGCATCGTATTCCTCGAGCAGTTGCTCCATGGTCACGTCCTTGCCCACCTCGGTGTTCAGGCGGAACTCGATGCCCATGCCGGTGAAGACTTCGCGACGATTGCTCAGCACGGTCTTTTCCAGCTTGAACTCGGGAATGCCAAAGGTCAGCAGGCCGCCGATTTCCGGGTTCTTGTCGAACACCACCGGGGTCACGCCACCGCGTACCAGCACGTCGGCACAACCCAGGCCCGCCGGGCCGGCACCGATGATCGCCACGCGCTTACCGGTCGGCTTGACCTTGGACATGTCCGGGCGCCAGCCCATGGCGAACGCGGTGTCGGTGATGTACTTTTCCACCGAACCGATGGTCACCGCGCCAAAACCGTCGTTGAGGGTGCAGGCACCTTCACACAGGCGATCCTGCGGGCACACCCGGCCGCAGACTTCCGGCAGGGTGTTGGTCTGGTGGGACAGCTCGGCGGCCTGGAGGATGTTGCCCTCGGCCACCAGTTTCAGCCAGTTGGGAATGAAGTTGTGCACCGGGCACTTCCATTCGCAATACGGGTTGCCACAACCCAGGCAGCGGTGGGCCTGGTCGGCCGACTGCTGGGGTTTGAAAGGCTCGTAGATTTCCACGAACTCTTTCTTGCGTTGACGCAACAGTTTCTTCTTCGGATCCTTGCGCCCGACATCGATGAACTGGAAGTCGTTATTCAGACGTTCAGCCATTGTTAAAACCTCATCAAACTCTTCAGGCGCATATCACTGCGGGTTGGCACGAGTGCTGGAAAGCAACGATTTCAGGTTGGCAGCCTTGGGCTTGACCAGCCAGAAACGACGCACGTAGTCATCGAGGTTCTCGGCGAGTTCACGACCCCACTCGCTGTCGGTTTCCTCGACGTACTCATCCAGTACACGCTGCAAATGGCTGCGGTAGGCTTCCATCGCCTCGCCGCTGATCCGCTGGATTTCCACCAGTTCGTGGTTGACCCGGTCAACGAAGGTGTTGTCCTGGTCGAGCACGTAGGCGAAACCGCCGGTCATGCCAGAGCCGAAGTTATAACCGGTCTTGCCCAGCACGCAGACAAAACCACCGGTCATGTACTCGCAGCAATGATCGCCGGTGCCTTCCACCACGGTGTGGGCCCCGGAGTTACGCACGGCGAAACGCTCGCCCGCGGTGCCGGCGGCGAACAGCTTGCCGCCCGTGGCGCCATAAAGGCAGGTGTTGCCGATGATGGCACTGTCCTGGGTCTTGTAGACGCTGCCCTTGGGCGGAACGATGACCAGCTTGCCGCCGGTCATGCCCTTGCCCACGTAGTCGTTGGCATCGCCTTCCAGGTACATGTTCAGGCCACCGGCGTTCCAGACGCCGAAGCTCTGGCCTGCGGTGCCCTTGAAGCGGAAGGTGATCGGCGCCTTGGCCATGCCCTGGTTGCCGTGCTTGCGGGCGATCTCGCCGGAGATCCGCGCGCCGATGGAGCGGTCGCAGTTGCAGATATCCAGGTCGAACTCGGCACCGCTCAGGTCGTTGATCGCCGAAGCGGCCATGTCGACCATCCTCTCGGCCAGCTCGCCCTTGTCGAACGGCGGGTTGCGGTCGACCTGGCAGAACTGTGGCTTGTCCGCCGGGATGAGATCGCTGCCCAGCAACGGGGTCAGGTCCAGGTGCTGCTGCTTGGCGGTCTGGCCCTCGATCACGTCCAGCAGGTCGGTGCGGCCAATCAGCTCTTCAAGCGAACGCACGCCCAGCTTGGCCAGCCACTCACGGGTCTCTTCGGCCACGTAGGTGAAGAAATTCACCACCATGTCGACGGTACCGATGTAGTGGTCCTTGCGCAGTTTGTCGTTCTGGGTCGCCACGCCGGTGGCGCAGTTGTTCAGGTGGCAGATGCGCAGGTACTTGCAGCCCAGGGCGATCATCGGCGCGGTGCCGAAGCCGAAGCTCTCGGCGCCGAGGATGGCCGCCTTGATCACGTCCAGGCCGGTTTTCAGGCCACCATCGGTCTGCACCCGGACCTTGCCGCGCAAATCGTTGCCGCGCAGGGTCTGGTGAGTTTCGGCCAGGCCCAGTTCCCACGGCGCGCCGGCGTACTTGATCGAGGTCAGCGGCGATGCGCCGGTGCCGCCGTCGTAGCCGGAGATGGTGATCAGGTCGGCATAGGCCTTGGCCACGCCGGCCGCAATGGTGCCGACGCCGGCTTCCGCCACCAGCTTCACCGAGACCAGCGCCTTGGGGTTCACCTGCTTGAGGTCGAAGATCAGTTGCGACAAGTCTTCGATCGAGTAGATGTCGTGGTGCGGCGGCGGCGAGATCAGGGTCACGCCGGGGACCGCATAACGCAGCTTGGCGATCAGGCCGTTGACCTTGCCACCGGGCAACTGACCGCCTTCGCCGGGCTTGGCGCCTTGGGCGACCTTGATCTGCAGCACTTCAGCGTTGACCAGGTATTCCGGCGTCACACCGAAGCGGCCGGTGGCCACCTGCTTGATTTTCGAACTCTTGATGGTGCCGTAGCGCGCCGGGTCTTCGCCGCCTTCGCCGGAGTTGGACCGCGCACCGAGGCGGTTCATGGCTTCGGCCAGGGCTTCGTGGGCTTCCGGGGACAAGGCGCCGAGGGAAATACCGGCCGAATCGAAGCGCTTGAGCACCGATTCCAGCGGTTCCACTTCACTGATGTCCAGCGGCGTGTCGAGGGTCTTGACCTTGAGCAGGTCGCGGATCATCGACACCGGACGGTTGTCCACCAGCGAGGTGTATTCCTTGAACTTGCTGTAGTCGCCCTGCTGCACAGCCGCTTGCAGGGTGTTGACCACGTCGGGGTTGTAGGCGTGGTATTCGCCACCGTGGACGAACTTCAGCAGGCCGCCCTGCTGGATCGGCTTGCGCGGGCTCCAGGCTTCGGCGGCCAGGGCTTTCTGTTCGGCTTCGATGTCGACGAAACGCGCACCCTTGATGCGGCTCGGCACGCCACGGAAGCTCAGCTCGCAGACTTCCTCGGACAGGCCGATGGCCTCGAACAGTTGCGCGCCACGGTACGAGGCGATGGTCGAGATGCCCATCTTCGACAGGATCTTGAGCAGCCCCTTGGTGATGCCCTTGCGGTAGTTCTTGAACACCTCGTAGAGGTCGCCCAGTACTTCACCGGTGCGGATCAGGTCGCCCAGCACTTCATAGGCCAGGAACGGATACACCGCCGAGGCACCGAAGCCGATCAACACCGCGAAGTGATGCGGATCGCGGGCGGTGGCGGTTTCCACCAGGATGTTGGAATCGCAACGAAGGCCTTTTTCGGTCAGGCGATGGTGCACCGCACCGGTGGCCAGCGAGGCGTGGATCGGCAGCTTCCCTGGGGCGATGTGACGGTCGCTGAGGACGATCTGGGTACGCCCTGCGCGCGCGGCTTCTTCAGCCTGATCGGCGACGTTGCGGATCGCCGCTTCCAGGCCGACGCTTTCGTCGTAGTTCAGGTCGATGACCTGGCGCGCGAAGCCTGGGCGGTCGAGGTTGGTCAACGAACGCCACTTGGCCGGGGAAATGACCGGCGAGCTGAGGATCACCCGCGAGGCGTGTTCCGGCGATTCCTGGAATATATTGCGCTCGGCACCGAGGCAGATTTCCAGGGACATCACGATCGCTTCGCGTAGCGGGTCGATCGGTGGGTTGGTCACCTGGGCGAACTGCTGGCGGAAATAGTCGTACGGCGTGCGCACGCGCTGCGACAGCACGGCCATCGGCGTGTCGTCGCCCATGGAGCCGACCGCCTCGTAGCCCTGTTCGCCCAGCGGACGCAGCACCTGGTCACGCTCTTCGAACGTCACCTGGTACATCTTCATGTACTGCTTGAGCTGGTCTACATCATAGAAAGCCGAGCCGTGGTCGTTGTCTTCCATGGTCGCCTGGATGCGCAGGGCATTCTTGCGCAGCCATTGCTTGTACGGATGACGGGACTTGAGGCGGTTGTCGATGGCGTCGGTGTCGAGGATCTGGCCGGTCTCGGTGTCCACGGCAAAGATCTGGCCCGGGCCTACGCGGCCCTTGGCGATGACGTCTTCGGGCTGGTAGTTCCAGACGCCGATTTCCGACGCCAGGGTGATGAACCCGTTGGTGGTGGTGACCCAGCGCGCCGGACGCAGACCGTTACGGTCCAGCAGGCACACGGCGTAGCGACCGTCGGTCATGACGATACCGGCCGGGCCGTCCCACGGCTCCATGTGCATGGAGTTGTATTCGTAGAAGGCGCGCAGGTCCGGGTCCATGGTCTCGACGTTCTGCCACGCCGGCGGCACCAGCATGCGCACGCCGCGGAACAGGTCGATGCCACCGGTCACCATCAGTTCCAGCATGTTGTCCATGCTCGAGGAGTCCGAACCCACGCGGTTGACCAGCGGGCCGAGCTCTTCGAGCTCCGGCATCAGGTCGTTGGCGAATTTGGTGCGACGGGCCACGGCCCAGTTGCGGTTGCCGGTGATGGTGTTGATCTCGCCGTTGTGGGCGAGGAAGCGGAATGGCTGGGCCAGCGGCCACTTCGGCAGGGTGTTGGTGGAGAAGCGCTGGTGGAACACGCAGATCGCGGTTTTCAGGCGCTCGTCGCTCAGGTCCGGATAGAAGGCGGTGAGGTCCGCCGGCATCATCAGGCCTTTATAGATAATGGTCTTGTGGGAAAAGCTGCAGATGTAGTGATCGGTGTCGGCGGCGTTGGCCACGGACGAACGACGACGGGAGCTGAACAGCTTGATCGACATGTCCTGGTCGCTCAGGCCTTCGCCGGCGATGAACACCTGTTCGATCTGCGGCAGGCGCTCGAGCGCCAGGCGGCCGAGGACGCTGGTGTCGATCGGCACTTTACGCCAGCCAACCAGTTGCAGGCCGGCGGCCAGGATCTCGCGATTCATGTTTTCGCGAGCTGCCTCAGCCTTCACCGGGTCCTGGTTGAAGAACACCATGCCCACGGCGTACTGCTTGGGCAGGGTCACGCCGAACGTTTCCTGGGCTACGGCACGCAGGAACTCGTCGGGCTTTTGAATCAGCAAGCCACAACCGTCGCCGGTCTTGCCGTCGGCGTTGATCCCACCGCGGTGGGTCATGCAGGTCAGGGCCTCAATGGCCGTTTGCAAAAGGGTATGGCTGGGTTCGCCCTGCATATGAGCTATCAGGCCGAAACCGCAGTTATCCTTGAATTCATCTGGTTGGTACAGACCTGCTTTCATAGACACTTTCTCACCAGGCTGCCTCTAATCGAGGCAAATTTCTTTTCAATTCAACCGGTTGCATGCCGCGCCGAACGTACGCCAGCTTTGCGGGGGCAAAAGGGAGGTCATTGTACACACCGACACAGAGGCTCACAAATTTGACGACGAACTGTCGCAAATCCATGTCGCATTTGTGAAAGGTTTAAAGCTATATGCTGTGCTAGTCAAAACTTTTTTGGGTTTGACCGCTACGACTCAAACGCTACTGTGACGCAGACACCACAAGGCGCGCGGCCTGAAAGGTCGCCCGCCCTTGCGGAAATTTTGAGGTTGCCGGGAGAGGCGGCCTGGGTAAGGCCGCCGAATCTTCAGCGAGTTGCAGCCAGTTCCTGTTGGACGCTGGCGACAGTGCGAGGCCAAGGTTTACCAGCCTGAACCTTCGCTGGCAAGGCCTTGATGGCGGAAACGGCCGCATCACGGTTGGCAAAGCTGCCGTAGGTGATGACATACAGCGGCTTGCCGTTGAGCACTTTCTTGAAATAACGGTACTCGCCACCCTGCTCCTTGACGAAGTTCTGCGCCGTGGCTTCGGAACTGGTGCCGAGGATCTGCACCACGTAGTTGCCCGGCGCCTGGCCGGCGTACCAGCTACCGGCCGCGGCCTTGGCTGGAGCAGCAGCTGGCTTGGCCGCCGGTGCTGCTGGCGCCGCTGGCTTGGCCGCAGGCGCCGGAACCGGTGCCGGCTTGGCAGTGGCCAGCTGGGTCGGCTTGGCGGTCGGGGCAGCCGTTGGCGCCGGGCCGGCCGGCACGCCCGCAGGCGGTGCGGTGGTGGTCACGGTCGGCGGCGTGTCGCTGCTGTCGTCGATCGGTGGCGCTGCGCCGTCGTCGCCTTCGGTGATACCGCCGGCCGCTTCGGCCAGCGGGCCGCGCATGACCGGCTGCGACTGGCCGACCAGCGGCAGCGGCATCGGCTGGGTGTTACCGGCGAATTCCACGGCCGGCGCGCCACCGTTGGGTTGCGGCGTACCTTGGCCAAGGGGCAGTTGCGCCTGTTCGTTGGCAGGGGCACCCGTGGCAGGTGCCTTGGTGCGACCCGGCATCAGCCAGGCGGCGGCAACCGCGACCACGACGACGGCGGAAATTGCCAATACGTGTTTCTTCGGCATGTTGAACCCCATACTTGGACGCTTCACCGCTGAGCGGCTGGCAATCATGACTTCGATCAGAGCATCGCGGGCGACCTGGTTGATGTTGCCAGGCCAGCCGTCGGAGCTTTCGTGAATCTCAGAGATCTGATCGGCGGTGAAAAGTTCGATACCCCGGCCCGCGCCCTCGAGACGCTGGGCCAGGTATTCACGGGTTTCTTCCTCGGTGTAGGGCGCCAGCTCGATGACGTGGAAGCGCTCTTCCTCGAGGTTCAACTGGTCCAGGTCGGCGATCAGCGACGACTCGCCGAACAGGAACACGTGAGGCCGGCCCTCCGGCGCACCGGCCGCCAAGGCCAGCAGGGCTTCGAGGGCAGACTCGTCGAGTTGCTCGGCATCGTCCACCAGCAGATAGACTTCCTGCCCGGTCAGCGCCAATTGCACGATCTGATCGAGGATTGCACCGATTTCGGCCTGGGCGACGTTCAGCGACTGGGCCACCTGGCGCAACACACCGGCGGCATCGCCGGCGCCACGGGCCGACACCACCACGCTTTGCACAGATTGTTTGTTGGTACTGGCCACCAAGGCCTGGCGCAGCAAGGTCTTGCCGCTGCCCTGGGGGCCGGTGACCACCAACAGCAACTGGCTGTAGCGCGCCAGGTGATGCAACTGGCCCAGCACCGGCTTGCGCTGGGCGGGGAAGAACTTGAAGCCCGGGACCCGTGGGGCGAAAGGGTCATGACTCAATTGGAAATGGCCGAGGAAAGCCTCGTCGGCATGCAAACTAGTCATCGGAATCTTATTAACCTTTAAGCTGAGCCAGGGCGCGGTAGTCCGCTCCCAGCGTGGCCTGTAGAACTTCTTTCGGATAATCGTCGGTCACCACCGCTTCGCCCATGTGGCGCAGCAGCACCAGGCGCAGACGACCGTCGATCACTTTTTTGTCGATTGCCATGTGTTCAAGAAAATCCGCCTCGCTCATTTCCTCGGGCGGAACCACCGGCAGCCCGGCGCGCTGGAACAGACGAATACCGCGATCGCGCTCCTGTTCGCTGATCCAGCCCAGGCGCGCGGACATCTCCAGGGCCATGACCGTACCGGCCGCAACCGCTTCACCGTGCAGCCAGACACCATAGCCCATGTGAGTTTCGATGGCATGGCCGAAGGTGTGACCCAGGTTGAGCGTGGCGCGTACCCCCGACTCACGTTCATCGGCACCGACCACGGCGGCCTTGGCGGCGCAGGAGCGCTCGATGGCGTAGGTCAGGGCCGCTTGATCCAGCGCACGCAGGCGGTCGACGTTCTCTTCGAGCCAGCCCAGGAACGGTTCGTCGCAGATCAGCCCGTACTTGATGACTTCCGCCAGCCCCGCGGACAGTTCGCGGGCCGGCAGGGTATTGAGGGTGGCGGTGTCGATCAGCACGACGTTGGGCTGATAGAACGCACCGACCATGTTCTTGCCCAGCGGATGGTTGATCCCGGTCTTGCCACCCACCGACGAGTCGACCTGCGACAACAGCGTGGTGGGGAGCTGGATGAAGTCGACGCCACGCTGATAACAAGCGGCGGCAAAACCGGCCATGTCGCCGATCACACCACCGCCCAGGGCAACCACCGTGGTGCGGCGGTCATGCCGTGCGCTCAGCAGGCCGTCGAAAATGAGTTGCAGGGTTTCCCAGTTCTTGAAGGCTTCGCCGTCGGGCAACACCACGGAAATGACGGAGAAAGCCGACAGGCTGCGGGTCAGACGTTCCAGATACAGAGGCGCGACGGTTTCATTGGAAATGATCGCCACTTGCCGCCCGGCGATGTGCGGCGCCAGCAGTTCGGGCTGGTCCAGCAAGCCTTCGCCAATATGAATCGGGTAGCTGCGCTCGCCCAGGTCGACCTTAAGTGTCTGCATGTGTCCCCACAGTGAAGATGGAATCAGGCGTCCTGCCTGCAATTAACGAAAGTACCCTACGGGGATAAATCCCCTCGCCACAGGCGGGCCATGACGGGACGTCGAGGATAGCGCATTTCGCCAGGCGCATTAACGGGGTGGCAGTTGCTGCAGGCGATCGAGAATGTCCAGCACCACCATCCGCGGCGGCCGCTCGTCGGTTTCCACCACCAGGTCGGCGATCTCCCGATACAGCGGATCACGCAGTTCCAGCAGGTCCCGCAGGGTCTTGGCGGGGTCGGCGGTGCGCAACAGCGGCCGGTTGCGATCCCGGGCGGTGCGGCCGACCTGCTGCTCGACAGAGGCGTGCAGATAGACCACTCGTCCGCCTGCATGCAGCGCCCGACGATTGGCTTCGCGCATCACCGCGCCGCCGCCGGTGGCCAACACTACGCCCTCGAACGCGCACAGCTCGGCGATCATCGCCTGCTCACGGTCACGAAAGCCCGGCTCGCCTTCCTTGTCGAAGATCCATGGGATATTGGCACCCGTGCGCAATTCAATTTCCTTGTCGGAATCTTTGAACGGCAGGCGCAGCTCTTTGGCCAGCAAACGGCCGATGGTGCTTTTTCCAGCGCCCATCGGCCCAACAAGAATCAAATTTCGCACAGAATCAACGACTCACAGCAATCGCCTGGTTATTCATGATACGCGGAGTGAGGAACACCAGCAGCTCGGATTTTTTCTCCGAAACCACATCACGCCGGAAAAGGCGGCCAAGATACGGCACATCGCCAAGAAATGGCACCTTATCTACGACCTTGCTCTGAGTATTTGAGAAAACTCCGCCAATCACAATGGTCTCGCCATCATTGACCAGGACCTTGGCGTTGACTTCGTTTTTCTTGATCGGCGGCACTTCCTGCACCTTGTTCAGGTAGTCCGGCTCATCCTTGGTGACCTTGACCTCCATGATGATGCGGTTGTCCGGGGTGATCTGCGGGGTCACCTCCAGCGACAGCGAGGCCTCCTTGAACGACACCGAGGTGGCGCCGCTGGAGCTGGCTTCCTGATAGGGGATTTCCGTGCCCTTGAGGATCTTTGCCGTCTCCTTGTCGGACGTCACCACCTTGGGCTGGGAGACGATTTCGCCGTTGCCGGTCTTCTCCATGGCCGTCAGCTCGAGGTCCAGCAAGACGTTGTCGGTGATGAACGCAATGCCGATCCCCGACGTATTGCCCGAGGCGCCCAGGTCGACGAACGGCTGGTTGGTACCGGTACTGCCCGGCGTGCCGATGGTCGTGGAGGTGCCGCTGGTCACCCCCGAGGAGTTCCAGTTGCCCTTGTTCTGGATCGACCCTCCCCAGCGCACCCCCAGGCTTTTGTCGTAGTCGACGTTGGCCTCGACAATCCGCGCCTCGATCATCACCTGGCGTACCGGAATATCCAGCTGCGCCACGATCCGGCGCAATTCGTCGAGCCGGTCCTGGGTCTGGTAGGCAATGATATTGTTGGTTCGCTCATCCACCGTGATCGTGCCGCGCTCGTCGGCTTTCGCCTCGGCACTGGTCACCGACTGGAACAGCTTGGCGATGTCCGCCGCCTTCGCATAGTTGACCTGCAGCAGCTCACGCCGCAGCGGCGCCAGGTCGGCGATCTGCTTCTGCGACTCCAGTTCCTGGCGTTCGCGCGCGGCGATTTCATCGGCCGGGGCCACCAGCAGCACGTTACCGACCTTGCGCTTGTCCAGGCCCTTGGTCTTGAGCACCAGGTCCAGCGCCTGGTCCCAGGGCACATTCTGCAAGCGCAGGGTGATGCCGCCCTGCACCGTGTCGCTGGCCACCAGGTTCAGGTTGGTGAAATCGGCAATCAGTTGCAGGACCGAACGCACTTCGATGTCCTGGAAGTTGAGCGAGAGCTTCTCGCCGCTATAGGCCGCGCGGTCGGCATTGCGTTTTTGCAGGTCGTCGACGGTCATGGGCCGGACGCTGACGGTGAGCTTGTTGTCGGTCTGGTAGGTCGAGTAGTCGAAGGTGCCACTGGGCTCGATGCTGATAGTCGCCCGGTCGCTGCCGGCGCTGGCATTGACGAATTGCACCGGGGTGGCGAAGTCCTTGACGTCCAGGCGCACCCGCAATGGTTCGGGCAATTGGGTCCTGGCGAAATTGAGGATGATCTTGCCTTCGCGTTCCTGGATGTCCGGGGCGATGGAAGGATCGGACAAATCGATCACCACGTTGCCTTCGCCCTGGGTCCCCCGCTGGAAATCCACCCCACGAATCGCCTTGCCCACCGGCGCACCGGCCCTCGCGGGCGCAGCGCTGGCCAGCGCCGGGCGCGAGGCCTGGGCGGCGTTCTTCGGAACATTACTCTTCGCAGCAGTGTTCTTCGCCGCGGCGCCCTTGCCAACCACCACGAACAGGCTATTGCCTTCGACCCGGGTGTCGTACGGCGCCAGCTGGGTCAGGCCGATGATCAACCGGGTGCGATCACCTGCCTCGACCACGGTGGCGCTACGCGCATTGCCCCCGCCCAGGTCGCGGCGCTTGCTGGCCAGTTGATTGGTCACACCTGGCAGGTCCAGGGCAATCCGGGCCGGTTGTTCGGTGGTGTAGCCCCGGGGGGGCGGCGGCGGCCCGTCGAAGGTGAGCTTCAACTCGACGCGGTCACCCGGCAACGCCGCGACATCCAGTGTCTTCAGACTGGCCGCGTGAACCATCGGCGACAGCAGCGCTATCCATAGCGAAATACCGAAGGCTGACAAAAACCTGTTCATTGTTGGGGTTCCACTATTGAGTGCTCTTTCAAAGGAATGGTCCGAGGTCGTTCCAGCCAGGCACCCTCGCCATCGGGAACGATTTCGATCACATCGACCTGGGTGGCGCTGATGGCGAAGATTCGCCCGTCGTTGCGCCCCAGATAGTCACCGACCTTGAGCCGATGCACCCCGCCCGCGCCCCGCAGGAGCGCGAAGGAGCCACTGGCGTTGGAGATCGTACCGACCATTTCAAACTGCTCGATGTTGAAGCCTTCCAGGTATTGCTTGACCCGGTTGGGGTCGGGCCGGACGTTGCGCGAGCCGCGCTGGCGGTCGGCCTGGTCCACGCGGACTTGCCGGGAAAACGGGCTGCGCAGGTTCGCGGCGCTGTAGGTAAAGGTCTCGTAGGGCCTGAACGTCGGCGTCGGCTCGATCTTGCCGGGCGGACGCAGGCGCACTTCGTTCATGTAAGCGTCCAGGTCGCTGAAACCGTTGTCGTCGTTGCAACCCGCCAGCGCGACCAGGCCCGCCAGCAGGCAGAGGCGACACACCAGCGGCCTCATGGCTGCGCCTCCTGCTCATTGTAGCGGTAGGTCTTGGCCTGGATGCTCATGCGCAGCTTCGTGCCGGCCTCGGACTCCATCGGGGCGATTTCGAAATCGTGCAGCGTGACGATCCGGGGCAGTCCGGCCACGCCACTGACGAATGTCGCCAGGTCGTGGTAGCCGCCGGTCACGGTGATCTGGATCGGCAGCTCGATGTAGAACGGTTGGGTGACTTCCGGCAGCAGCTTGATTTCCTCGAACTCCAGGCCACTGCCCAGGCCGGTGCGGGTAATGTCTTCCAGCAGGCCCGGCACCTCGGTGTCACTGGGCAATTGCCGCAACAGTACACCGAAAGACGTTTCCATCTGCTTCATCTGCTCGGTGTAGCGTTCCAGGTTCGCGGCCATGTGGGCCTTGCCCGCGAATTGTGCCTTGAGGGTATTTTCTTCCTCGCGCACCTGCTGCAACTGGTTTTCCAGGTCGCTCAAGGCAAAGTTATAGCCCAGCCCCAGCACCAGGGCCACCAGCAGGATGCCCGCCAGCCACTTGATGGGCGCTGGCCAGGAACCGATGTTGTTGGTGTCCAGGTCACTGACGTCGATCTTGCGCAGCGCGTCGAGCCATTCCCCCGGCCTCATTGGGCGTCCCCCTCATCGGCCGGACGGGTCTGGCGAACCGTCAGCTGGAAAACGTTGGCCTGGTCGAGCTGACCGGCGGTCGTGGCCTTGACCTCCGTCAGGCTGGGCGCATCGAACAGGTCCGACGAGTCCAGGTTGCGCATCAGGTCCGAGACCCGGTTGTTCGATTCCGCGGCCCCTTTGATGAAGAGCGTCCGGTCCTCCATCTTCACTTCGGTGAAGTACACCCCATCCGGCAAAGTCCTCACCAACTGGTCGAAGATACGCCCGCTGACCGGTCGATTCCCTTGCAAGTTTTGGATAATGCGCATGCGCTCCAGCAATTGCTGGCGACGGGCTTTCAATTCGCTGATCTGCTTGATGCGCTCGTCCAGCACGGCGATCTGCTCGGAGAGGTGACTATTGCGGGCGACCTGGTGGTCGATGGCGCCGTCGATGTAGCGGACGGCGACCAGGACCACGCCGACCGCCCCGATCAGCGCCGCCACCAAGGCCAGTAGAAAGCGCTTGCGCCGCTCTTCGCGCAGCTCTTCGCGCCAGGGAAGCAGGTTGATCCGCGCCATCAGTCGAAACTCCTGAGGGCCAGCCCACAGGCAATCATCAGGGCCGGTGCATCACTGGCCAGGGCACCGGCATTGACCTTGCTGCTCAGGGCCATGTTGGTAAACGGGTTGGCCACCTGGGTCGGCGTGCCCAGGCGCTGCTCGATCAGCCGATCCAGGCCGGCGACCGAAGCCGTGCCCCCGGCCAGCAGGATGTGGTCCACCGCGCTGTACTGGCCCGAGGCGAAGAAGAATTGCAGGGACCGCGAGACCTGCTGCACCAGGGCCTCGCGGAAAGGTTGCAGCACCTCGCTGAGATAATCGTCCGGCAACCCACCCTGCTTCTTTGCCAGGCCGGCCTGCTCGGGTGTCAGGCCGTAGCGGCGCTGGATCTCCTCGGTCAACTGGCGACCGCCGAACAACTGTTCGCGGGTATAGATGATGCGCCCGTTGTGCAACACGCTGAGGGTGGTCATGGTGGCGCCGATGTCGATGACCGCCACCGTCAGCCGTTCCTGGGACGCGGCCAATTGCGTGGCGAGCAGGCCAAACGCCCGCTCCAGCGCATAAGCCTCCACATCGACCACCCGGGCCGTCAGCCCGGCGAGCGCCAACGCGGCCTCGCGAACCTCGACGTTTTCCTTGCGACAGGCGGCCAGCAGCACTTCGACGCGCTCGGCGCTGCGCGGCGAAACGCCCACCACCTCGAAATCGATGGCCACCTCATCCAGCGGATAGGGAATGTACTGATCGGCTTCGATCTTGAGCTGGTTCTCCATGTCATCGTCGGAGAGGCCGGCGTCCATCTCGATGATCTTGGTGATCACCGCCGAACCCGCCACGGCCACCGCCACGCTGCGCAAGGGCGTCCTGGCCTTGGCCAACAGCCGCGACAACGCCTGGCCCACCCCTTCGAGCTCGGCGATGTTCTTCTCGATCACGGCGTTGGCCGGCAACGGTTCGACCGCGTAGGACTCGACGCGGTATCGCTCGCCCTGGCGACTCAACTCGAGCAGCTTCACCGACGTCGAACTGATGTCGATCCCCAGAAGCGCATGGGCTTTTTTATTGAAGAGTCGTAGCACTACCAATTCCCTATGACTATCCGTGAGTTACGGACTCTCTAATATGCATTGCGTTCAATCACGGCCGTCCGACGGACGTCCGGATGGCATTCCCGACGAAAAAAAATGCTTATAATGCCCAGCGTTTTTTTTCGCTTTGTTGCAAGCACGGATCCTTCCCTGCACCTGGCGCCTTTTTCATTCTTTGCCTGGATATCCAAAAGCCTTGATTCGTCTGCTGAAATTTTTCGGATGGTCCATCGTCGCCGTTTTCTGCGGACTGCTCTTGGGCCTGAGCGGTGCCTTTCTTTACCTTAGTCCGGGATTGCCGTCCGTGGAGGCGCTGAGAAGTATTCAGTTGCAGATTCCTTTGCGGGTGTACAGCAGCGATAACAAGCTGATCGCCGAATTTGGCGAAATGCGCCGCACACCGATCCGTTTCGCCGACATTCCCCCCAATTTCATCAATGCGTTACTAAGTGCTGAAGACGATAACTTCGCCAACCACTATGGCGTCGATCCCGGCAGCCTGATGCGCGCCGCCAGCCAGTTGGTCAAGAGCGGGCACATCCAGTCCGGCGGCAGCACCATCACCATGCAGGTGGCCAAGAACTTCTTCCTGACCAGCGAGCGCAGCTTCTCGCGCAAGACCACCGAGATCCTCCTGGCCCTGCAGATCGAGCGGCAGCTGACCAAGGATGAAATCCTGGAGCTGTACGTGAACAAGATTTACCTGGGCAACCGCGCCTACGGCATCGAGGCGGCTGCACAGGTGTATTACGGCAAGTCGATCCGCGACGTGAGCCTGGCGCAGATGGCGATGATCGCCGGCCTGCCCAAGGCACCGTCGCGCTTCAACCCGCTCGCCAACCCGGCGCGCAGCAAGGAGCGTCGCGACTGGATCCTGGGGCGCATGTACAAGCTCGGCAAGATCAGCGAGGCCGACTACACCGCCGCGATCAATGAGCCGCTGAACGCCAGCTATCACGTGCCGACCCCGGAAGTGAACGCCCCGTACATCGCCGAGATGGCCCGTGCCGAGATGGTCGGGCGCTATGGCAGCGACGCCTACACCGAAGGCTTCCGCGTCACCACCACGGTGCCGAGCAACCTGCAGGAAATGGCCAACACCGCGCTGCACGAGGGCCTGATGACCTACGACCAGCGCCACGGCTACCGTGGCCCTGAATCGCGCCTGCCAGGCAAGACCAAGGAAGCCTGGGCCCTGGAACTGACCAAGCAGCGCACCATCAGCAGCCTGGAGCCGGCGATCGTCACCTCGGTGGACAAGGATGGCATCAAGGTGTTGACCCGCAACGGCGAGCAGGAAGAACACGTGGCCTGGGACACCATGAAATGGGCCCGTCCGTTCCTCAATACCAACAGCATGGGCGCCAACCCACGGCAGCCGTCGGACGTTGCCCAGGTCGGAGACCTGATCCGCGTCCAGCGCCAGGCGGACAACACGCTCAAGTTCAGCCAGATCCCGGCGGCCCAGGGCGCCCTGGTGTCCCTCGACCCGCAGGACGGCGCCATCCGCTCGCTAGTGGGTGGCTTCGCCTTCGAGCAAAGCAATTACAACCGTGCACTGCAGGCCAAGCGCCAGCCAGGCTCGAGCTTCAAGCCGTTCATCTACAGCGCCGCCCTGGATAACGGCTACACCGCCGCCAGCCTGGTGAACGATGCGCCGATCGTGTTCGTCGATGAGTACCTGGACAAGGTCTGGCGGCCGAAGAACGACACCAATACATTCCTCGGCCCGATTCGCCTGCGCGAGGCACTGTACAAATCCCGCAACCTGGTATCGATCCGCCTGTTGCAGGCGCTGGGCGTGGATCGCACCATCGACTACATCAGCAAGTTCGGCTTCAACAAGCAGGACCTGCCGCGCAACCTGTCCCTGGCCTTGGGTACCGCGACCCTGACGCCGATGGAAATCGCCACGGGCTGGAGCACGTTCGCCAACGGCGGCTACAAGATCACCCCGTACATCATTGATAAGATCGAAAGCCGCAACGGCGAGACATTGTTCGTTGCCAACCCGCCACGGGTCCCCACGGGCGAGCAGGCCAGCGATGGCGTCGCCGCACCGTCCACCGACACGTTCACGGTCAATGCGACGCCAGGCGAAGCCACCACGGCCCCAGGCCTGCCGCAAGCCCCCGCCGTCGCGGAGCGCATTGTCGATGGCCGCACCACCTTCATTCTCAATAGCATGCTGCAGGACGTGATCAAGCTTGGCACCGGCCGTCGCGCCCTGGCCCTGGGCCGTACCGACCTGGCGGGCAAGACCGGTACCACCAACGAATCCAAGGACGCCTGGTTCTCCGGCTACAACGCCGATTACGTGACCACGGTCTGGACCGGTTTCGACCAGCCCGAAAGCCTGGGTCGCCGTGAGTTCGGTGGTACCGTGGCGCTGCCGATCTGGATGACCTACATGGGCGCCGCCCTCAAGGACAAGCCGCCGCACACCCAGCCGGAACCGGAAGGCATTCTCAGCCTGCGGGTCGACCCGGTCAGCGGCCGCGCGGCCACGCCGGGCACCCCGGGTGCGTACTTCGAGCTGTTCAAGAGCGAAGACACGCCACCGTCGGTCAACGAACTGGGCAACGGTGTCGCACCGGGCAGCCCGCTGCCAGCGGACGAAGCGGCACCCATCGATCTGTTCTGACCGGTCTCATCCAAAAGCCCCGCCTTCGAAAGAAGTGCGGGGCTTTTGTTCTCAATGACACCACAACCTGTGGGAGCGAGCTTGCTCGCGATAGCGTCGGATCAGCTTGCATCGATGTTGAAGCCAGGCCGTCATCGCGAGCAAGCTCGCTCCCACAGGGGTCTGTGGCGGCCAACAAAAAGCCCCGACTCTCAGGAGCCGGGGCTTTTTGTTGAAGCGCTACGACGGCTTAGCCGTTGAACACGTCATCCACGCTCTTGAGCGGGTAGTTCTTCGGGTACGGCAGGGTGGCCACGCCCGTCTCGATGGCGGCCTTGGCCACGGCGTCGGAGATCAGGGTGATCAGGCGGGCGTCCATGGGTTTCGGGATGATGTACTCACGACCGAATTCCAGCTTGATGCCGCCGTAGGCGTCGCACACTTCCTGAGGCACCGGCAGCTTGGCCAGTTCGCGCAGGGCGTTGGCGGCCGCGACTTTCATCTCTTCGTTGATGCGCTTGGCGCGAACGTCCAGGGCACCGCGGAAGATGAACGGGAAGCCCAGTACGTTGTTGACCTGGTTCGGGTAGTCCGAACGGCCGGTGGCCATGATCACGTCGCTGCGAGTCGCGTGAGCCAGCTCCGGGGAGATTTCCGGGTCCGGGTTCGAGCAGGCGAACACGATCGGGTTCGGCGCCATGCGCAGCAGGTTTTCCGGGCTCAGCAGGTTCGGACCCGACAGGCCGACGAACACGTCGGCACCGTCCAGCGCGTCCGCCAGGGAGCGCTTGTCGGTCGCGTGGGCGAAGACGGCCTTGTACTGGTTCAGGTCGTCACGGCCGGAGTGGATCACGCCGGTACGGTCGACCATGAAGATGTTTTCGATCTTGGCGCCCATGCTCACCAGCAACTTCATGCAGGAGATGGCCGCGGCGCCGGCACCCAGGCAGACGATCTTGGCTTCCGGCAGGGTCTTGCCGGCGATTTCCAGGGCGTTGATCATGCCGGCCGCGGTGACGATGGCGGTGCCGTGCTGGTCATCGTGGAACACCGGGATGTCGCACTGTTCGATCAGGGCGCGCTCGATCTCGAAGCACTCAGGTGCCTTGATGTCTTCCAGGTTGATGCCACCGAAGGTGATGGAGATGCGCTTGACGGTGTCGATGAAGGCTTGCGGGCTCTCGGAATCGACTTCGATGTCGAATACGTCGATACCGGCGAAGCGCTTGAACAGTACGCCCTTGCCTTCCATGACAGGCTTGGAAGCCAATGGGCCGAGGTTACCCAGGCCGAGAATCGCGGTGCCATCGGAAATGACTGCAACCAGGTTGCCTTTACCGGTGTATTTGTAGGCCAGTTCAGGGTCGCGAGCGATTTCGCGGACTGGTTCGGCTACGCCGGGGCTGTAGGCCAGCGACAAGTCGCGAGCAGTAGCGGTGGCCTTGGTGAGCTCGACACTCAGCTTTCCTGGACGAGGATGCGCGTGATATTCGAGAGCGGCAGTTTTCAGATCAGACATGTGGGCATTCCGCTTTTTTACTGTGTTGGACAGACGGACCGCCGAGGATACGCGCCTCGCAAAGTCCCTACAAGACTGACCAGTCACCACTGTCAAGCGCCCTACTCTACGACTTTGGACCAAGAGCCGCGGAACACAAGGGCTACATGCATACAATCTTACCGAATAATGTCTACAATTATTTTCCTACAGGACCGCTTCCAACATGGCCGGATCGGTCAGCGGCAGCATCCATCGCGCCTGGCCAGCCTTGTTCCCGCCACGCCGGGCGCGGTCGACGACCCAGCCCCGGGCCTCGACTTTCCGCCCCTTGAGCCGTTCCAGGGCCGAGGCGTCGAAGCGCCTCTGCAACCCCGGCGCAATGTGCAGGACAACCGGCCCCTGCAATTCAATCCAGATGCCACCGCGATTGCGCCGCACGCTTTCCACCCGCCCGCTCATCAGCACGAAACCCGGGGCATCGATCTGTTCCGCCCGGACGACAGGGGATTTCTTCCAGAGGCCTGCCCCGGCTTGCCGCGCATGACGCTCAGCCACTTGCTGGCAACTGACCAGGTCGACGTTCGGCGCGACCGCCACCAGAAACCCCAGCCCCTCGGCAATCAAACGCTCCTCGAGGTTCTCGCCCCGGGCGTTGTAGACGTGGGCCAGGGTACGACCGTAATCATCGCGGTCGTCCTTGCCAGGCAATACGCCCACCCGGCCATCGTTGGCGGCCACCAGGGCTTCGAGCCGCTGGCGCGCCGCCACGGCGAAGGGTTCGTCGGCGCGGCCGCGCTTGCCCAGCTCGGGGCTGTTGAGACCGATCATCCGAACGCGGCGACCATCCTTCAGGTACAAGGTGTCGCCGTCCACCACGCGCTGCACCGCCACCTGGGGCAGGCTGCCCGGCGAAGGACAGGCCCCCTGGGCGCCACCGAGCCAAATCGCAGACACAAAAAAGGCGCCCGCAAGGGACGCCTTCTTTATCAATCTGGAGCAGTCGAAACGACCATCCAAAATGATCAGCCTCAGGCTTTTGGAGTAACTTTGCCGAAAGCACCGAAACGATCGGCGAACTTCTGAACGCGGCCGCCGGTATCCAGAGTCTTTTGCTTACCGGTGTAGAACGGGTGGCATTCGTTGCAAACGTCGATCGCCAGGGCTTTGCCGTAGGTCGAACGCGTTTCGAACTTGTTGCCGCAGCTGCAGGTTACGGCAATTTCTGGGTATTCCGGATGGATATCGGTTTTCATGCTGTTTTCCTCAGGCTAGCGTGCCGCCACCCAACACTATTGTTGAATACCGCACGTAATTAGGCCGCGGATTCTACCAGACATCGTCATTCGCGCAAGCTGTCGCTTATACCAACCGTCTGCTAGGCTCGCGCCCTCAAGCACAATCCCTGTGGGAGCGAGCTTGCTCGCGATAGCGGTGGGTCAGTTGCGGTGATGTTGGCTGTGCCGCCGCTTTCGCGAGCAAGCTCGCTCCCACATTGAATCGCGCTCAGCCTTGCGAACTTGTCCGCTTACCGAGATTCCCCGCGTGCCCAACGCCATCCTGCGCCTCGCCCTGCCGTCACCCCTGCGCCGCCTGTTCGACTACCGCGCCCCCGCCGGGGTTCTGCGCGCCCAGTTGCAGCCGGGCATGCGCCTGCGGGTGCCGTTCGGCCGGCGGGAAATGATCGGCATCCTGGTGGAGGTCACCGATCACAGCGAGGTCCCGGTCGACAAGCTCAAACCAGCCCTGGCCCTGCTCGATGCCACGCCGCCGCTGCCCGCCTCGCTGTTCAAGTTATGCCTGTGGACGTCCCAGTATTACCAGCACAGCCTCGGCGACACCCTGAGCTGGGCGCTGCCGGTGCTGCTGCGCCAGGGTGAGCTGGCCGAGGCGCGCCAGGAGCGGTTCTGGTCGGTGGCCCCTGGAGCCTCGCTGGACGATCCGCGCATCGCCCGCGCGCCGCGCCAGCGCGAGGCCTTGGCCACCCTCGCCCAACACCCCCATGGCGTGGCCCACCAACTGCTGAGCAAACTGATGCTCAGCAAGGACAGCCTCGACCTGTTGCTGGCCAAGGACCTGGTCCAGGTGGAGATCCGTCGGCACGCCCCCGACGCCCGCCACGAACATTGGCTGGCCCAGCCGGAACTGCCGCTCAACGCCGAACAGCGAGCCGCTTGCGAAGCGATTCGCGCAGGTTTCGACAGTTACCACGCCTTTTTGCTGGCGGGCGTCACCGGCAGCGGCAAGACCGAGGTCTACCTGCAACTGATCCGCCAGACCCTGGAGGCCGGCAAGCAGGCCCTGGTGCTGATTCCGGAAATCAACCTCGGCCCCCAGACCCTGGCGCGTTTCGAGCAACGCTTCAATGCGCGAATCGCCCTGGTGCACTCGGCAGTCAACGACCGCGAACGCCTGGAAGCCTGGCTCGCCGCCCGCGACGGCGAGGCCGATATCATCATCGGCACCCGCTCGGCCCTGTTCACGCCGATGAAAAACCCCGGCCTGATCATCATCGACGAAGAACACGACGGCTCTTATAAACAGCAGGAAGGCCTGCGCTATCACGCCCGCGACCTGGCGCTGGTGCGCGCCCGCCAGGAAAACATCCCCATTGTCCTCGGCTCGGCCACGCCCTCGCTGGAAAGCCTGCACAACGCCTACACCGGCCGCTACGGCCTGCTGCGCCTCAACGAACGGGCCGGCGGCGCCAAGCAACCGCGTTTCCTGCGCCTGGACGTGAAAAGTCGTCCACTGGACAGCGGTATTTCCGGGCCGATGCAGCAAGCCATCGGCCAGACCCTGGCCGCCGGACAACAGGTCCTGGTGTTCCTCAATCGCCGCGGTTTTGCCCCGACCCTGCTGTGCCACGACTGCGGCTGGATGTCTGGCTGCGAACGTTGCGACGCGCGGATGACCGTGCATCAACGCCATGGCGAGCTGCGGTGCCACCATTGCGGCCACGTCGAACGCGTGCCAAGGCATTGCCCGCAGTGCGGCAAAGTGGACTTGCGCCCGGTCGGCGCCGGCACCGAGCGCGCCGAGGAACGGCTGGGCATCCTGTTTCCGGACTACCCGGTCTTGCGGGTGGATCGCGACAGCACCTCGCGCAAGGACGCGATGAACCAGCTGTTCGCGACGATCCAGAAGGGCCAGCCGTGCATATTGGTGGGCACGCAGATGCTCGCCAAGGGGCATCACTTCCCGCGGGTCACGCTGGTGTCGATCCTCGATGCCGATGGCGGGTTGTTCTCCGGAGACTTCCGCGCCAGCGAGCGCATGGCGCAGTTGATCGTCCAGGTCGCAGGCCGGGCCGGACGGGCCGAGGAGCCGGGCAAAGTGATTATCCAGACGCACCTGGCCGACCACCCGCTGTTGATCCAACTGACCGAGCAGGGTTATTTCGCCTTCGCCGAACAGGCCTTGAGCGAACGCCGCAGCGCCGGCCTGCCACCCTTTTCCCACCTGGCGCTGCTGCGGGCCGAAGCCCACAAGCCGGGGCAGGCCGAAGGCTTCCTCGATGAGGCCTGTAGCGAGGCGGAGCGTTTGCTGGCAGAGCAGAACCTCACCGGGATCGAACTATTGGGGCCGGTCCCGGCTCCGATGGAACGGCGGGCCGGGCGCTATCGCGCGCAGCTTTTATTGCAGGCCAACGCCCGGGCACCGCTGCATCGACTGCTGAGTGCCTGGCTGCTGGCGCTGGAACAGATGCCGAGTGGGCGCGCGGTGCGCTGGTCGCTGGATGTGGATCCGGTGGATTTGTATTGATTGAGCAGATCGCAAGCTTTGTCCCCTGTGGGAGCGGGCTTGCTCGCGAAGGCGGTGGGTCAGTTGTGGTGATATTGGCTGTGCCGCCGCTTTCGCGAGCAAGCCCGCTCCCACAGGTGGACCGAGTGCATCCAGGCCAGCAAGAATAGTCACCACACATCCCCAACCGACCCGCTACAGTTGGCAAGCTCGTCCGGGCCACGGATAATGCCCAGTTTTTCCACCAGCGCATCGAAGCGCCGCCGCGCCTGCGGTTGAAAGAGAAGACCATGAAAGACACCATTCGCCAGCTCATCCAGCAAGCCATCGCCCAACTCGTCGCTGAAGGTGTGCTGCCAGAAGGCCTGTCGCCGGCGATTCAGGTCGAGAACACCCGCGACAAGACCCACGGCGACTTCGCCAGCAACATCGCGATGATGCTCGCCAAGCCGGCCGGCATGAAACCTCGCGACCTGGCGGAAAAAATCATCGCCGCGCTGCCGACCGACGAAAACGTCAGCAAGGCTGACATCGCCGGCCCCGGGTTCATCAATTTCTTCCAGAACACCCAGGCCCTGGCTTCGCGCCTGGATGCGGCCCTGGCCGACGAACGTATTGGCGTGCGCAAGGCCGGCCCGTTGCAGCGCACCGTGGTCGACCTGTCGGCCCCCAACCTCGCCAAGGAAATGCACGTCGGCCATTTGCGCTCGACCATCATCGGCGACGGCGTGGCCCGGGTCCTGGAGTTTCTTGGCGACACCGTGATCCGCCAGAACCACGTTGGCGACTGGGGCACCCAGTTCGGCATGCTGATGGCCTATCTGCAGGAAAACCCGATCACCAGCGACGAACTGGCGGACCTGGAGAACTTCTACCGCGCCGCCAAGCAACGCTTCGACGAGTCGCCCGAGTTCGCCGACCGTGCCCGTGGCCTGGTGGTCAAGCTGCAGGCCGGCGACGCCGAGTGCCTGGCGCTGTGGAGCAAGTTCAAGGACATCTCCCTGTCCCACTGCCAGAAAATCTACGAACTGCTGAACGTCAAATTGACCATGGCCGACGTGATGGGCGAAAGCGCCTACAACGACGACCTGGCCAACGTGGTCAACGACCTCAGGGCCAAGGGCCTGCTGGTGGAAAGCAACGGCGCCCAGTGCGTGTTCCTCGAGCAGTTCAAGACCGCCGACGGCGAGCCGCTGCCGGTGATCATCGTCAAGGCCGACGGTGGCTACCTCTACGCCACCACCGATCTGGCGGCCGTGCGCTACCGCAACAGCGTGCTCAAGGCCGATCGAGTGCTGTATTTCGTCGACCAGCGCCAGGCCCTGCACTTCCAGCAAGTGTTCGAAGTGGCGCGCCTGGCCGGCTTCGTGACCCGCCCGATGGAAATGGAACACATGGGCTTCGGCACCATGAACGGCGCCGACGGCCGCCCGTTCAAGACCCGCGATGGCGGCACGGTGAAGCTGATCGACCTGCTGACCGAAGCCCAGGACCGCGCCTACACCCTGGTCAAGGGCAAGAACCCGGACTTGGCCGAGGACGAACTGCGCAACATCGCCAAGGTGGTGGGCATCGACGCGGTGAAGTACGCCGACCTGTCCAAGCACCGCACCAGCGACTACAGCTTCAACTTCGACCTGATGCTCAACTTCGAAGGCAACACCGCGCCGTATCTGCTGTACGCCTACACCCGCGTGGCGGGGGTGTTCCGCAAGCTCGGCAAGGGCTTTAACGAAGTGGACGGCCAGATTGTGCTCGAGGCCCCTCAGGAACAGGAGCTGGCGGCGAAGCTGGCGCAGTTCGGCGAGGTCCTGAACAACGTCGCCGACAAGGGCACGCCGCACACCCTGTGCGCCTACCTGTACGACGTGGCCGGCCTGTTCTCCAGCTTCTACGAGAACTGCCCGATCCTCAATGCGCAAACCCCGGAGCAAATGCAGAGCCGCCTGCGCCTCGCCGCGCTGACCGGGCGCACGCTCAAGCAAGGCCTGGAACTGCTGGGCCTGAAAACCCTGGAGCGCATGTAAGTTGGCCGCCAAGAAAAAACCTGCACCCAAGCGCGGCGCCAGTCGTTACCAGCCTCCAGCCAAAAAACCGATTCCAGGTTGGTTGTGGATGGCCATCGGCCTGACCGTCGGCGCGTTCATTGTGTTCTTGATGAAGCTGGAGCCGGGCCAGGGCGATGACGTCAAGCGCGTCCGGCAAGAGCAGCAGAAAGCCACTCGCATCGCCGAGGCCAACAAGACCCCGCCGAGCCCGACACAACCGGTGAAGCCGAAGTACGACTTCTACACGTTGCTGCCGGAATCGGAGGTCATCGTGCCGCCCGATGCCGTGCCGGAGAAAACCCTGCCGACGCCGCAAGTGCCCACCACACCGGTGACCCCGGCCGAAGCGGCGAAGATCGACACCGCTCGCGCCCAGGCGGCCCTGGCCGGCATCACGCCGCCACCCGCCCCTCCGGTGCAGAAAGCCGCGCCGGTGACGAAGTTCTTCCTGCAGGCCGGCTCGTTCCGCAAGGAAGCCGACGCCGACAAGGTCCGCGCGCAGATCATTCTGCTGGGCCAGTCCGTGTCCGTGGAATCCGGGACGGTGAAGGACGAAACCTGGTACCGGGTGTTGGTCGGCCCGTTCAGCAACCGCGAGGAGCTGACCAAGGCCCAGAAACAATTGGCGGGCAGTGGTTTCAGCAATCTGTTGTTACAACAACGCCAGAGCCGCTGATTTCCACCGATAACGCCTGTGGCTATGGCTTTTTGTGGCGAGGGAGCTTGCTCCCGCTGGGCTGCGCAGCAGCCCCCAAAAGCCTGGGACCGCTACGCGGTCCAGCGGGAGCAAGCTCCCTCGCCACAGAGCATTTCTTTGACACAAACGGCCAGATGCCGCTCGTCCCCTCCCCCACCCCGCAGTTGAAAAACCCCACGCCACCCCCATATGAGTTCCATCCGGGCATTTTCGCCCCGCTGCGTGGAGACTCTCCCTTGACCACCATCGTTTCAGTCCGCCGTCATGGCAAAGTCGTCATGGGCGGCGACGGCCAGGTTTCACTGGGCAACACCGTGATGAAAGGCAACGCGAAGAAAGTCCGCCGCCTGTATCACGGCGAGGTCATCGCCGGGTTCGCCGGCGCCACCGCCGATGCCTTCACCCTGTTCGAACGTTTCGAAGCCCAGCTTGAAAAGTACCAGGGCCATCTGATCCGCGCCGCCGTGGAGCTGGCCAAGGAATGGCGGACCGACCGCTCCCTGAGCCGCCTCGAGGCCATGCTCGCGGTCGCCAACAAGGACGCCTCGCTGATCATCACCGGCAACGGCGACGTCGTTGAGCCCGAGGATGGCTTGATCGCCATGGGTTCCGGCGGTGCCTACGCCCAGGCCGCGGCCAGCGCCCTGCTGAAAAAAACCGACCTGTCGGCCCGTGAGATCGTCGAGACTGCCTTGGGCATCGCCGGCGACATCTGCGTCTTCACCAACCACACCCAGACCATTGAGGAGCAGGACCTCGCCGAATAAGCCTGCCACCTGCGCACCGGCTCATTCTTGCTTGAGGACCGCCAATTATTATGTCCATGACTCCCCGCGAAATCGTCCACGAACTCAACCGCCATATCATCGGCCAGGACGATGCCAAGCGCGCCGTCGCCATCGCCCTGCGTAACCGCTGGCGCCGGATGCAACTGCCCGAAGAGCTGCGCGTCGAAGTGACCCCCAAGAACATCCTGATGATCGGCCCGACCGGTGTCGGCAAGACCGAAATCGCCCGGCGCCTGGCCAAGCTCGCCAACGCGCCGTTCATCAAGGTCGAAGCCACCAAGTTCACCGAAGTCGGCTATGTCGGCCGCGACGTCGAGTCGATCATCCGTGACCTGGCCGATGCCGCCATCAAGCTGCTGCGCGAACAGGAAATCACCAAGGTCCGCCACCGCGCCGAAGACGCCGCCGAAGAGCGCATCCTCGACGCCCTGCTGCCACCGGCGCGCATGGGCTTCAACGCCGACGCCGCCGCGACCCAGGACACCAACACCCGCCAGCTGTTCCGCAAGCGCCTGCGCGAAGGCCAGTTGGACGACAAGGAAATCGAGATCGAAGTGGCCGAAATGGCCGGTGTCGATATTTCCGCGCCGCCGGGCATGGAAGAAATGACCAACCAGTTGCAGAGCCTGTTCGCCAACATGGGCAAGGGCAAGAAGAAAAGCCGCAAGCTCAAGGTCAAGGAAGCGCTGAAGCTGGTGCGCGACGAAGAAGCCGGCCGCCTGGTCAACGAAGAAGAATTGAAGGCCAAGGCCCTGGAAGCGGTCGAACAGCATGGCATCGTGTTCATCGACGAAATCGACAAGGTCGCCAAGCGCGGCAACGTCGGCGGTGCCGATGTGTCCCGCGAAGGTGTACAACGCGACCTGCTGCCGCTGATCGAAGGCTGCACGGTCAACACCAAGCTGGGCATGGTCAAGACCGACCACATCCTGTTCATCGCCTCCGGCGCGTTCCACCTGAGCAAGCCGAGCGACCTGGTGCCGGAACTGCAGGGTCGCTTGCCGATCCGTGTCGAACTCAAGGCGCTGACGCCGGAAGACTTCGAACGCATCCTCAGCGAGCCCCATGCGTCCCTGACCGAGCAGTATTGCGCGCTGCTCAAGACCGAAGGCCTGAGCATCGAGTTCACGCCAGAAGGCATCAAGCGCCTGGCCCAGATCGCCTGGCAGGTCAACGAGAAGACCGAGAACATCGGTGCCCGTCGCCTGCACACGCTGCTCGAACGCTTGCTCGAGGAAGTGTCGTTCAGCGCCGGCGACCTGGCCAGCGCCCACAACGAAGCGCCGATCCTCATCGACGCCGAGTACGTCAACAGCCACTTGGGTGAATTGGCGCAGAACGAAGACCTGTCGCGGTATATCCTGTAGGTCACACGCTGTGTGAGCGGGCTCCTGTGGCGAGGGAGCTTGCTCCCGCTGGGTCGCGAAGCGGCCCCAAAAACCCGACGCCGCCGCTTATCCGGCGGATTGTCGCGAGTCTTTTAGGAGGGCTTCGCCCTCCAGCGGGAGCAAGCTCCCTCGCCACGGACCGCCCATGCAAGGCGTCACGAAACGGACGATCTGCCATGACCAAACTCCCCACCGCCATCAACCTGCACAAAGCCTCCAAGACCCTGACGCTCAAATACGCGCCGGACGAGGAGTACCACCTGCCCGCCGAATTCCTGCGGGTGCACTCGCCTTCCGCCGAGGTCCAGGGCCATGGCAAACCCATCCTGCAATACGGCAAGCTCAACGTTGCCCTGACCAAGGTCGAACCGGCCGGCCAGTACGCACTGAAACTGACCTTCGACGACGGCCACGACAGCGGATTGTTCACCTGGGACTATCTCTACCAGTTGGCGGTGCGCCAGCAAGACCTGTGGAACGATTATCTTGGCGAACTCAAGGCCGCCGGAAAAACCCGCGATCCGAACGCGTCCGTCGTCAAGCTGATGCTCTAGCTCACGGGCTGGCGCTTTAGGGCGATTTTTCTAGACTCATCTGCTTGAATGCCCGCGCAGCAACGTCAATGACTGGCCTGCTTGCGAAAAAAATTAAACTCGGGTAACCAATGGAGCTGGCAAGTTCCCTGCAAAGGAACCGGCGAGTTCCTGGCATACGTTTCCTCATTGCCCCTCGATGCGGAATTAATGGTCACCCGAGCAGCGTACCTGGTATCGGATGTGTGGCTTCATGGCACCAACCGGGTACTCGTCTGAAGGACAATGGAGCGTCGTAGATGAGCAACAAGAACAACGATGACCTGAAGTACCAGGCCTCGGAAAACACCCTGGGGTTGAATCCCGTCGTCGGCTTGCGCAGGAAAGACCTGCTGGCCTCTGCCCGCATGGTGCTGAAGCAGGCCATCAGGCAACCGCTGCACAGCGTCAAGCATGTCGCCCATTTCAGCGTCGAACTCAAGAATGTCCTGTTCGGCAAATCCGAACTGCAACCGGCCGGCGACGACCGTCGCTTCGCCGACCCGGCGTGGAGCCAGAACCCGCTCTACAAACGCTACCTGCAAACCTACCTGGCGTGGCGCAAGGAGCTGCACGCCTGGATCGACGACAGCAGCCTCTCGCCCGCGGACATCAGCCGTGGGCATTTCGTGATCAACCTGATGACCGAAGCCATGGCCCCTACCAATTCGGCGGCCAACCCGGCGGCGGTCAAGCGCTTCTTCGAAACCGGCGGCAAAAGCCTGCTGGACGGCCTGTCCCACCTGGCCAAGGACCTGGTGCACAACGGCGGAATGCCGAGCCAGGTGAACATGGGCGCGTTCGAGGTCGGCAAGAGCCTGGGCGTGACCGAAGGCGCCGTGGTGTTTCGCAACGACGTGCTGGAGCTGATCCAGTACCGGCCTATCACCGAGCAGGTCCACGAGCGACCGCTGCTGGTCGTACCGCCCCAGATCAACAAGTTCTACGTGTTCGACCTGAGCCCGGACAAGAGCTTGGCGCGCTTCTGCCTGCGCAGCAATGTGCAGACCTTCATCGTCAGCTGGCGCAACCCCACCAAGGAGCAGCGCGAGTGGGGCCTGTCGACCTACATCGATGCGCTCAAGGAAGCGGTGGATGTGGTCACGGCCATCACCGGCAGCAAGGACGTGAATATGCTCGGCGCCTGCTCGGGCGGCATCACCTGCACCGCGCTGCTGGGCCATTACGCCGCCCTCGGCGAGAAAAAGGTCAACGCCCTGACCTTGTTGGTGAGCGTGCTTGATACCACCCTGGACACCGACGTGGCGCTGTTCGTCGACGAACAGACCCTGGAAGCGGCCAAGCGCCACTCCTATCAGGCCGGCGTACTCGAAGGCCGCGACATGGCCAAGGTCTTCGCCTGGATGCGCCCCAACGACCTGATCTGGAACTACTGGGTCAACAATTACCTGTTGGGCAACGAACCGCCCGTGTTCGACATCCTGTTCTGGAACAACGACACCACGCGGCTGCCGGCGGCGTTCCACGGCGACCTCATCGAAATGTTCAAGAACAATCCACTGATCCGCCCCAACGCACTGGAAGTGTGCGGCACCCCCATCGATCTCAAGCAGGTCACCGCCGACATCTACTCCCTGGCCGGCACCAACGACCACATCACGCCATGGAAGTCCTGCTACAAGTCGGCGCAGCTGTTTGGCGGCAAGGTGGAGTTCGTGCTGTCGAGCAGCGGCCATATTCAGAGCATCCTCAACCCGCCAGGCAACCCCAAGTCGCGCTACATGACCAGTGATGACATGCCGGCCAAGGCCGAAGACTGGCAGGAGAATTCAACCAAGCACACCGACTCCTGGTGGCTGCACTGGCAGGCCTGGCAGGCCGAGCGCTCGGGCAAACTGAAAAAAGCCCCTACCGTGCTGGGCAACAAGGCCTACCCGGCGGGTGAAGCGGCGCCCGGCACCTATGTGCATGAGCGCTAGACAAGACAACTCGTCTGCCGAGGCGTGGGCTTGCTCACGAAAACACCCCGGCAGCCGACACGCTGATAACCCCCGGTGGGAGCGAGCTTGCTCACGATGACGGTGTATCAGGCGACAGCGATGCTGGCTGTAATGCCCTCATCGCGAGCAAGCTCGCTCCCACAGGGACGGGGTACATGAACGACAGCGATTCACCTGACAGGGCTTGAAGCATGCCGCAACCGTACATCTTCCGTACCGTCGATCTGGATGGCCAGACCTTGCGCACCGCGGTACGTCCCGGCAAGCCTCACTTGACGCCCTTGCTGATTTTCAACGGCATCGGCGCCAACCTCGAGCTGGTGTTCCCGTTCATCCAGGCCCTGGACCCGGACCTGGAAGTCATCGCCTTTGACGTGCCCGGCGTCGGCGGTTCATCGACGCCCAACCGGCCGTACCGCTTTCCGGGCCTGGCCAAGCTCACCGCGCGGATGCTCGATTACCTCGACTACGGGCAGGTCAACGTGATCGGCGTGTCCTGGGGAGGTGCCCTGGCCCAGCAGTTTGCCTACGACTACCCGGAGCGCTGCAAGAAGCTGGTGCTGGCGGCCACGGCTGCCGGGGCGGTGATGGTGCCGGGCAAACCGAAGGTGCTGTGGATGATGGCCAGCCCCCGGCGCTACGTTCAGCCTTCCCATGTGATGCGTATCGCACCGCTGATCTATGGCGGTTCGTTCCGCCGGGACCCGAGCCTGGCGGCCAGCCACGCGGCCAAGGTTCGTTCGGCGGGCAAGCTCGGTTATTACTGGCAATTGTTCGCCGGCCTCGGCTGGACCAGCATCCATTGGCTGCACAAGATCCACCAGCCCACGCTGGTGCTGGCCGGCGATGACGACCCGCTGATTCCCCTGATCAACATGCGCATGCTGGCCTGGCGCATCCCCAACGCCCAATTGCACATCATCGATGACGGTCATCTGTTCCTGATCACCCGGGCCGAGGCGGTGGCGCCGATCATCATGAAATTTTTGGAGGAAGAACGTCAGCGTGCCGTGATGCATCCGCATCCCTCGCCGCTGGGCGGCGGCTGAAACCCGCCCATTAGCGCCTGGCAGGACGCCTGATCGCGCAACGACCCGAAACAGCGACTATGTTGTCTGGTTCGGTGTGTTTGTTTTTAGCCTGATGACGAAGGAGTTGACTCATGCGCGACAAACCGGCGAAGGGTTCCATGCCCGCCCCTGCCAGTTTCATCAACGCACAAAGTGCGGTCACCGGCCTGCGCGGCAGGGACCTGCTGTCCACTTTGCGCAGCGTGGCCACACACGGCTTGCGCAACCCGATGCACAGCGCCCGGCATGCGTTGAAACTGGGCGGTCAATTGGGCCGTGTGTTGCTGGGCGAAACCCTGCACCCCACCAACCCCAACGACCCGCGCTTCGCCGACCCCACCTGGCAGCTCAACCCGTTCTACCGCCGCAGCCTGCAGGCCTACCTGAGCTGGCAAAAACAGGTCAAGAGCTGGATTGACGAAAGCGACATGAGCCAGGATGACCGCGCCCGCGCTCACTTCGCCTTCACCCTGCTCAACGACGCCGTATCGCCGTCCAATACCTTGCTCAACCCACTGGCGGTCAAGGAGCTGTTCAACTCCGGCGGCGCCAGCCTGGTTCGAGGCATCAGCCACCTGGTGGACGACCTGCTGCACAACGACGGCTTGCCGCGCCAAACCACGCCCCATGCCTTTGAAGTCGGCAAGACCCTGGCGACTACACCCGGCGCGGTGGTGTTTCGCAACGAATTGCTCGAACTGATCCAGTACCGGCCCATGAGCGAAAAGCAGTACGCCAAGCCATTGCTGATCGTGCCGCCACAGATCAACAAGTTCTACATTTTCGACCTCAGCCCCTCCAACAGCTTCGTCCAGTACGCCCTGAAAAACGGTTTACAGGTATTCATCATCAGTTGGCGCAACCCTGACGTACGCCACCGCGAATGGGGCCTGTCCAGCTATGTCGAGGCCACGGAGGAGGCCATGAACGTCTGCCGGGCGATCACGGGCGCCCGTGAGGTCAACCTGATGGGCGCCTGTGCCGGTGGCATGACCATCGCCGCCCTGCAAGGCCACCTGCAAGCCAAGCGCCAGTTGCGCCGAGTCGCCAGCGCCACCTACCTGGTGAGCCTGCTGGACAGCCAGATCGACAGCCCGGCCACGCTGTTCATCGACGAGCAGGCCCTCGAGGCCGCCAAGCGCCGCTCCTACCAGAAGGGCGTTCTCGATGGTCGCGACATGGCCCGGGTGTTCGCCTGGATGCGTCCCAACGACCTGATCTGGACCTACTTCATCAACAACTACCTGCTGGGCAAAGAGCCGCCGGCCTTCGACATCCTCTACTGGAACAACGACTGCACCCGGCTGCCGGCGGCTTACCACGGCGATCTGTTGGACTTCTTCAAGCACAACCCACTGACCCACCCCGGCGGCCTGGAAGTGTGCGGCACGCCCATCGACCTGCAGAAAGTGACGGTGGACAGCTTCAGCGTGGCCGGCATCAACGACCACATCACGCCCTGGGACGCCGTCTATCGCTCGACGCTGTTGCTCGGTGGCGACAAACGCTTCGTGCTTTCCAACAGTGGCCATGTCCAGAGCATTCTCAACCCGCCGGGCAATCCCAAGGCCAACTACATCGAAAGCGCAAAAATGAGCAGCGATCCACGGGCCTGGTACTACGATGCCGCCCACGTCGAAGGAAGTTGGTGGACGCAATGGCTGGGCTGGATCCAGGAACGCTCCGGCGCCCAGCACGAAACCCAGATGACCTTGGGCAACGCGAACTACCCGCCTCTGGACGCCGCCCCCGGCACCTATGTTCGCGTGCGCTGAAGCCCCCACCCCACGACCAGACGATGGGCCGTGGCACGACTCGATCATTAAGAAGACCGGATGAAAACCCGCGACCGCATCCTTGAATGTGCCCTGCAATTATTCAACGAAAAGGGCGAACCGAACGTATCCACGATGGAAATTGCCAACGAAATGGGCATTAGCCCAGGCAACCTCTACTACCACTTCCATGGCAAGGAACCGCTGATCCTCGGGTTGTTCGAGCGCTTCCAGAGCGAACTGGCACCGCTGCTGGACCCACCGGCGGATGCGCAGTTGGCGCCGGAAGACTACTGGCTGTTCCTGCACTTGATCGTCGAGCGCCTGGCCCAGTACCGGTTTCTGTTCCAGGACCTGTCGAACCTGGCCGGGCGCCTGCCGAAGCTGGCCAAGGGCATCCGTCAATTGCTCAACGCCCTGAAGCGAACCCTCGCCTCACTGCTGGCGCAGCTCAAGGCCCAGGATTTGCTGGTCAGCGATACCCAGGCCCTGGGGCAACTGGTGGAGCAGATCACCATGACGTTGCTGTTCTCCCTGGACTACCAACGGATCCTGGACCGCGAGGGCGAGGTTCGACTGGTGGTCTACCAGATCATGATGCTGGTGGCGCCGCACCTGCCGCCCGCGACCAAGGTGGCGACGGAGCGGCTGGCGTTGCGGTACCTGGAAGAGCATGACTGAGGACCAGCAGTGGAAGATCCATTGTGGGAGCGAGCTTGCTCGCGATTGCGGTGTATCAGTCAAGATCAATACTGCTGACCCACCGCTATCGCGAGCAAGCTCGCTCCCACATTGTTTTCCGGGTGATTTCAAGGTTTGAGATTGATCTGTGTACAAACAAAAACGCCCGACCTTCACAGGCCGGGCGTTTTTGCATGTCCCGCAGAATCAGGACTGGGTGGAAGGCGTCGTTGGAGCCGCCGAGGGTGCTGGAGTGGCGACCGGAGTCGGAGCGGCGGCGGAGTTCGTCGTGCTCGCCGGGGTTGCCGGTTTGGCGGCCGCGGTTGGCGCCTTGGGCGCGGCGGCTTTTGGCGCGGCCGGTTTTTTCACGGCAGGCTTTTTCGCCGCAGCGGGTTTGGCCGCCGCTTTTGCCGCCGGCTTGGCTGCAGGCTTAGCCGCTGGCTTGGCCGCTGCGGGTTTGGCTGCAGCAGTCTTGGTCGCTGGCTTGGCAGCCGGTTTGGCGGCGGGCTTGGCGGCCGCTTTCGCCGCTACCGGCTTGGCCGTCGCCTTGGCAGCAGGTTTGGCCGCAGCGGTTTTAGCCGCGGGCTTGGCCGCTGCTTTCACCGCTGGTTTGGCGGCGGGTTTTGCCGCAGCCTTGGCCAGTGGTTTGGCTGCTGTTTTAGCGGCCGGTTTGGCCGCCGCCGTCTTGGTCGCCACGGGTGCGACTTTGGCGCCGGTGAGTTTTTCGATCTGCTTGGTCAGGGTGTCGACCTTGCTGTGCAGCGCCTTGACTTCATTACGGCTCGGCACGCCCAGGCGAGAGATCGCGCTGTTCAGGCGCTTGTCGAAAGCCCCTTCCAGTTCGTCCCATTTACCCAGTGCCCGATCCTTCACGCCGCCGATGCGCGACTTGGCGGACTCGGCAGAGTCCTTGGCGGCATCGACTTGTTTGCCGACTGCCGTCTTGGTGAGTTTTTCGGCCTTTTCGCCGTCCTTAACCAGGGACTCGAAGAGCTTGCTGCCGTCAGTGTCGATCTTCGAGTACACGCCTAAACCAGCAAGCCAGATTTTGCGGGAATATTTTTCAATCTTCCCGGCCCACGAGCTGCCCTCTTTTTCTGTGATCTTTTTGCCAGCCATCCCGTTCTCCTTAATGTTTACGCGCGACACGTTCGAGCAATGCTGTCAGCTCATCGAGCTTAGCAGAGAGTGTCTCAACGTCATGTTTAGACGGAATGCCGATACGATTCAAGGCACTTGCAACACGCGCATCGAATACCTTCTCGACTTTATCGAGTTGTACTTCAACCCGGGCCTTGAAAGTATTGACGTCACTCTTGGCTTCAATCAATTCGCTGTTGGCCGCTTCAAGTTTCCCGGCAATTTTCTTTTTGCCTTTGGTTTCAATAACTTCGCCAGCCTTAACCAACTCCTGGAAGTACCCGCTGCCTTCCTGGCCGACCTTCGTGTAGGCGCCCAGGCCAGCCAGCCAGATCTTGCGCGCGTACGTTTTCACGTCGCTGAGCGTGGAAGATTCAACGTCGGTTTTTTTCTTCAGAATAACTTTGGCCATGGTGCACCTCACTCGAAAAAAGGTTTGAGGAACTGCCCGCACATGGACGGGCTCAGGCACAAAGTAGTGACAATAATTAGAAACGGCACCCTAACAACTGACACAAAACCGGAGGGCGATGACTATCCCGGTGGGAGCGAGCTTGCTCGCGATGGCGGAGTGTCAGCCAACCTTGATGTGACTGAAACAATGCAATCGCGAGCAAGCTCGCTCCCACAGGGTGGGGAGGGGAATTTCAGCTTTGCGTTCACCTCCCTTTTGGTCGATCAAGCCAACGCCTTATCCAACGCCTTTTCAATTTCCGTCTTGATCGTGCCGCTCATGGCCGACATCAACATGCCCAGTTCCACGTCGACGCGGATCGAATCCTCGCCCACATGCACTTCGCCCTTGACCCCGGAACGCTTGAGTTTCAGGGTGTCGCCCACCCAATGCGGCTCCAGGCCATAGCTGTCGGACAACTTCTGCGCCAGCTTGTCGGCTTTCTCTCGCGCCGCTTCCTTGCCCAGGCCATGGGCACGCTCAACAGTTATACGGGCCATCGGGTGACTCCTGTTTTATCGGGACTTGCCTGAACGTTTCAGACCCTGGCTGCGTCAAAACGTCCCGGCGGTGGCCCATCTTACCTTCAGCCTTGCCAAGACAAAGCCCTCCACCGGGATTAGAATGTCCCGCATTCTTTTTTGGTGACCGCGATATGACTGATCAGCGCAAAGGCAGCGATGCCGAACCCACCACTCACTTCGGCTTCAAGAACGTGCCGGAAAGCCAGAAAGCGGAAAAAGTCGCTGAGGTTTTCCACTCGGTAGCCGCCAAGTACGACTTGATGAACGACCTGCTCTCGGGCGGCATGCACCGCCTGTGGAAGCGTTTCGCGATCGAGTTGTCGGGCGTGCGCAGCGGCAATCGTGTGCTGGACATCGCTGGCGGCACGGGCGACCTGACGAAGAAGTTTTCCCACATCGTCGGGCCGACCGGCCAGGTGGTGCTGGCCGACATCAACGAGTCCATGCTCAAGGTCGGCCGCGACCGCCTGCTGGACCTGGGGGTGGCCGGCAATGTCGAGTTCGTCCAGGCCGACGCCGAAAAGCTGCCGTTCCCCGACAACCATTTCGACTGCGTGACCATCGCCTTCGGCCTGCGCAACGTCACCCACAAGGAAGACGCCCTGCGCTCGATGCTGCGCGTGCTCAAGCCCGGCGGCCGCCTGCTGGTGCTGGAGTTCTCCAAGCCGACCAACGCGCTGATGTCCAAGGCCTATGACGCCTACTCGTTCGCCTTCATGCCGCTGATGGGCAAGCTGATCACCAATGACTCGGAAAGCTATCGCTACCTGGCCGAATCGATCCGCATGCACCCGAACCAGGAAACCCTGAAGTCGATGATGGTCGAAGCCGGTTTCGACCGCGTGACCTACCACAACATGACCGCGGGCATCGTCGCCCTGCACCGCGGTATCAAGCCCTGATGTTGCTCACCGGCCTGCTCGCCAGCGTCGAACTCGGCATCAACCGGGTGCTGCGCCTGGACAGCACGGCGCTCGCGCGCCTGGCGCACTTGAGCGGCAAGGTGATCGCCGTCGACTGCCGCAACCCGGCGTTGCAGTTGTTCATCCTGCCCAGCGACGAAGGCCTGATGCTCGCCGCCCACTGGGAAGCCGAAGCCGATTGCACCCTGCGCGCCCCGGCCTCGAGCCTGCTGAACCTGGGCCTGGGCAAGGACAAGACCGCGGTGCTGCACAGCCCCGAAGTCGAACTCGACGGCGACAGTGGCGTGCTGCTGGAACTGGCGGCGATTCTCCAGGACCTGGAACTGGACTGGGAATATGAAGTGTCCCGCTGGATCGGCCCGGTGGCGACCCAGTTGCTCAGCGGCCATCTGCACAGTCGCCGCCGCTGGTATCGCCAGGGCTTCGCCAGCCTGGGACAGAATCTGAGTGAATACCTGGCCGAAGAATCGCGTACCCTCGTAGGCCAACGCGAGGCCCAGGCCCGTTTTGATGAACTGGACCAGGTCAAGCTTGACCTGGAACGTCTCGAGGCGCGTTTCGAGCGCCTTTCCCGATCCCTTGAAACCAAGCGATAACGCATGAAGCTGCTTGCCGTCCGCCGTTTGTTGCGCATCCAGCGCGTCGTGATCCGCTACCGCCTCGATGACCTGCTGTTCGCCCTGCCGCTGCCCTGGTTTCTCCTGGCGCTGCGCTTCGTGCTGCCGTGGCGCTGGTTCCCCCGGCGAACCCTGGACCTGACGCGTGGCGCGCGCCTGCGCCTGGCCTTGCAGGACCTGGGACCGATCTTCATCAAGTTCGGGCAGATCCTCTCGACCCGGCGCGACCTGCTGCCCGAAGACATCGCCGATGAACTGATGCTGTTGCAAGACCGCGTGCCGCCATTCGATTCCAAGCTGTCGGTGGCGCTGATCGAGGAACAACTGGGCAAGAAGATCAGCGAAGTGTTCAGCCGTTTCGACGTCGAGCCCCTGGCCTCGGCCTCCGTGGCCCAGGTGCACGCCGCCCAGCTCAAGAGCGGCGAAGAGGTGGTGGTCAAGGTCATCCGCCCGGGCCTCAAGCCCATCATCGCCCAGGACCTGGCGTGGCTGTTCATCCTCGCCCGCGCCGCCGAACGGTTGTCGGCCGATGCCCGCCTGCTGCACCCGGTGGACGTGGTCCAGGACTACGAAAAAACCATCTACGACGAACTCGACCTGCTGCGCGAGGCCGCCAACGCCAGCCAACTGCGCCGCAACTTCGAAGGTTCGCCGCTGCTCTATGTGCCGCAGGTCTATTGGGACTGGTGCCGACCGAAAGTACTGGTGATGGAGCGCATCTACGGCATCCAGGTCACCGACCTGGCGACCCTGGCCGACCAGCGCACCGACATGAAACTGCTGGCCGAGCGCGGCGTGGAAATCTTCTTCACCCAGGTGTTCCGCGACAGTTTCTTCCACGCCGACATGCACCCGGGCAACATTTTCGTCAGCACCGTGCAACCGTGGAGCCCGCAATACATCGCCATCGACTGCGGCATCGTCGGCAGCCTGACCCCCGAGGACCAGGACTACCTGGCCCGCAACCTGTTCGCCTTCTTCAAGCGTGATTACCGCCGTGTCGCCCAACTGCATATCGATTCGGGCTGGGTGCCGGCCGAGACCAAGCTCAACGAATTCGAAGCGGCGATCCGAACCGTGTGCGAACCGATCTTCGAAAAACCGTTAAAAGATATTTCCTTCGGCCAGGTACTGATGCGCCTGTTCCAGACCGCGCGACGCTTCAACATGGAGGTCCAGCCCCAGTTGGTGCTGTTGCAGAAAACCCTGTTGAACATCGAAGGCCTCGGTCGCCAGCTGTACCCGGACCTCGACCTGTGGAACACCGCCCAACCGTTCCTCGAGCGCTGGATGCGCGAACGCGTCAGCCCGCGGACCCTGCTGGGCAACGTGCAGAGCCAGTTCGAGCAGATCCCGCACCTGGCCAACATGACCCGCGACCTGCTCGAACGCATGTCCCAACCCCACGCCCACGACCCGGCGCCACCGTGGCAGCGACGCAAGGACGACTGGCTGTTGCGCCTGCTTGGCGCGGCTCACCTGGGCGGCGGCGCGGTGCTGGCGACCGGCGGGCCGTTGAGCGAACTGGGTCACTGGCCGGCGGGTATCATGATGGCGGTCGGTCTGTATCTGGTCGTTCGCCGATAGCCAGCACCGATTCGCGCTGGCACACTGTTTCAACGCTGGGCCCGCCGACGTCAGGTGCGCGGCCCATGGTCGGAGTCAACGATGAAAAACTGGCAGGACGAGATCAAGTGGGACGCTGACGGCCTGGTGCCGGCCATCGCCCAGGACCACAAGACCGGGCGCGTATTGATGATGGCCTGGATGAACCGTGAAGCACTGGCCCTGACCGCCGCCGAGAACCGAGCCATCTATTGGTCACGTTCCCGTGGCAAGCTGTGGCGCAAGGGTGAAGAGTCCGGGCATGTGCAGCACCTGCATGAGATGCGCCTGGATTGCGACGGCGACGTCATCATCCTGATGGTCGAGCAAGTCGGTGAGATTGCTTGCCACACCGGCCGTCAAAGCTGCTTCTATCGCGTCTTCGAGAACGGCGATTGGAAAACCGTCGACCCGGTGCTCAAGGACCCGCATGCCATTTATTCAGGACATACCCATGAGTGACACCCTGACCCGCCTGGCCCAGGTGCTGGAAGAGCGCAAGGGCGCCGCGGCCGACAGCTCCTATGTCGCCAGCCTGTACCACAAGGGCTTGAACAAGATTCTGGAAAAAGTCGGCGAAGAATCCGTCGAGACCATCATCGCTGCCAAGGACGCCGCCATCAGCGGCGACTGCAGCGACGTGATCTACGAGACCGCCGATCTGTGGTTCCACAGCCTGGTCATGCTGGCCCAACTGGGGCAGCATCCGCAGGCCGTACTGGATGAACTCGACCGTCGCTTCGGTCTGTCCGGGCACGTCGAGAAAGCCTCGCGCCCGTCCGCCTGATCCATTTTTGAGAGGAGTAGCCACATGGGTATCTTTGACTGGAAACACTGGGTCGTCATCCTGATCGTCGTGGTGCTAGTGTTCGGCACCAAGAAACTGAAGAACCTCGGCACCGATGTCGGCGAGTCGATCAAGGGTTTTCGCAAGGCCATGAACGATGACGAGAAACCGGCCGATCCGACGACAAACCAGACTCAGCCCGCACAACCGACCCAACCGGTACATCCACAGGCCACTCAGCCTGTGAATGCGCCGAATACCATCGACGTGCAGGCCCAAAAAGTCGAAGAGCCCATCCGTAAAGACTCGTGAGCACTGACTAATGTTTGGGATCAGCTTCACTGAACTGCTGCTCGTCGGCCTCGTCGCCCTGCTGGTACTGGGCCCCGAGCGCCTGCCGGGTGCTGCGCGCACCGCCGGTCTCTGGATCGGGCGCCTGAAGCGCAGCTTCAATGCGATCAAACAGGAAGTTGAACGTGAAATCGGTGCCGACGACATCCGTCGGCAACTGCACAACGAACACATTCTGTCCCTGGAGCAGGAGGCGCGGAAAATCTTCACGCCCACCCAGCAGGAACCGACGCCAGTTCAGCCTGAGGCCGAGCCGACGGTGGCTCCCCAAGTGCCAGAAGGTGGCGCGCCGGTGGCTGAACCGGCGCCAGTGACACCGACGGTCGCGGACACAGCGCCCCCAGCTGTCCCTGCGCCTAACGATCCTACTTTGCCGCCGCGAGCCCCATGAGCGATATTCCTGAAAACGACCAGCCGATGCCGCTGGTATCGCACCTCACCGAGTTGCGCACCCGCCTGCTGCGTTGCGTCGCGTCGGTGTTCATCATCTTCGCCGGGCTGTTTTCCTTCACCCAGCAGATCTACACCTTCGTCTCCACGCCACTGCGCCAGTACCTGCCGGTAGGCGCGACAATGATCGCCACCGACGTGTCGTCGCCGTTCCTGACGCCATTGAAGCTGACGATGATGGTCTCGCTGTTCCTGGCGATCCCGGTGATCCTCCATCAGATCTGGGGCTTCATCGCACCGGGCCTGTACAAGCATGAAAAGCGCATCGCCGTGCCGCTGCTGGTGTCCAGCATCCTGCTGTTCTACACCGGCATGGCTTTCGCCTATTACCTGGTGTTCCCGCTGATCTTCAAGTTCTTCGCCGCCGCCACCCCGGCGGGCGTGGAGATGATGACCGACATCAGCAGCTACCTGGATTTCGTCATGACGCTGTTCTTCGCCTTCGGCGTGGCGTTCGAAATCCCTGTGGCCGTGGTGCTGCTGGTGTGGATCGGCGTGGTCGACGTGGCCTACCTGAAGAAAATCCGCCCCTACGTGATCATCGGCTGCTTCGTGGTCGGCATGATCCTGACCCCGCCGGACATTTTCTCCCAGACCCTGCTGGCGGTGCCGATGTGGCTGCTGTTCGAGATCGGCATCCTGTTCGGCAGCCTGGTGCGCAAGCGCCGGGAAGAAGAACCCGAGGACCAGCCGGTCGATGACCACAACGACCAGCCGCCAGCGACCCAAGCGTGAACCTGCTGCTGCTCGAAGAGGCCGACTTCATCGGGCCTGACCGCGTCATCCTGAGCGATCGCCGGTTGACCCATATGCAGGAAGTCCATCGCAGTGCCGTCGGTGACAGCCTGCGGGTCGGGCGCATCGGTGGGTTGATGGGCTCGGCCCAGGTGCTGCGCCTGGAAGCTCGCGAGGCCGAACTGCAAGTGACCCTCGACCAGCCGCCGCCGGCCAAGTTGCCATTGACCCTGGTGCTGGCGCTGCCACGTCCGAAGATGCTCAGGCGAGTATTCCAGACGGTCGCCACCATGGGCGTGCCGAGGGTGGTGCTGGTCAACAGCTATCGCGTGGAAAAGAGCTTTTGGCAGACACCATTCCTCGAGCCCGAGGCCATCCGCGAGCAACTGATCCTGGGCCTGGAACAAGCCCGGGACAGCGTGCTGCCAGACATCATCATCGAAAAACGCTTCAAACCCTTCGTCGAGGACCGCCTGCCGGCCATCGCCAACGGCACCCTCGGCCTGGTCGGCCACCCTGGCGGCCACCCGCCCTGCCCGCGAGCGCTGACAGAACCGGTGACCTTGGCCATCGGCCCCGAAGGCGGTTGGATTCCCTACGAGATCGACCTGCTGGGCAAGGCCGGCCTGCAACCGGTTCAACTGGGCGAACGAATCCTGCGGGTCGAGACCGCGGTTACGGCGCTGCTTGCCCGGTTGTTCTGAGCCGGCAACCCCCGCACAGACATGATCTTTGTGGCGAGGGAGCTCCCAGCACCTATTTTCTACAGATCCCGCCAAAGCCGCCGATACAGATCCCATAAAACCAATTCAACGCTCCAAGGGAGTATCAGCATGTTCCGGTGGCTTGCCCAGGGTCTGGGAAATGTAAGCGTCAATCGCAAACTCGGCGTAGGCTTCGGCTTGGTGTTGTTCCTCACCTTGATGATCGCATTCACCGGCTGGTCCGGCCTGAGTAATGTCATCAGCCGGGGCGATAAACTGGGGTTCATTGCCAGTCTCAACGACTTGAGCAAAGACTTGAACCTGGCCAGCATCGACTACAACACCACGCGGGGCGAGAAAGGACCGCAAGCGGTCAACGATCTGCTTGGCAAGCTCGAGGCCGGTCTGAAAACCGCTCGCGAGTTGATCGAACAGCCGGCCGACGTCGCGCTGATCGACAAGCAACTGGCTGCCGTCGCCGAATACAAAAGCGCCTTCGCCCAGATGACCCGCGCTACCGTCAGCCGCGAAGATGCACGCAGCAAACTCGGCGCCAGCGCCGACAACGCCGTGGCCCGCGTCGCCGAAGTTGAAAAGTTGATGCTGCAAGCCGGCGATGTCACCCCGTTCAACAGCGTGGTCACCCTGAGCAAGGCCATCCAGCAGGCCCGCTACCAGGTTCGCGGCTACACCTACAGCGGCAAGAGCGAAGCCCAGCAACCCGCCCTCGATGCCATCGACAACGTCCTCAAACTGCTTGCACGCCTGCCAGACGAATTGCCCCAGGAACACGCCGCCAACCTGCAGCAGGCCAGCGACTCGTTCAATCTGTACCGCGCGGCGGTCGCCCAGTTCCGTGATTCACAAATCGAAAACGCCGCCGCACTCCAGCGTATGACTGAGCAGGGCCAGATTCTGATCGATTCCAGCCAGAAACTGACCGTGTCCCAGACAGCCGTGCGTGACCACGACGTTGCCCAAGCCAAGACGCTGCTGGTCGTAGCCGCCACGCTGGCGCTGCTGTTCGGTGTGATCGCTGCCCTGTTCATCACCCGGCAGATCGTCGGCCCGCTCGGCGAGACCTTGAAAGTTGCCGAACGCGTCGCCGCCGGCGACCTGACCCACAACCTCACCTCCGACCGTCGCGACGAACTGGGCCAACTGCAACGCGCCATGCAAAGCATGACCGTGGGCCTGCGACAATTGATCGGTGGCATCAGCGAAGGTGTGACCCAGATCTCCAGCGCCGCCGAACAACTCTCGGCGGTGACCGAGCAGACCAGCGCCGGGGTCAACAGCCAGAAAGTGGAAACCGATCAGGTCGCCACCGCCATGCACGAAATGACCGCCACAGTGCAAGAAGTCGCGCGCAACGCCGAGGAAGCCTCCGAAGCCGCCGTCGCAGCCGACCAACAGGCCCGCGAAGGTGACAAAGTGGTGGGCGAGGCCATTGCCCAGATCGAGCGGCTGGCCAAGGAAGTAGGCAATTCCACCGCCGCCATGGGGGAGTTGAAGCGCGAAAGCGACAAGATCGGCAGCGTCCTGGACGTGATCAAGTCCGTGGCCCAGCAGACCAACCTGCTGGCGCTCAACGCGGCCATCGAAGCGGCCCGCGCCGGCGAAGCCGGGCGTGGTTTTGCCGTGGTGGCCGATGAAGTCCGCAGCCTGGCCCAGCGCACCCAGAAGTCCACCGAAGAAATCGCAGAACTGATTGTTGGCCTGCAAAGCGGCACCGAACAGGTCGCGACCATCATGGACAACAGCCGCAGCCTGACCGACAGCAGCGTCGAACTGACCCGCCGCGCGGGAGGCTCGTTGGAGAGCATTACTCGCACGGTTTCGGCGATCCAATCAATGAACCAGCAGATCGCGGCCGCGGCCGAGCAACAGAGTGCAGTGGCTGAGGAGATCAACCGTAGCGTACTGAATGTGCGTGATGTGTCGGAGCAGACAGCCTCGTCCAGTGAAGAAACTGCGGCCTCCAGTGCCGAGCTGGCGCGGTTGGGGGTTCATTTGCAGACGTTGGTGGGACGGTTCCGGGTTTAACTTGGCGTGGGGATACCCGTGCTCTTCAGGGCACACAGTATTCACGCACACCGCCGAGCCCTGTGGGAGCCGAGCTTGCTCGCGATAGCGGTGGGTCTGCTTGCATCCATGCTGAATGTACCGCCGTCTTCGCGAGCAACTTGGCTCCCAAACAGTTTTTGGTCGTTTACAGGATCAGTGTCCACCGCCGAGCCCTGTGGGAGCCGAGCTTGCTCGCGATGGCGGTAGGTCTGCTTGCATCAATGCTGAATGTGCCGCCTTCGCGAGCAAGCTCGCTCCCACAATTGGATCGGAGTACGACTGGGTGAACCAGGTCGGCTATCAGGCCGCCTCGCGAGCAAGTTTTGCTCCTACACAGGTTTTTGGTCGTTTATAGGATCAGTGTCCACCGCCAAGCCCGGTGGGAGCCGAGCTTGCTCGCGATGGCGGTGGACCTGCTTGCATCCATGCTGAATGTACCGCCGTCTTCGCGAGCAGGCTCGCTCCCACAACTGGATCGGAGTACGACTGGGTGAACCAGGTCGGCTATCAGGCCGCCTCGCGAGCAAGCTGTGCTCCCACACAGTTTTTTGGTCGTTTATAGGATCAGTGTCCACCGCCGAGCCCTGTGGGAGCCGAGCTTGCTCGCGATGGCGGTGGGTCTGCTTGCATCAATGCTGAATGTGCCGCCGTCTTCGCGAGCAAGCCCGCTCCCACAGGGGGAACGCGGTCCCCATCAAGAATCAGGTCGGCTATAAGGCCGCCTCGCGTCGGACGTTGATCTCGGCGCCCCGTTAACCACGCTGGCCGAACGCAGGTATTGTGGAGTGGGCATCCCGGCATGGATGCCGGGATAGCCGCGCTGGGCCATGGATGGCCCTTCGCGGCGGGCCCACGGAGCAATGCCTGCGTTCGGGCACACCGAGCCTAGGCGAGGTGCCGAGTGGTGGGGCATAAAGCGTTTTGGTTACTTTTGCGCTTCTCAAAAGTGACCCGCCGTAAGGGCGGAACCCTAAGCAGCCGTTACCCAAATAACGGATATACACACAAAAACCCCCACTCCCACAATCCGTCATCCCAAGGCTACGGAGCCTTGCGCCATTGCCCACAACTACGCCAGAATCCGCCGGCTTGTGCGCCTTGGGCCTGGGCTTTAACGTTTGCGGGTCGCTGTCAGTTCAGCGATCGGGTTTAGCAGCCTGGACATCCTAGACGTACGCTCTCCACATGCATGAGCAGGCTTCAACGCTTGCGCATCTATGCCATGGCGGTTGTGCGTGGGAGACCTTCGGGTCTGCCGGGTTCTAGGGTCCCGGTCTGCTAACCCGCGTACAGTCGCCACCATTCTCGTTTAGCAGCGATATCTGGCGGCTCCACTACCCTAGGAGCGTCAACCATGCACAAGGTCACACCCAACCCACCCGAACCAGAAACAGACCCCAAGAAACTCCAGGAAGCCTCTGATCGCGCGCTCGATTACTACCTGAACCCCAAACAGGCCAAATCCGAGAATAAACCGTCGCCAGGCCAGCTCTTCACCATCGTCGACGGCATCGACACCGAAAGCCTGCTGGCCAACCTCAGCGAAACCCTGGCCTCAGCCGATGCCATGGTCAGCGACCTTGCGTTCGACCTGAAAGGCTCACGACGCCATGTTGCCCTCGGCATCCTGCAACTGATCGAACTGAGTGGTTTGTTGGCGAATCGACTGTTGGATAACGTCAACCCGCAGCACTGACCAACATCGCCGCAAAACTCAGGACCACAGATAAAAAACTCGCCAACAAAAAGCCCCGCGTTCTTTCAGAGGCGGGGCTATTTTGATTTATCTGGGAGACGGAACCAGCACGATTGGCGAGTGCATTAACGTACCGTCAAGTCCATTCGGTATCCTGCCCCCGGAGCGCCTTCGTGCAACGCCGACTGAATCCTTTCATACAAAGCATTAGCCTCCGCAGTCGTTATTGACCGAGAACAATCACGCAGTACGACGCGCAGTAGAACATTCTCCTGATCGGCCAGAAGGCCAAGCCGCTCAATAGCCTGGGGCGGCAATTCAGATGAAACCCAACGTCCTTTGATCTGCATTTCCTCGATCCAGCCAGAACAGTCCCCGGCCGCCTGAAGCATCCTCTCCGTCAGCACCTCCTCGCTCAATCCAGGAGACACCGCCACCGAAATATCTCGAGAAATCGAAGGCAAGCGCGAAACGGCGCTCCATGGCCGCAGATCTTGCATTTGAGCCTGCACTCGTTCGTTAGAGTCTCGCAACAAACGGATATCTGGAATGCCCTTGCGTAGCATCGTCAACCGATCCAGGCCCATTCCCAACGCTAGTCCACCATGGCTCCGAGGATCAATTTTTAATCGCCTCAGTAGCGAAGTGGCGATGAGGCCGCATTCGAGTACTTCAACATTGGCGCCGTCGTTCAATACATTCACTTCGATTCCACCCTCGGTGTAGTGATGCGGGCTGTCGCTGTAGACCCAAGGCTTATCGGGTACCGCGGCGCCAAGAATATCGCCGACCAGACGCAACAGATGCTCACGATCCGAAAGTTCTGGATCGCCCAGAACCCAAACATCCATTTGATGCGGTTCGGCGCAATGCCACCTATCCCGACTGTCGCGGCGAAATGTGATGCCCGGAGCGGCGAGCAGGATCATTTCCCCCGTCTTGCGCTCTTGAGCAGCCAGTTGAAGGGCGACGGGAATCTGGCTGGTAGTTTGCGTGCGCAATAGCGAATGTTCGCTCACCCAGCGCGTGTGTTCACTGCCCAAGGTGATCTCTGCCGGGTCATAGCCCAGTAGCCCATAGTTTTCTTCGGCAGACACGATACGCGGGCCAGTCTGAATACGTGCCCGAGGCCAGCCGTTACGAATCAATCCCTCGACAATCTCATCGACCATCAGCCGAACCGCGTGGACGGGTGTATGTGTTTCCGTCAGGTCTGTTACGGACAGCGCCTGCTGGAGAGCTGCATCAGACAAATATTTTTTTGTACCTGCCATTTCCGACCCCTTAGTTTAAAACATCAAACGAACAGCAATAAAACCTATCAACACTAGACCACCCAAACAACGCCAGCGGGTCATTTACTTAAATTTCAGAAAACTGCTACAGACACTTCCCACACAAATAACCTCTTCGCAGCCAACAAACAAAAAACAGCACAATCCATTCTAAAAAACTCAAAAAAACCTATTCCAAACATTAGAAATACTTGAATTAATACAACCTCCCTTGTTCGACAAAGGGATTCCCAACAAAAAGGAGGGTAACCATGAAACAGCAAATAGATACATCAGAAAAACTGAGTCGCATGACCTCTGGCCCTGAAAACTTTGGATGGGCTCCATTGGCTTGGGCCTACATGGAGGACTGACTTCCGCTAACCAGCGGACGGCATTGTAGATGCCGTCCGCCTACCCAGGAGCAATCCATGTCATCCATGACCAGTATCCACACACTTTTTGGAGAGGAAGAATTCTGGGTCATTGCAGACTCCCAAGAATTCCTTGATGAATGCAGTCATCAAGGATTAAACACTGCGCACATTCACGAGCTCAGTACTCTTCCTCGAAATAGCATAATTTTCTCGTTCAGCGACAACGCGGCCAAGCTCACGTTGGAGATTGCCAAGGCCACCCCAGTCAAGAAGAGCGTTTTCTGCGCAGCACAGGTCTTCGATCCGTCTTTCAGTAGCGCGAACTACGGTTTACGCTTACTGCTTAACAGCGATTTCAGAAGAGCGTTAGAAAGACAGCGTTTCTTTTTAAACATGCTTAACTCCTATGACTCTTTTCTCCTATCAGGCGAAGACACTTTCGGAAAGGTCACACTCAACCGCCAGGCTGAGCCCTACGCTTTGATAGAGGAGGATATTTCAGAGAACTTCATACACTCAGCAGCCGAATTTTTCGAAGTGCACTATGCCCATATGAATATTCATGAACGCTGCCCGTTCTGTTTGAACGGAAAAATTAAGATTTCTGGAATCTTAACAGTATTAAGAAAAGCCAACCCACAATTACCCAAGAACATTCGAGCCAGGCTTGCGCTGTTATCAGACTCGCTAGCCAAGGCGGGAGGATTTCTGACAGTTGTGGAAAACAAGGTCACGTCTTTACAAGCCGACAACGAGGAGCATATCGAAACATTGAAATTAGCTGCCGGGGCTCGAGGACTCGGACTCACCGAATTCGCCATCGGCGTCAACGAGGAAATAGCAGCCTGCATAGATTACAAGGTGAACTCTCAAATGAATGAGGGCATCAACGGTGTCCACTTGGCTATCGGGGATGGTTCCAGCGGCTTTCACATTGACTTCCTCAGTCCAGACGTCAATGTCACTCCAGTTGTTCAATAACGCTAGTCACTCGAAATCCGGAAGTCCCACGTACAAATCCTTAGGCCAACAAAAAGCCCCGCTTCCTTTCAGAAGCGGGGCTTTTTGCGTATCAGGCCACTTGAGGCTGCACGCTCACCGGCTGTAGCGGTAGCAGCGGTGCATGAGGGTCGGCCTTGACCGACTCACGCCATGCTGCCAGCCACTCGGGATGCGCCTCGCTCCAGACCTGCTCGTGCAGGCGAGACAAGGCCACCGGGTCGCTCAGCAGGGCCAGCCGCTCGGCATTGCTGAGACCGGCAGGGCCGACCTTCAGGGCGTGACGAACGCGTTCGACCCGCAGCCATTCGATCGGCTCGGCCTTGCCGTGACGCGAGGTCGCCAGCGCATACGCCAAGGCGTTCTGTTGTGGATCGACCACCGCCCGGATGAAACCGTCGTTCAGTGCATGCCAACGGTTCTCATGGGTGTACTGGTCAGTCGACAGCAGCTCCTGCGGCGGTGCGTATTCCTCAGGGATCAGGAACAGGCTTTCATCACGGGACTTCAAGCCCAGGCCCACGCGGCTGGAGATCACCGACACCGGGATCGACAGCATCAGCGAACCCACGATCGGCACCAGCCACCACAGGAAGCTCGGGTTCAGCCAGATCACCAGGAGGGCCCAGAAGAAGCCCAACAAGGTCTGCGGACCGTGGCGCTTGACCGCTTCGCTCCAGGGTGTGGAGTCATCGTCACGCTTGGGCGAGTTCCAGGTTGCAGCCCAGCCCAGGAATGCGGCGAGCACAAAGCGGGTGTGGAAGATCATCCGCACCGGCGCCAACAGCATGGAGAAGAGCATCTCCAGCAGCATGGACAACGTCACCTTGAACTTGCCACCGAACGCCTTCGCCCCTTTCGCCCATATCAGCACGATGCTCAAGAGCTTGGGCAGGAACAGCAGCACGATGGTCGTCGAGAACAGGGCGATGGCCTTCTCCGGATGCCATTGCGGCCACAACGGATAAAGCTGGCGTGGCTCGAGGAAGTACTGCGGCTCCATCAATGTGTTCACCGCCAGCAGCGCGGTGGACAGCACCAGGAAGAAGAACCACAGCGGCGCCGACAGGTAGGACATCACGCCGGTCAGGAACACCGCACGGTGCACCGGGTGCATGCCCTTGACCAGGAACAGCCGGAAGTTCATCAGGTTGCCGTGGCACCAGCGACGGTCACGCTTGAGTTCGTCCAGCAGGTTTGGTGGCAGTTCTTCGTAGCTGCCCGGCAGGTCATAGGCAATCCACACGCCCCAGCCGGCACGACGCATCAACGCGGCTTCGACGAAGTCGTGGGACAGGATCGCGCCGGAGAACGCGCCTTTACCCGGCAACGGCGCCAAGGCGCAGTGATCGATGAACGGCTTCATGCGGATGATCGCGTTGTGCCCCCAATAATGGGATTCGCCCAACTGCCAGAAGTGCAGACCGGCAGTGAACAACGGACCATACACCCGGGTGGCGAACTGCTGCATGCGCGCATACAGCGTGTCCATGCCCGAGGCCCGCGGCGCGGTCTGGATGATGCCGGCGTCCGGTGTGGCTTCCATCAGCCGGACCAGGCTGGTCAGGCATTCGCCGCTCATCACCGAGTCCGCGTCGAGCACGACCATGTACTTGTAGTCGCTGCCCCAACGACGGCAGAAGTCGTCGAGGTTGCCACTCTTGCGTTTCACGCGACGGCGACGACGGCGGTAGAAGATCTTGCCGAAGCCCCCGGTTTCACGGCAGACATCCAGCCAGGCCTGCTGTTCGGCCACGCAGATATCGGTTTCGTTACTGTCGCTGAGCACGAAGAAGTCGAAGCGATCCAGGTCGCCGGTGGCGGCCACCGACTCGAAAGTCGCGCGCAAACCGGCGAATACCCGCGGCACGTCTTCGTTGCAGATCGGCATCACCAGCGCAGTGCGGGCGTCCTTGGGAATGGGCTCGTTGCCAGCGCTGGCGCCGGAGATGCGGTATTTGTCATGGCCGGTGAGCAATTCGAGAAAGCCCATCAGCGCCGTCCAGAAACCCGCCGACACCCAGCAGAACAGGATCCCGAACAGAATCAGGATGCTGGTCTGCAACGCATACGGCAGCACTTGCGTGGCCGTCTGCAGCAGCGGTTGGTGCAAGACTTCGTCCAGATCCACCAGCGACCAGCCCTGGTACGGCATGATGCCTTTCATGTACCAACCGGCAACGATGGTCTGGCCGAGCATCAGGATCAGCAGGATGTAGCGGCGGATCGACCCCACGGTACGCCAGCGCGCATGAGGCAGCACGCGCTCATCCTTGGGCGGCTTCGGCGGGTTGGTACGCCCGGTCAGGCGCCGCCAACCGCGCACCAGGATATTGGTGCGCCACGGTTCCGGCACGACCTTGGTGCGGCGAATCGGCGGCGTCGCCTTCAAGCACACCCGGCCGTTGGCATCGAGGGCCAGCATTTCGGCATCCTCGAGTTCCTCGGCAGTGCTCAGCGTCAGGCGACGGCCCACCGAGGCTTGCGCCGCCTCGTTGGGTGCGTCGAATGTCGAAGAAGCCAGGCGCTTGTGCAATTCGCTGAATGACGTGCAGCCCGCCAGCTCGGCGCGCTGCTCGTCGGTCATCGGCAAATGGGCCAGATACTCACTCAGAGATTCTGGTTGTACGGACGTATTACTCATCGGCAGGCAACTGGTAGCTCCAGGTCTCGGTCAGGACTTGTTCAGTCTGCTCCGGTTCCTGTGGGGTTGGGGTCGGCTCGGCAGCGGCGGCGGCGGACGACTTGACGGCCTTGGCCTCTTTCGGCTCGCCGGCCTGCTCGTTGGCTTGCTCTTTTTCGCTCTGCTGCTTGGCGACCTTGTCGGCCTTGGCCAGCGTGGTCACGGAATGCGTGGTGGCTGGCAGCTCGACAGGGACAAGCGGCCTGACCAATGCGGCACGCATCTCGGTCGCTTTGCTCGGGTCCTTGATCTTCATGCGCAGCGTCAGGCGCCAGCCCTTGGTTTCAGGGTTGTAGCGCACGCTGTTCTCGACGATCTCGGCGTTGTCGCCAACGCTCACCTGGCTACGCACCTCGGCCTCTTCAGGCAGCGCTTGCAGGGACGGCCCTTCGAAATCCACCAGGTAAGCCACACTTCCGTCCGGTTGACGGATCAGGTTGGACTGCTTCACGTCACCGGTCGAACGCAGGGTCTGCTTGACCCAGGCGCTGTCTGGCGAGTGCAGGTTGGCTTCGTCGAGGGTCCAGTGCAGACGGTAGGCGAAGTCCAGTGGCTGGCCTGGCTCAGGCAGTTTTTCCGGACTCCAGAACGCAACGATATTGTCGTTGGTTTCGTCGGCGGTCGGGATTTCAACCAGATCGACAGTCCCTTTGCCCCAATCGCCTTTCGGTTCGATCCAGGCGCTTGGACGTTTTTCGTAACGGTCATCCAGGTCTTCGTAATGGCTGAAGTCACGACCACGTTGCAGCAGGCCGAAACCACGCGGGTTTTCTACCGAGAAGTTGCTCACGGCCAAGTGTTTCGGGTTGTTCAGCGGACGCCAGATCCACTCGCCGTTGCCGGCATGGATGGACAGGCCGCTGGAATCGTGGAGTTCACGACGGTAGTTAAGCACCTTGGACGGCTGGTTGGCGCCGAACAGGAACATGCTGGTCAACGGGGCGATGCCCAGCTTGTTGACACGATCACGCAGGAACACCCGTGATTTCACGTCCACAACAGTGTCGGTGCCCGGACGCACGATCAGGCGATAGGCGCCAGTGGCCCGTGGCGAATCCAGCAGGGCGAAGATCACCAGGTGCTTGTCGGTCGGTTTCGGACGCTGGATCCAGAACTCGCGAAAGCGCGGGAACTCCTCGCCGGATGGCAACGCGGTGTCGATGGCCATGCCACGAGCGGACAAGCCGTAGACCTGGCCTTTGCCGATGACGCGGAAATAACTCGCGCCCAGCATGGTCATGATTTCGTCTTGCTTGTCGGCCTTGTTGATCGGGTACAACACGCGGAAACCGGCGTAGCCCAGCTGTTCGGTGGCCTTGGGATCGAACTTCACGTCGCCGAAATCGAAACGTGTCGGGTCGTACTTGATCTCGTCGACGGTGGTCGCGGTGATTTCGTTGATCTTCACCGGTGTGTCGAAATGCATGCCCTGGTGATAGAAGGACAGCCGGAACGGGGTCTTCTGGTCGGCCCATTCAGCTTTTTCGGTGCGGAAACGAATTTTCTGATAATCGGCGAATTTCATTTCGCGGAATTCGTTCGGCAAATTGCTGCGCGGGGCTTCGAACTTCTGCCCGGCCAATTCTTGTGCCTTCGCCGATACATCATCCAGGCTGAATGCCCACAGTTGGCCCGCGCCGAACAGGCACAACAGGGCCGAGCCCGTTACCAGGGCGCTTCTCAACCGTTTGGCCGTCATTTTTGGTGCATTACAGGGACTAACAATCACGAGCAACCCTCGCCGAAAACTGATCAAAAAACCAACGGCCAGATAAAGTATCTGCACGGTAACGGCGCTGAAAAACCGCTCCTGCGGACCACTCTTGCCAAGTTGGCGAGCATTGTTCCGACTCCGACGGGGCAAAATGATTCCCCAAACGGTCCAGGACAACTCTCTACCTAAGTCAAATGGACCAGCGAACGCTGATCCCCCGTAGCGCGCGATTATCTAGTAGCCCGCGTGACAACGCATCAGGGGTAGCAAAGTATTTATCGAGAAAACTCACCGTTTTACCTCGAAACAGAACCGAAAAGATGTTTCTAACGCTTTCAGGACTGTAACAGGAAGGTTACCGGGCCATCATTGACCAGATGAACCTGCATGTCGGCGCCGAATCTACCTGATGCCACAGTGCCATGCACCTGTTTCGCCTGACTCAACAAATAGTTGAACAATTCTTCGCCCAGGGCCGGAGGCGCAGCCGTGGAAAAACTCGGGCGCAGACCGCTCTTGGTGTCTGCCGCCAAGGTGAATTGCGACACCAGCAGCAACCCACCACCGACATCCGCCAAGGACAGGTTCATCTTGCCCTCGGCGTCGCTGAACACCCGATAGTTAAGCAGCTTGTGCAGGAGTTTGTCGGCGCTGGCCCGGGTGTCCCCTGGCTCGACGGCCACCAGCACCAGCAAGCCCTGGTCCACGGCCCCGACGATTTCGCCTGCCACCTCGACCCGGGCGCCGCGCACCCGTTGCAACAGCCCCTTCATGCTTCTTCGGGCGGCAAGTCGAGCAGGCGCCGGGCCATTTGCGCGGCGGCGCGCACCAACGCGTCAGTAATCCCCGGTTCCGAGGCGGCGTGGCCGGCGTCGCGGATCACCTGCAGTTCGCTGTTGGGCCAGTTCTGATGCAGCTCCCAGGCATTGTCCAATGGGCAGATGACGTCGTAGCGGCCGTGCACGATGACGCCTGGCAGATGGGCGATCTTGCCCATGTCGCGAATCAACTGGTTGGGTTCGAGGAAAGCGTTGTTGGTGAAGTAGTGGCATTCGATCCGGGCGATCGACAGCGCCCGCTGCGGCTCGGAGAAGCGATCGACCACCAGCGGGTTCGGACGCAGGGTGGCGGTACGACCTTCCCAGGTGGACCAGGCCTTGGCCGCGTGCATCTGGGCGATCTGGTCGTTGCCGGTCAGGCGCTTGTGGAAAGCGCTGAGCAGGTCGTCGCGCTCGTCCAGCGGGATTGGTGCGATGTAGTCCTGCCAGTAGTCGGGAAACAGGCGACTGGCGCCAGCCTGATAGAACCACTCGATTTCCTGCGGACGGCAGAGAAAGATCCCACGCAAGATCAGGCCATGCACCCGCTCCGGATGGGTCTGGGCGTACGCCAGGGCCAGGGTCGAACCCCAGGAACCGCCGAATAGCACCCATTTGTCGATACCCAGGTGCTTGCGGATACGCTCCAGGTCTTCGACCAGATCCCAGGTGGTGTTGTTTTCCAGGCTGGCGTGGGGGGTGGACCGACCGCAACCGCGCTGGTCGAAGGTGACGATGCGGTACAGGTTCGGATCGAAGTAGCGACGGCTCTGCGCATCGCAGCCGGCACCCGGGCCGCCGTGAATGAACACCACTGGCAGCCCTTCTGGGGAACCGCTTTCATCGACATAGAGCGTATGGGTGTCATCGACAGCCAGATCGTGCCGGGCATGGGGTTTGATCTGCGGGTACAAAGTCTGCATTGCGCGCTCCGTAAGGGGTCGAGTCATCCCTGTAGGGACTTCTATTTAGTCTGCCGTCCGGCATCATAAACCCGAATGACCTTAATGAGCATGTCCCCTGCGCAGTCAAAGCATGTCAGCCAGGTACGCCAGCAGCGCGCGATACATCCGATCGACCTCCGGCACCTGGCCCCGGCCACGCAGGCAACCGTGGACCAGCCCGTTGCCGACATACAGCACGGCGGCCCTCCCTGCGGCGTTCAGCCGCTCGCAATAAAGGATGCCGTCGTCGCGCAGTGGATCCCATTGCGCGACGACAACCAGCGCCGGCGGCAAGCCGTCCAGGTTGTCGGCGAGTAACGGCATGGCATAAGGCGAGGGATGAGCGCCACCCAGGTACAGCGCCTCATAGCGCTCCAGGTCGCGACTGCTCAGGAGCGGGGCATCGAAGCACTCGTGACGCGACGGCAGATCCGCGGGGCCACCGAGCGCCGGATAAATCAAGACCTGGGCCCGGGGCAACGGTTGCCCGGCATCGCGCAAGGCCAGGCATAACGCGGCGGCGAGATTGCCGCCGGCGCTGTCACCGAGCACCAGCCGGCGACGGGGGTCGATGGCAAACGGGGCGTCCGCCAAGTGGCGCCACACCGCGAGGCAATCTTCGAAACCGGCCGGAAACGGATGCTCCGGGGCCAGCCGGTAATCCACCGCCACCACCAACGCGCCCAGCTCAGCGGCCAGCTCCATGCAGATGAAGTCATGGGAATCCAGGTCCCCCACGACCCAGCCGCCACCGTGCAGGTAAAGCATGCATGGCCAGCCGGCGAGCGGTGCCGCACATTGCGGGTAATAGGCCCGCACCGCCACGCCGGCCAGTTCGAAATCCTCGATGGCCAGCGTCGGCGGGCAAGGCGCAGTGAACGCCCGGCACATCTGGCTGTAGGCCTGGCGCGAACCGACGAGGCTGTCGTCCGCGCTGGTGAAGCTCAGGGTTTTGTCGATGAAGGCTGACATTGCCTGGGAGAGTGGGTAAGTCATCTTGGTTTGCCGTGGTGTGGCTTGGAGGCTTTTGTGGCGAGGGAGCTTGCTCCCGCTGGGTGGCGCAGCCGCCCCAAGAATCTTGTGAGCGCTGCGCACTCAAGCGGGAGCAAGCTCCCTCGCCACAGGGGTTATCAGTGCCCGGAAAACTGCCTCAGTTCTTGAGACTGGCCTGCACCGCCGCCACGCCATCCTTGCCATCGAAGCTCGTGACACCCGCCAGCCAGCGCTGAAGATCCTCGGGGTGCTCGCGCAGCCACTGGCGGGCAACGTCCTGGGGTGTCTTGCGCTCCATGATCGGCACCATCAACTGACTCTCCTGGGCAGCGGTGAAGGTGAGGTTTTCCAACAGCCGGCTCACATTCGGGCAACGCTGGGCGTAGTCCGGCGCGGTCACGGTGGACACGGTCGCGGCGCCTTCGTTCGGACCATAGACGTCCTCGCTGCCGGTCAGGTACGTGATGTTCATGTTGATGTTCATCGGGTGCGGGGTCCAGCCGACGAAGACCACGAACTCCTTGCGGTTCACCGCCCGCTGTACCGCCGCCAGCATGCCTGCTTCACCGGATTCGATCAGCTTGAAGTCCTTGAGGCCGAAGTGGTTGGTCTCGATCATGGTCTTGATGGTGGTGTTGGCGCCGCTGCCCGGCTCGATGCCGTAGATCTTGCCGCCAAGCTGATCCTTGAACCGGGCGATGTCGGCAAAGGTCTTGAGGCCCGCCGCCGCCACGTAATCCGGTACGGCCAATGTGGCCTGGGCGTCGGCCAGGCTTGGTTTGTCCAGTACCTTCACCTGGTTGGCCGCCAGGAACGGGGCGATGTTCTTGTCCATCGCCGGCTTCCAATACCCCAGGAAGATGTCGAGCCGCTTGTCGCGGATGCCGGCGAAGATGATCTGTTGCACGGCACTGGTCTGCTTGCTGTCGTAGCCCAGGCCGGTGAGCAGTACATCGGCCATGCCGCTGGTGGCGATCACATCGGTCCAGTTGACCACGCCCATGCGCACGGTCTGGCAGGACGCAGGCTCGGCGGCCATCGCCCCGGTGCTGAGTAGAACGGTACCGCAGAGGAACGACAGACAGCGTTTGAACAGTCTTTTCATCGCGAGGGTCTCGTGCGGCAGCGGATTATTGTAGGGCGGTGTCTTCGCGCACCGTGACCGGAACATTACGCAGCGTCGAGGGGGTCAAGATGAACTGTGGCGACTCGGTTTTGCACGGTGGCGACAGGTAGGGAGGCATGAAATGCTTTTGTGGCGAGGGAGCTTGCTCCCGCTGGGTTGCGCAGCGGCCCGCAAAATTTCACGAGCGCTACGCACTCGAGCGGGAGCAAGCTCCCTCGCCACAAAAGCGGCCTCGCCACAGGTCAGTGTTTGTAAACCTGCTGTCCCCACGCCAGGAAACCTTCCAGCAACTCCTTGAGCACCACCTGGGTCGGCGCCGCCAGATCCGGGCGGTAGTTGAACGGTTCGAATTCTTCCATGTAGGTGCTCTGGCACAGTTCCAGTTGCACCGCGTGGATGTCTTCGGCCGGGTTGCCGTAGTGCCGCGTGATGTGTCCGCCCTTGAAACGCCCGTTGAGCACATGGGTGAACTGGCCGTGGCGGGCGCAGATGGCTTCGAGCTGGCTGGCCAGGGTCGGGTCGCAACTGGCACCGTTGAACGTACCGAGGTTGAAGTCCGGCAGCTTGCCGTCGAACAGGTGCGGGATCACCGAACGGATCGAGTGGGCGTCGAACAGCAAGGCGTAGCCGAACTCGGCCTTGAGCCGCACCAGTTCCTGCCGCAGCGCTTGGTGGTACGGCATCCAGACCTGCTGCAGATACGTCGCCCGTTCCTCGGCCGACGGTTCCAGCCCTTCGCGAAATAACGGCACGCCATCGAACAGCGTCGCCGGGTACAAACCGGTGGTGGCGCCGACGTACATCGGTTTGTCATCGGAGGGGCGATTCAGGTCGACGACGAACCGTGAATACTCGGCGGCCAGGATGCTGGCGCCCAGCTCATTGGCGAACTCATAGAGCTTGGGAATGTGCCAGTCGGTGTCCGGCAGGCTCTGGGCTTCGGGAATCAACCCGGCCTTCACCGCCGGGGTCAGGCGCAGGCCGGCGTGGGGCATGCTGACCAACAGCGGCACGCGCCCTTGCTTGAAATTCAGGACCTTCTCCACAACATTCTCCTCAATCGATTTCAACGCCGTGACGCACGACGCGTTTTTCCAGATCGCCACCGAGCCAGTACGCCAGGTCGGCCGGGCGGTCGATGTGCCAGGCGACAAAATCCGCGACCTTGCCGACTTCCAGCGAACCGTGGGTGGCGGCCATGCCCAAGGCCTGGGCCGCATGAATCGTCGCCCCTGCCAGGGCTTCTTCCGGGGTCATGCGGAAACAGGTGCAGGCCATGTTCAACATCAAGCGCAGCGACAGCGCCGGCGAGGTGCCGGGGTTGAGGTCGCTGGCCACGGCGATTTTCACCCCGTGCTTGCGCAGGGCATCCATGGGCGGCAGTTGGGTTTCCCGCAGGAAATAAAACGCCCCCGGTAACAACACCGCCACGGTGCCGGAAGCGGCCATGGCCTTGGCGTCGTCCTCGGTCATGAACTCCAGGTGATCGGCCGACAGCGCCTGGTAACGCGCCGCCAGGCTGGAACCGTGCAGAGACGACAATTGTTCGGCGTGCAGCTTCACCGGCAACCCTAATTGTTGCGCGGTGATAAACACCCGCTCGACCTGCGCCGGGGAAAACGCCAGGTATTCGCAAAAGGCATCCACCGCGTCCACCAGCCCCTCGGCCGCCAGGGCCGGCAGCATCTCGGTGCAGATGTGTTCGATGTAGTCATCGGCGCGATCCTTGTACTCCGGCGGCAAGGCGTGGGCCGCCAGGCACGTACTGCGCACGCTGACCGGCAATGCGTCACCGAGGCGACGGATGACCCGCAGGATCTTGCGTTCACTGGCCAGGTCCAGGCCGTAGCCGGACTTGATTTCCACCGTGGTCACGCCGTCGCGCATCAGGCTTTTCAGGCGTCTGGCGGCGCTGGCGAACAGTTCGTCTTCACTGGCGGCGCGGGTGGCACGCACGGTACTGGCGATGCCTCCGCCAGCCGCCGCGATTTCGGCGTAGCTGACGCCTTGCAGGCGCTGTTCGAACTCACCGCTGCGGTTGCCACCAAATACCGTGTGGGTGTGGCAGTCGATCAACCCCGGCGTGACCCAGGCGCCCTTGAGGTCGGTGACCGCCGGGTAGTCCCCCGTTGGCAATTCGGCACGCGGGCCGATCCATTGAATGTGCTCGCCCTGGGTGACGATGGCGGCGTCTTCGATGATCGAGTAGACGCCCTGGGCCATGGTGGCGGCGTGGCAGTTTTGCCAGAGGGTTTTCATCCCGGTTTCCTCGTCGCGTTCAAAATCGAATCGCGAGCAAGCTCGCTCCCACAAGGATTTCCGATGCACTCAAAACCCCTGTGGGAGCGAGCTTGCTCGCGATGAGGCCCTTACAGGCTCGGCAACAACTGCGCCGTGACCAATTCGTTCAGGCACCGACTCGCCAGCAACTCACTGGCGGCATTGATGTCCGGCGCAAAGAAGCGATCCTTTTCATAAAACGGCACTTGTGCACGCAACAGACCACGGGCCCGCTCCAGTTTGGAAGAAGTCTTCAAACCGCCGCGCAGGTCCAACCCCTGGCATGCCGCGAGCCATTCCACCGCCAGAATCCCACGGGTGTTCTCGGCCATTTCCCACAGGCGCTTGCCGGCGGCCGGGGCCATGGAGACGTGATCTTCCTGGTTGGCCGAGGTCGGCAGGCTGTCCACCGAATGGGGGTGGGACAGCGCCTTGTTTTCACTGGCCAGGGCCGCCGCGGTGACCTGGGCGATCATGAAGCCGGAGTTCACCCCGCCATTGGCTACCAGGAACGGCGGCAACTGCGACATGTGCTTGTCCATCATCAACGAAATCCGCCGTTCGCTCAGGGAGCCGATTTCGGCAATCGCCAAGGCCATGTTGTCGGCGGCCATCGCCACCGGTTCGGCGTGGAAGTTGCCCCCGGAAATCACGTCACCCTCGGCAGCGAACACCAGCGGGTTATCCGACACGGCGTTCGCTTCGATCACCAGCACTTCGGCGGCCTGGCGGAACTGGGTCAGGCAGGCGCCCATCACTTGCGGTTGGCAACGCAGGGAGTACGGGTCCTGGACCTTGTCGCAGTTCTGGTGCGAGTCGGAGACTTCGCTGCGCTCGCCCAGCAGGTCACGGTAAGCGGCGGCAGCATCGATCTGGCCTTTCTGGCCGCGAGCCGCATGGATGCGCGCGTCGAACGGCGAGCGCGAACCGAGTACCGCTTCCACCGTCAGGCTGCCCAGGGCCAGGGCACCGGCAAACAGGTCTTCGCCTTCGAACAGGCCACGCAGGGCAAACGCAGTGGAGACCTGGGTGCCGTTGAGCAGCGCCAGGCCTTCCTTGGCGGCCAGGGTCAGCGGCGCGAGACCGGCGACTTTCAGCGCCTCGACGGCCGGCAGCCATTCGCCCTTGTAGCGGGCCTTGCCCTCACCCAGCAGCACCAGGGACATGTGGGCCAGCGGCGCCAGGTCACCGGACGCACCGACCGACCCCTTGAGCGGAATGTGCGGGTAGACCTCGGCATTGATCAGCGCAATCAGCGCATCGATCACCTGCCGACGGATGCCGGAAAAACCCCGGCTCAGGCTGTTGACCTTGAGCACCATGACCAAGCGCACCAACGCATCGCTGATCGGCTCGCCCACGCCGGCGGCATGGGACAGCACCAGGGAGCGCTGCAAGTTTTCCAGGTCCTCGCTGGCGATGCGAGTCGAGGCCAGCAGGCCAAAACCGGTGTTGATGCCGTAGGCGGTGCGGTTCTCGGCCAGGATCTGCTCGACGCAGGCGACGCTGGCCTCGATCTGCGCCGACGCGCTGGCGTCGAGGCTCAAGGTCACCGGTTGCTGATAGATGTCACGCAATTGAGCCAGGCTCAATTGACCGGGAATCAGGTTTAAGGCAGTCATGTATTGCTCCTTTTGAGAGTTTTGTTTTTTCACCCGCCAGTCGCTCCGGAATGTTCCGTTGTCCGTCACCTTCGCTTTGGGCGATGCCTTGTGGGCAATGGGTGTCTTGGCACGCTGGCGTTTTTCGATCAATTCAAATCAGGTAAAGCGTTGTGCAGCACAAAGGGATCCTTGAGCAACCCGGCGGCACTGGCGATGTCCGGCGCCAGCCAGCGGTCCTGGTCGTAGGCCGGAACGCGCTCGCGCAGCAGTTTCCAGGCGATGTCGGTGCCGGCGCCGAAACGCTGGGCCTTGAGAAACTCAAAAGCCTGGGCTGCCAGCAGGTACTCGATGGCGAGGATCTGCGTGCAGTTTTCCAGCGCCCGGTGCAGCTTCAGGGCGGCGTTGGTACCCATGCTCAGGTGGTCTTCCTGCAAACCGGAGGTGACGAAATTGTCCAGCACCGCCGGTTGCGCCAGTTGCTTGTTCTCCGCGCACAGCGACGCGGCGACGTATTGCACGATCATCATCCCCGAGTTCACACCGGGATTGGCCACCAGGAACGCTGGCAGGCCACTGACGTGGGGGTTGATCAGGCGGTCGAGGCGACGCTCGGCGATGGAGCCGATTTCGGCCATGGCAATCGCCAGCAAGTCCGCCGCCAAGGCCACCGATTGGCCGTGGGGGTTGGCCTGGGACATGACCCGGAAGTTTTCCGGCGTACCCAGCAACAGCGGGTTATCGGTGACCGCGTTGAGTTCGGTTTCGATCTGTTGCCGGGCATGGGCCAACTGATCGCGAGCCGCGCCGTGCACCTGGGGGATCGAGCGAATGCTCAAGGCATCCTGGGTGCGAATGCCCAGGCTCGAGGCGATGACCTCGCTGCCGTCGAGCAAGGCCCGCAAATTGCTCCCGACCTGTTGCATGCCCGGGTGCGGCTTGAGGGCGATGATCTCGGCATCGAACGCGGCTATCTGGCCGCGCTGGGCCTCGAAGCTCATGGCGCCGATCACATCGGCCCATTGCACCAGCCGCGTCGCATCGGCCAGGGCCAGGCAACTGAGGCCAGTCATGCACGGCGTGCCGTTGACCAGGCACAAACCGTCCTTGGCCCCCAGTTGCACCGGATGCAAACCCTCGGCGGCCAAGGCCTGTTGCGCCGGGACTATTTGTCCGCGATAGCTGACCTGACCAACGCCCAGCAGCGCGATGCCGATGTGGGCCATGTGGGTCAGGTAGCCCACTGAACCCTGGGACGGTACTTGCGGCGTGATGCCGCGATTGAGCAGTGCGAGCAACGCCTCGACCACCCGGCGATGGATGCCGGATTTGCCCTGACTGTAGTTGAGGATGGCGGCGCAGAGGATCGCCCGAGTCTGTTCATCCGTCAGCGGCGCGCCGACGCCACAGGCATGGCTGAGCAGGGTGTTGCGTGACAGTTGGCTGAGTTGTTCGTCCTTGAGCGAGACATTGCACAAGGCCCCCAGGCCGGTATTGACGCCGTAGGCGCGCTCGCCACTTTCGACGATGCGCTGGACGATGGCCTGGGCATTGTCGATACGCGCCCAGGTCTGGGCCGACAGCTCGAGCTCGGCACCGAAGCGGGCGACGGCGACGACGTCCTGCCAGCGCAACGGAGCGCCGGTGATTACGATTTTTTCAGCCTGGGACATCCTCAACCTCGTCTGTACAACTTGAATATTGATGCAGCTGGGCCGGCCCTATCGCGAGCAAGCTCGCTCCCACAGGGTACGCATTCCAAAGTGGGCCGTCCTTGTGGCGAGGGAGCTTGCTCCCGCTGGACTGCGCAGCAGGCCCAAAAAAGCGGCCGCTGCGCGCCCAAGCGGGAGCAAGCTCCCTCGCCACAAAGCACACACAGGCCACCACAGCCTTACACCACCGCCGTTCGCCGCTGCACAAACCGATCGACATACTCATCCGCCGGCGAATGCAGGATCTCCCTGGGCGTGCCGACCTGGATCAGCTTGCCGTCCTTGAGGATCGCAATGCGGTTGCCGATGCGCACGGCCTCGTCGAGGTCGTGGGTGATGAAAACGATGGTCTTGTGCAGGGTCTTCTGCAGCTCCAGCAACTGGTCCTGCATTTCCGCGCGGATCAGCGGGTCGAGGGCGCTGAAGGCTTCGTCCATCAGGATGATGTCGGTGTCCGCCGCCAAGGCCCGGGCCAGGCCAACGCGCTGGCGCATGCCACCGGAGAGCTGGTGCGGGTATTTGTTCTCGTAGCCCTTCAGGCCCACGGTGTCGATCCAGTGCAGCGCCCGCTCGGCGCACACCTGCTTGCTCTCGCCGCGCACTTTCAAGCCATAGGCGACGTTGTCCAGCACGCTCTTGTGGGGCAGCAGGCCGAAGCTCTGGAACACCATGCTGATCTTGTGCCGGCGAAATTCGCGCAGGGCGTCCATGTCCAGTTTCAGGATGTCTTCGCCGTCCACCAGAATCGCGCCGCTGGTGGGGTCGATCAGCCGGTTGAAATGGCGCACCAGGGTGGACTTGCCAGAACCGGACAGGCCCATGATCACGAAGATCTCGCCGGTGCCAATGCTCAGCGACAAGTCGTTCACGCCGACCACGCAACCGGTCTCGGCCAACACCTGGTCCTTGGTCTTGTTCTGGTGGATCAGCGCCAGGGCTTCCTTGGAGCGACTGCCGAAAATCTTGAAGACGTTCTTGACTTCGATCTTGCTGATGGCTGCGTTGCTCATTTGCTCACCTCATGCCGAGGACGACCATAGGCCTGGGTAATGCGGTCGATGACCACGGCGAGAATCACGATGGCCAACCCGGCTTCCAGGCCACGGCCGACGTTGAGGGTCTGGATGCCCACCAGCACGTCTTCGCCCAGGCCACGGGCACCGATCATCGAGGCGATGACCACCATCGACAGAGCCATCATGGTGGTCTGGTTGATCCCGGCCATGATGCTCGGCAGGGCCAGGGGCAGTTGTACGCCGAACAGCTGCTGCCAGCGGTTGGCGCCGAAGGCGTTGATGGCTTCCATCACTTCGCCGTCCACCTGGCGGATGCCCAGGTCGGTCAGGCGGATCAATGGCGGCGCGGCATAGATCACCGTGGCGAAAATCGCCGGGACCTTGCCCAGGCCGAACAGCATCAACACCGGAATCAGGTACACGAAGCTCGGCATGGTCTGCATGATGTCCAGCAATGGCATCAGCACCGAACGCAGGCGGTTGCTGCGTGCCGAGAGAATGCCCAGGGGAATGCCGATCAACACCGAGATCAGCGTCGCCACCAGCATCAGGGCGAGGGTCTGCATCAGCTTGTCCCACAGGCCTACCGCACCCACCAGGAACAACAGGCCGACGATGACTGCCGTGGCCACGACCTTGCGGGTGGCGTGCCAGGCAATGCCGCCGACGATGGCCAGCATCAGCCACCAGGGCGCCATGCGCAACAGGCCTTCGAGGTTGACGATGGCCCACAGCAGGGTGTCGGAGATGTGCCGGAACACATCGCCATAATTGGTCACCAGGGAGTCGACCCAACCGTTGACCCAATCGGCGATGGAGAAGGTAAAGCTTTCGGGAAACATAAGAGACTCTCGATCAAGTGGATGCGGTGAACGTCCCGGCCAGCCCCACGGTTGGCCGGGAAAGATTCGACCTACAGAGCCGCGTCGATTTTCTTGGCAGCGTCTGCACTGACCCAGGCGTGCCAGACTTCAGGATGTTCCTTCAGGAAGATCTTCGCCAGTTTCGGCGACTCGATCCGATCTTTGGCCATGCGCCCGAGGTTCTGGTTCAGGATATCGATCGGCAGGTTGACCTTTTCCAGCACCGCCACCAGCTCCGGGGCTTCGTCGTGGAAGGTCTTGGACAGGCCGACCTTGATGCTCACGCTTTTATCCACGCCGGGTTTTTCTTCCAGTTTCACCAGGTCCACCTGGCCCATCAGCGGCGTAGGCGACCAGTAGTAGAACAGGATCGGCTCCCCACGCTTGTAGCTCGACAGCACCGCCGCATCCAGCGCCGGGCCGGTGCCTGGACGGAAGTTGGTGTAGGTTTTTTCCAAGCCGTAGCTTTTCAGCATTTCGCTGTTGTCCAGCTCACAGGTCCACCCGGCCGGGCAGTTATAGAAACGGCCCTTGGACGGTTCTTCCGGGTCCTTGAACACGGCGGCGTACTGGCCCAGGTCGGCAATGTTCTTCAGGCCCGGGGCCTTGGCTTCGAGCTTGCGCTTGGCGTCGCCTTCAACCACGTAGCGCGGCACATACCAGCCTTCGATGGCGCCCACCACCGGCGCGCCGACGCCCACCACCTTGCCGGCTTTCTCGGCCTTGTTCCACACCTCGCTGCGGCCGACCCACTCTTCGGCGAACACCTGGATGTCGTTGCTGCTCAGGGCGTTTTCCATGGTGATGGAGTTGCCCGGCAGGCTGTCGGTCTTGCAGTCATAGCCTTTTTCCAACACCACTTGCAGGACGTCGGTCAGCAGCATGGCGCTTTCCCAGTTCAGGCCGGCGAACTTCACCGGTTTGCCCGACTCACACCAACCCGCTGCTTGCGTGGCGCCAGCGCTGGCCAACAGGCCCAAGGAAAGCAATGTGGTCAGCAGGGTCTTGTTCGACTTCATTATGTGACGCTCCTAATCAGTTGGATTGGCTTACGGCAGTCAAGAGGCATCCAGCCCTGTCAACGTCCCATCAGACCGCTTGAATGCGGCCCGCCCTGCTCGGTTGTGCGTCAACCGCGTCCTGCTCGAGCGGCAGGATCAATTGATCGGGTACTGCGCTGTGCCACTTCCTGGCGAGGACGTAATACAGCACCGCCGGGACCACCAGGCCGATGATCCAGGAGATATCCACGCCGCCCATGGCTCCCACCAGCGGACCGGTATAGAACTTGGTGGCGATGAACGGCAGTTGAACCAGTACACCGAAGACATAGACGCTGATACCCAAGGCGTTCCAACGACCGTAGCGGCCGTTCGGATCGGCCAGTGCCGGCACGTCATAGCGCTCGCGCGTGATGCAGTAGTAGTCCACCAGGTTGATCGCGCTCCAAGGCGTAAAAAACGCCAGCAAGAACAGGATGAAAGACTTGAACGCACCGAGGAACGAGTGCTGGCCGAGCAGCGCGATCAGGGTCGCAGCGCCGACGATGGCCAGCACGAAGACCAGACGCTGCAAGCGCGTGACGTTCAGGTGACCCCGGAAACCGCTGATGATGGTGGCAATGCACATGAAGCTGCCGTAGGAGTTCAGCGTAGAGATGGTGACCTTGCCGAACGCGATGCTGAAGTACAGCAGCGCAGCGGTGGCGCCGGTACCGCCCAAGCCCACGATGTAGGCCACTTCGTGACCGGCGAACTGCCCATTGGCCGAGGCGGCGGCAAACACGCCGAGGATCATCGCCACCTGCGCGCCGATGACCGAACCGGCGCCTGCGGCGAAAAAGGTTTTCACCGAAGACGTCTTGCTCGGCAGATAACGCGAATAGTCAGCCACATAGGGGCCGAAGGCGATCTGCCAGGAGGCCGCGAGCGACACCGCCAGCAGGAAACTGCTCCAGCTGAAATGGCGGATTTGCAGGAGTGCGCCAATGTCCGTCTGGCTGATCAGGCGAGCGAACAGGTAAACGAAGGCAATCACGCCAATGATGCTGGCGACGCGGCCAATGAAGTGAATCACCCGATACCCAAGCACCGTGACCAACACGATGACGCTGGCGAACATGAGGATACCGGCACTGTCACTGACGCTGAACAGTTGCCCCAGCGCCTGGCCGGAAAGCACGGTGCCCGTCGCGGTGAAACCCAGGTACATCAGGCACACCAGCACGATCGGGATGGCCGCGCCATACACACCGAACTGCACCCGGCTGGAGATCATCTGCGGCAGGCCAAGCTTGGGCCCTTGCGCGGCATGCAAGGCCATGACGCCACCGCCGAGCACTTGGCCGATCAGCAAGCCGATCAACGACCAGAACACATCACCGCCCAGCACCACCGCCAATGCTCCGGTGACGATGGCAGTGATTTGCAGGTTGGCCCCCATCCAGAGGGTGAACTGGCTCAACAGCCGACCGTGTCTCTCCGCTTCCGGGATGTAGTCGATCGAGCGCTTCTCGATCAACGGTTTGCTGCTTGCGCGTGTGCTGGTGACAGCCATGGTTCAACCTCTGTGGATTGTTCTGGAATTCATTTGCGCCGCTGCTTCCCTGTGGGAGCGAGCTTGCTCGCGATAGCGGTGTATCAGCCGATGCCTGTGTCGAATCTGATGACGCCATCGCGAGCAAGCTCGCTCCCACAAGGGCCGGGGTTATTTGCCGGTGATCATCGGCAAGTTCAGCCCCTGTTCCTTGGCACAATCGATGGCGATCTGGTAACCGGCATCGGCATGGCGCATCACCCCGGTGCCCGGGTCGTTGTGCAGTACGCGAGCGATACGTTCGGCCGCTTCGTCGGTACCGTCGCAGACGATCACCATGCCCGAATGCTGGGAGAAGCCCATGCCGACGCCGCCACCGTGGTGCAGCGATACCCAGGTCGCGCCGCTGGCGGTGTTGAGCAAGGCATTGAGCAGCGGCCAGTCGGAAACGGCGTCGGAACCGTCCTGCATGGATTCGGTTTCACGGTTCGGGCTGGCCACGGAACCGGAGTCCAGGTGGTCGCGACCGATGACGATCGGCGCCGACAATTCGCCGCTGCGCACCATCTCGTTGAAGGCCAGGCCCAACTTGGCGCGCTGGCCCAGGCCGACCCAGCAGATACGTGCCGGCAAGCCCTGGAAGCTGATGCGCTCGCGGGCCATGTCCAGCCAGTTGTGCAGGTGAGCGTCGTCGGGGATCAGTTCCTTGACCTTGGCGTCGGTCTTGTAGATGTCCTGGGGGTCGCCGGACAGCGCAGCCCAACGGAACGGGCCGACGCCACGGCAGAACAGCGGGCGGATATACGCCGGAACGAAACCAGGGAAGTCGAAGGCATTTTCGACGCCCTCTTCCTGGGCCATCTGGCGAATGTTGTTGCCGTAGTCGAAGGTCGGCACGCCCATTTTCTGGAAGGCGAGCATGGCTTTGACGTGGACAGCCATCGATTGCTTGGCGGCCTTCACCACGGCAGCGGGCTCGGTCTTGGCGCGGGCACGGTATTCGTCCCAGGTCCAACCGGCCGGCAGGTAGCCGTTGAGGGGATCATGGGCGCTGGTCTGGTCGGTGACCATGTCCGGGCGCACACCACGGCGGACCATTTCCGGCAGGATTTCGGCAGCGTTCCCACACAGTGCGATGGAAATCGCCTTGCCTTCGGCAGTGTATTTCTCGATGCGCGCCAGGGCGTCGTCGAGGTCTTTGGCCTGCTCGTCGACGTAGCGGGTTTTCAGGCGGAAATCGATACTGACCTGCTGGCACTCGATGTTCAGCGAGCACGCACCGGCCAGGGTCGCGGCCAGGGGTTGTGCACCGCCCATGCCTCCCAGGCCGGCGGTCAGGACCCAACGGCCCTTGAGGTTGGAGTCGTAGTGCTGGCGACCGGCCTCGACGAAGGTTTCATACGTACCCTGGACGATGCCCTGGCTGCCGATGTAGATCCAGCTGCCAGCAGTCATCTGGCCGTACATGGCCAGGCCCTTGGCGTCGAGTTCGTTGAAGTGCTCCCAACTGGCCCAGTGCGGCACCAGGTTGGAGTTGGCGATCAGGACGCGAGGGGCGTTGCTGTGGGTCTTGAACACGCCCACCGGCTTGCCGGATTGCACCAGCAGGGTTTCGTCGTCGTTCAGGTTGGTCAGGCTTTCGACGATCTTGTCGTAGCACTCCCAATTGCGCGCCGCGCGGCCGATGCCACCGTATACCACCAGTTCCTTGGGGTTCTCGGCCACTTCCGGGTCGAGGTTGTTCATCAGCATGCGCAGCGGCGCTTCAGTCAGCCAGCTCTTGGCGGTCAGCGTGTTACCGCGAGGGGCGCGGATTTCAACGTCACGGTATTTTTCGGGTTTGCGGGTAGCGTCGGTCACAGCAAAAACTCCTCAGCGATCAATCCAGACCAGCCCGGGCAGTGGGCAGCGATTTCTACGAACGTTGCGTTGAATATCGGCGACTCATACGCATACGTCTTTACTTGTATGTACAAGCATATGCAATCAAGCGGCCAACTTGTTGAGCACACGCTTGCAAGGTGACTTGAGAATTGGCTGAAAGGCCCGTGATTGAGCGGTTTGAGAGCCAGATGAAATTTCTGAAGGAGGGATTTATGAAGAAGACAGGCAGGTTACGAAAGTACGGGGCTGCGCCACGCTGGGGCATTCGGTAACAAATTGGTGCGCACAGAAGGAAACGGTGAGGTGGCTTTTGTGGCGAGGGAGCTTGCTCCCGCTGGGCTGCGCAGCGGCCCCAAGAAACAACGGGCGCTGCGCACCCGAGCGGGAGCAAGCTCCCTCGCCACGGAGGTATAAAGCGAAATCAGCGAGCCGTCAGTTCGATCACACAGCATTGGCCGTGGCTGGTGATGTCCAGCAGCCCGGTGTTACCGCTCAACTGCAAGCAGTCGTAGAGGCCCAGTCCAACGGCGGACTCACCAATCTTGATGGTCAATCCCGGGGCTGCGCTGAACACCAGCAACGTCCCCGCTTCGCTGAAGAATCGTTGCTGCCCCCCCACCCACTGCAATCGCGCGCGGTAACGCTGCGGTGCATAGATCAGGTTGAAATCCCGAATGGGGCCGCCCAGCAAGGTGCAATGCACATGGCTCTCGCCGCTGAAGGCAAAGGGGTCCAGCGGATGCAAAGGTCGCGTGGCCTGGCCATCGACGTTCAGCGTCATGCCGCCCCCCTGCAAGACGCTGATGATCCGCTCGTAACCGGCAAATGTGGAAAAACCACCCGACTCACCGATATCGGCAATCGACAGACGCCAACCGAAACCTTCCAGGCCAGTGCCGGCATCGCGAGTGATTTCCTCGGTGCTGCCGCCACCGTTTTTCCACGGCATGCGTGGGTAATCGGCAGCGCGTAAAACCTTCAACTGGCTCATTTATGAAAGCGCCCTTCCAGACTGTGACGGGAACCCGGATGGATCAGGCGCGCGGCGGTCACCGGCTGGCGCCCGGACCAGGTGCGGCGGCGGATCAACAGGCACGGCTCGCCTCGCTCGATCTGCAGCAGTTTGCACTCGCTCGGCTCGGCCAGGATCGCCTCGACCACATGCTCACCCTCGGTCAGCGGCGCGACCTGGTTCAGATAGGCGTAGGGCGTCTGCAAGGTGAAGTCCTGCTTGAGGTAGTCCGGCGCCACCAGTGCGTTGACGAAACGGTCCTCGATTTGCACAGGGATGTCGTTCTCGAAATGCACGATCAGCGAATGGAACACCTTCTGGCCTTCACGCATGTCCAGGGCCAGGGCTCGCTCGGAACCGGCCGCCTCTTCTTCCAGGGTGATGACCTTGCAGGTGTGGCGATGACCACGGGAGGCGATTTCGTCGGCGATGTTATGCACTTCAAACAACGCGGATTGGCTCTTGGGCTCGGCCACGAACGTACCGACCCCCTGCATGCGCACCAACAGGCCGTCGGCGGTCATTTCCCGCAGGGCACGGTTGATGGTCATGCGACTGAAGCCCAACTGGCTGACCAGCTCGCTTTCCGATGGCACGCGATAATGCGGCGGCCAGTTTCCACTGTCGATCTGCTGGGTGATCATCTGTTTGACGCGGGCGTACAAGGGCGCCGGACTGTCACCCATGTGTGCGGCCAGCGGCGGTTTGGCAGGCGGAGTCGGCACGGCGGTTCCCTGTTCTGCGAATAAGGTTGCTAGCTTGCCGGAGTTTACCGGCCAGGCAAACGTCTGTATATGTATATACAAATTACGCACGATGAGGTTGAACCATGTCCGCCTTCTTTGCCGAACGCGCGCTGCTGCCTAGTGGATGGGCCCATGATGTACGTCTTGAGGTCGATGCCCAGGGCGTCCTGACCCATATCCAGGCCGGTTCCCACGCAGACGGCGCCGAACGGCTGGGCGGTGCGCTGTTGCCGGGCATGCCGAACCTGCACTCCCATGCCTTTCAACGGGCGATGGCCGGGCTGGCGGAAGTGGCGGGCAATCCCAACGACAGTTTCTGGACCTGGCGCGACTTGATGTACCGCCTCGTCGGAAAAATCAGCCCGGATCAACTCGGCATCATCGCCCGCCAGCTGTACATCGAAATGCTCAAGGCCGGCTACACCTCGGTCGCCGAATTCCATTACGTGCACCATGACACCGACGGCGCGCCCTACGCCGACCCGGCGGAGCTGGCCCTGCGCATCAGCCACGCCGCCAGCGCCGCCGGCATCGGCCTGACGCTGCTGCCGGTGCTCTACAGCCATTCCGGTTTTGGCGGCCAGGCGCCCAATGACGGGCAGCGCCGGTTCATCAACAGCACCGAAAACTACCTGAAGCTTCAGTCACGCTTGCAACCGATCCTGGCCGGGCAACCGTCCCAGGCCCTGGGCTTGTGTTTCCACTCGCTGCGCGCCGTGACACCGGGGCAGATCCAGGACGTGCTGGCCGCCAGCGACCGTGATTGCCCGGTGCACATCCACATCGCCGAGCAGCAGAAGGAGGTCGATGATTGCCTGAGCTGGAGCGGCGCCCGCCCGCTGCAATGGCTGTACGAAAACACCGAAGTCGACCAGCGCTGGTGCCTGGTGCATGCCACCCATGCCAACGCCCAGGAAGTCAGCCTCATGGCCAAGAGCCGGGCGATTGCCGGCCTGTGCCTGACCACCGAAGCCAACCTGGGGGACGGCATTTTCCCGGCCGTGGATTTCCTCGCCCAGGGCGGGCGCCTGGGTATCGGTTCCGACAGCCATGTGTCCTTGAGCGTGGTCGAAGAACTGCGCTGGCTGGAATATGGCCAGCGACTGCGTGACCAACGGCGTAACCGCTTGTATCGGTCGGATCAGCCGATGGTCGGCCGCACCTTGTTCGACGCGGCATTGGAAGGCGGCGCCCAGGCCCTGGGGCAACCGGTCGGCGCCCTCGACATCGGCAAGCGCGCCGACTGGCTGGTGCTCGATGACAACGATCCGTACCTGGCCACGGCCAATGGCGACGGGATTCTCAATCGCTGGTTGTTTGCCGGCGGCGATCGTCAGGTGCGGGATGTGATGGTCGGTGGACGGTGGGTTGTGCGTGATGGGCGTCATGCCGGCGAAGAGGAAAGCGCCCGGGCGTTTACCCAGGTATTGCGCGAACTTCTAGACTGACGCGAATAAAAATGTGGGAGCGGGCTTGCTCGCGAAGAGGCCTTCACATTCAACAGAGATGTTGATTGCAAGTCCATCTTCGCGAGCAAGCCCGCTCCCACATTGGCTGTTCGGAGGCAGTTAATTCGAAGTCTTGGCCATCTGCCGATCCGACGCGCGCCAGATCAGTCGTGTCGTGTCGTAGCCCTGCTGGCGCGCCTTGCTCAGCAGCTCCTCGCGCACGACGCTATTGACGGTCGGTGTGCGGGACAGCAGCCACATGTAGCGGCGACTCGGGTCGCCGACGATGGCGGTCTTGTAGTCATCGCTGACGTACAGCACCCAGTATTGCCCTTTCGCCACGCCCGGCACGATCCGTGAAAACCAGTTGTCGAACTCGACCCAGAGCTTGTCGGTCTTGCCCGGCACCTGCGGCGTGGCCGTGCCCCTGGCCTCCTCCCACTGCCAGTCCGAGGTCAGGCAGCGATTGAGCACACCCACGTTGCCGTCTGGCTTGAGGAGGTAGTGAGCTTCCGATTGCGCGCAATTGCGCTGGAAATACATGGGTAGACGGGCCAACTCATACCAGGTCCCTTGGTAACGCTTGAGGTTGACGCTGTTGACCGTCTTGGGCGCCAACGGATCCACGCCAGAAGTGGCGCAGCCGGCCAATACCAGGCCAGCCAAAAGCACAAACACTAACCGCATCATTATTTTTCTCCCGCAGGCCTCTGGCCTCGGTTTACTTCAAGCCTTGGCCGGAAAACATCAACACTTTGTCACCGGCGTACTGCACGCTGATAAAGCTTTTCTGGTCGCCCCAGGTACAGCTGGACATGCCGAGTGCGCCTGAGCAATCGGTCGGTTTCCCCAGCAACGTTTCGACTTCGGCCTTGGGCATGCCAGCCGACAGTTTCGAATAGTTTTCCTGGTTGACCTTGCTGCATGCGGTCAACACGACGCACACAAACAGCAGGGCGATAGATCGCAGCGACATGGTGTAACTCCTGGAACGGAAGGGAGGTGGCAGGGCGCCAACCTGATCCTTAGAAGAGAAAACCCCTATCTGGTTCCCTGACACCCCTAGTATTTATTGGCTGTGCAGAGGTGTTTCATCGATGAATCACCCGGTTTGTGACGCCGTCGTACCTTTCGTCGGGACTGAGGCCCTGGCGCCTGATGGGCCAGGCTTTTACGCCGATAAAAGTCACAGCGCAAAATTCTGCGCTATGGCAAATTGACAGCCCTTCCTGACCCGTCCCTCCGCGGTAGTGTTCTTAATGACCAGAAACATGAAATTCAGCCACAAGATCCTGCTGGCTGCCGCCCTCGTGGTGGCCGTTGCATTCGCCTGTTTCATCCTGTTCAACGACTATCGGCAACGCCAGAGCCTGCACGCCAGCACCGAGACCTCCATGCAGGAACTCGGCAACCTGACCAGCCGTAACATCCAGACGTGGGTCGACGGCCGTATCCAATTGCTGCAGTCGCTGGCCCAACAGATCGCCGTGGACGGCAACAGTGCCGACAGCCTCAAGCGCGCCGTGGGCCTGCCGGTGTATACCGGCAACTTCCAGCTCAGCTATTTCGGCGGCACCGACGGCGTGATGTTCTCGGTACCGGCCGGCAATCGCGCCGCCGACTACGACCCGCGCGCCCGTGGCTGGTACAAGGCCGCCAACAGCGCACAGCAAACCATCGTCACCGAACCGTACATCGCCGCCTCGTCGGGTAAGCTGGTGATCACCGTCGCCACGCCGGTCCAGCGCCAGGGTCAGATGATTGGCGTGGCCGGTGCGGACATCGACCTGTCCAGCGTCAGCGCCATCATCAACTCGCTGAACTTCGGCGGCCACGGCCACGCGTTCATCGTCAGCGCCGACGGCAAGATCCTGATCCATCCCGACAGCAAGCGCGTGCTCAAGACCCTGGCCGAGGCCTACCCCAACGGCGCGCCGCAAATCAGCCCTGGGGTGAAGGAAGTCGACCTCGACGGCAAGACCCAATTCATCTCCTTCACCCACGTCAACGGCGTGCCGGGCACCGACTGGTACGTGGCGCTGGTGCTCGACAAGAACACCGCCCTGGCGATGCTCAGCGAGTTCCGTACCTCGGCGCTGATCGCCATGGTCATCGCGGTGGTGTTCATCATCGCCCTGCTGGGCATGTTGATCCGCGTGCTGATGCAACCACTGCTGACCATGGGCCGTGCCATGCATGACATCGCCGAAGGCGAAGGCGACCTGACTCGCCGCCTGGTCATTCACGGCCATGACGAATTCGGCGCACTGGGCACATCGTTCAACCGCTTTGTCGAACGCATTCACACCTCGATCCGCGAAGTGGCCTCGGCCACCGGCCAGGTCAATGAAGTCGCCTTGCGCGTGGTCAGTGCGTCCAACTCGTCGATGTTCAATTCCGACCAGCAGGCATCACGCACCAGCAGCGTGGCCGCGGCCATCAACCAGCTTGGCGCCGCTGCCCAGGAAATCGCCCAGAACGCCGCCCTCGCCTCGCAACATTCCAGCGAGGCCCGCAACCTGGCCGTAGACGGCCAGCACGTGGTGGATAAAACCATTGCGGCCATGCAGCAGTTGTCGGCCAAGATCAGCGATTCGTGCGGCAACATCGAAACCCTGAACAGCAGCACAGTGAACATCGGCCAGATCCTCGAGGTGATCACCAGCATTTCCCAGCAGACCAACCTGCTCGCCCTCAACGCCGCCATCGAGGCGGCCCGGGCCGGTGATGCCGGGCGCGGTTTCGCGGTGGTGGCCGATGAAGTGCGCAACCTGGCGCACCGCACCCAGGACTCGGCGCAGCAAGTGCAGAAGATGATCGAAGAGCTGCAAGTCGGCGCACGGGAAGCGGTGCTGACCATGACCGATAGCCAGCGCCAGAGCGAAAGCAGCGTCGGCATTGCCAACCAGGCCGGCGAGCGACTGGGCAGCGTGACCCAGCGTATCGGTGAAATCGACGGCATGAACCAATCCGTGGCGACCGCCACTGAAGAGCAGACCGCCGTGGTGGAGTCGATCAACGTCGACATCACCGAGATCAATACCCTGAACCAGGAAGGCGTGGAAAACCTGCAAGCCACCTTGCGCGCCTGTGCCGACCTCGAGCAGCAGGCGGCGCGGTTGAAGCAGTTGGTGGGTAGTTTCCGGATCTAGCGCCTTCAAGGTCCCCATCGCGAGCAAGCTCGCTTGTATGGTAGGACTTGAAGGGGGGAGGAGGGACAAAGCTCGATTCTGACTGTTAGCCGCAGTACAGACCGTGGGAGATTTCACCCCTCCTCCTTTCACCCAAGCGCCGATAAAGAATGCATCTGGCCTAGACCGACGATAGGAACAAGCCTGCGCCTCTGGGTGAACCCTTCAAGTGTTCAAACCTTAGCCCGGAGGATTTTCAATGGCAATGCCGGTTTCTGTCGCAAAGCCGATCGTGGGTGTTGATGTCGCCAAAGATGAGTTGGTGATTTATCACGCAGAAACAGATCGACTGGAAGCGCTCCCCAACACC
>NZ_FMTK01000039.1:0-15778 GCF_900100025.1 Pseudomonas sp. NFACC56-3 | reverse complement strand
GAAGTTTACGTTCTGAGCAAGGAAGAAGGCGGCCGTCATACTCCGTTCTTCAAAGGCTACCGTCCACAGTTCTACTTCCGTACAACTGACGTGACTGGTAACTGCGAGCTGCCAGAAGGCGTTGAAATGGTAATGCCAGGTGACAACATTCAGATGACTGTTACCCTGATCAAGACCATTGCGATGGAAGACGGCCTGCGTTTCGCTATCCGTGAAGGCGGTCGTACCGTCGGCGCTGGCGTCGTAGCCAAAGTCATCGAGTAAACAGTTGTAATGTCTTTTTCGGGCCGGCATAATGGTCGGCCTGATTTTGTTTTAGGTCAGTAGCTCAATTGGCAGAGCGACGGTCTCCAAAACCGTAGGTTGGGGGTTCGATTCCCTCCTGACCTGCCAGATTCACTCAGTGTGTCTGGCTTTCTTTTCACAGGATCTTCATAGATGACTCCTAAAGCTGAAGCTCAAGGCTCTCGCTTCGATCTGCTCAAGTGGCTAGTGGTAGTCGCTTTGGTGGTTATTGGCGTTGTTGGCAATCAGTATTATTCTGCTTCGCCGATCCTGTACCGTGTACTTGCATTGCTCGCCATTGCTGCTGTTGCTGCCTTTGTAGGCCTGCAGACAGCCAAGGGCAAGTCTTTCTTTGTACTCGCTAAGGAAGCTCGCACCGAGATTCGTAAAGTCGTATGGCCGACTCGCCAAGAAACCACGCAGACCACGTTGATCGTTGTGGCTGTTGTTCTGGTAATGGCGTTGCTGTTGTGGGGGCTCGATTCCCTGCTCGGCTGGCTTGTTTCCTTGATTGTTGGCTAAGGGTGTCCCGTGGCTAAGCGTTGGTACGTTGTGCATGCTTACTCGGGTTACGAGAAGCATGTCATGCGCTCGCTGGTAGAGCGCGTAAAGCTGGCTGGCATGGAAGACGGCTTTGGCGAGATTCTGGTCCCCACTGAAGAAGTGGTTGAGATGCGTAATGGCCAGAAACGCAAAAGTGAACGCAAGTTCTTTCCGGGCTACGTGCTGGTACAGATGGATATGAACGAAGGGACTTGGCACTTGGTCAAGGATACCCCTCGGGTGATGGGTTTCATCGGCGGTACCGCCGACAAGCCTGCGCCGATCACTGATAAAGAGGCAGAAGCGATTCTGCGTCGCGTCGCTGATGGTAGCGACAAGCCGAAGCCGAAGACGTTGTTTGAACCAGGTGAGGTTGTACGCGTCACCGACGGTCCATTCGCTGATTTCAACGGCACGGTTGAAGAAGTTAACTACGAAAAGAGCCGGATCCAAGTGGCAGTGCTCATTTTCGGTCGCTCTACTCCGGTAGAGCTAGAGTTCAGTCAGGTCGAAAAGGTCTGATTGAGCAGGCATCCCAACCCCGCAGCCGAAGGCTGTGGGGTTTTGTCGTCACTGGGATAAACGCGCAAGTCACCGGGGAGCCTTTCGAGGCGTTAGAACCCGTAATTGGAGTGCCTCATGGCCAAGAAAATTACCGCTTACATCAAGCTGCAAGTGAAGGCCGCTCAGGCTAACCCAAGCCCACCTGTTGGTCCTGCACTGGGTCAGCACGGCGTGAACATCATGGAATTCTGCAAGGCCTTCAACGCCCGTACTCAGGGTCTTGAGCCAGGTCTGCCGACTCCAGTGATCATCACTGTCTACAGCGACCGTAGCTTCACCTTCGAAACAAAAAGCACCCCAGCTTCGGTTCTGCTGAAGAAGGCTGCAGGTTTGACCAGCGGTTCCGCTCGTCCAAACACCGTTAAGGTTGGCACCGTTACCCGTGCTCAGCTGGAAGAAATCGCGAAAACCAAAAACGCGGATCTGACTGCAGCTGATATGGATGCAGCCGTGCGTACTATCGCCGGTTCTGCTCGTAGCATGGGCCTTAACGTGGAGGGTGTGTAATGGCTAAGCTGACCAAGCGTCAAAAGGCTATCGCCGGCAAAATCGAAGCAGGCAAGGCCTACAACTTTGTAGACGCCGCCGCTCTGCTGTCCGAGCTGTCGACTGTCAAGTTCAGCGAGTCGTTCGACGTTGCTGTAAACCTGGGCGTTGACCCACGTAAATCCGACCAGGTCGTTCGTAGCGCTACCGTGCTGCCACACGGCACTGGCAAGACCGTTCGTGTAGCTGTCTTCACCCAGGGCCCAGCAGCCGAAGCTGCTCTGGCTGCTGGTGCTGATCGCGTCGGCATGGACGATCTGGCTGCCGAAATGAAAGGCGGCGACCTGAACTATGACGTAGTGATCGCATCTCCAGATGCCATGCGCGTTGTAGGCCAGTTGGGTCAGATCCTCGGTCCACGTGGTCTGATGCCTAACCCTAAAGTCGGCACCGTAACGCCAGACGTAGCCACCGCGGTTAAAAACGCCAAGGCTGGTCAGGTTCGTTATCGCACCGACAAAAACGGCATCATCCACACTTCCGTTGGCAAGATCGGCTTCGACGCCGTCAAGCTGAAGGAAAACGTTGAAGCCCTGATCGCTGATCTGAAGCGTATCAAGCCAGCTTCTTCGAAAGGTATCTACGTCAAGCGCGTTACCCTGAGCACCACTATGGGCCCAGGTCTGGTTATCGATCAGAGCTCGCTCGACGCGTAAGACTCAGGTTGGCGCAAGCGATTGCGCCAATCGAAAAATTGGGGTCCCTGCCTGGCGGGGGCTGTCCAAGACCGTAGGCGACGCAAGTCTTAAACCACAAGCCTACGCAGATGGTGCTCCCGGTTCCTTACCGAATCAGACACCAAAACGACATTCGGTTTCGACCGAATGAAACGGTAACAAGCAGGAGTTAAACCCGTGGCAATTAAACTCGAAGACAAGAAGGCCATCGTCGCTGAAGTCAACGAGGCTGCCAAAGCTGCTCTGTCCGCTGTCGTGGCTGATGCCCGTGGCGTAACAGTAGGCGCTATGACCGGACTCCGTAAAGAGGCTCGTGAAGCTGGCGTTTACGTACGTGTTGTACGTAACACCCTGCTCAAGCGCGCTGTTGCTGACACTGAGTACAGTGTCCTCAACGACGTGTTCACCGGCCCGACCTTGATCGCGTTCTCCACCCAACATCCTGGCGCTGCTGCCCGTTTGTTCAAGGAATTCGCCAAAGGTCAGGACAAGTTCGAGATTAAGGCAGCTGCGTTCGAGGGCAAGTTCCTCGCAGCTAACCAGATCGACGTACTGGCAACTCTGCCGACCCGTGACGAAGCAATTTCCCAGCTGATGAGCGTGATTCAAGGCGCAACCAGCAAATTGGCTCGTACTCTGGCGGCACTGCGCGACCAGAAAGAAGCTGCCGCAGCCTAAGGCTCGACACTCCTTTTCGCGTTTTTTGTTTATTTCGATGGTCGCGTAGGCCGTCCCCCAATCCAGGAATTTAGAGTCATGTCTATCTCTCAAAACGATATCCTCGAAGCCGTTGGCAACATGTCCGTAATGGAAGTTGTTGAGCTGATCAAAGCTTTCGAAGAAAAATTCGGTGTTACCGCTGCTGCTGCTTCCGCTGGTCCAGCTGCTGCTGTTGCCGTTGCTGAAGAGCAAACCGAATTCAACGTCATGCTGACCGAAGCTGGCGAGAAGAAAGTAAACGTGATCAAGGCAGTACGTGAACTGACCGGTCTGGGCCTGAAAGAAGCCAAGGCTGTCGTTGACGGCGCGCCTGCCATGGTTCTGGAAGCTGTTGCCAAAGACGCAGCTGACAAAGCCAAGGCCGCTCTGGAAGAAGCAGGCGCTAAAGTCGAGCTGAAGTAAGCATCGACTTTGCGTCTCCAGCCCGAGCGTTAAGCGACAGGCTGATGGCTGGTGGCTCTTGCCACCGGCCTTTTTCCGTTATTGGCAGCCGACTGGGTCGGTGCCGATAGCGAGCTGTAACCACCCGATGTGGTGGCGCAAACCATGGGGTTTGCACGATTTTCTGGCTGCTCCCGTCGGGAGGGGCCAAACAAGCAGGTGACCAAGCTGGGGAACGCTGATGGCTTACTCATATACTGAGAAAAAACGTATCCGCAAGGACTTTAGCAAGTTGCCGGACGTCATGGATGTGCCGTACCTCCTGGCCATCCAGCTGGATTCGTATCGTGAATTCTTGCAAGCGGGAGCGACTAAAGATCAGTTCCGCGACGTGGGCCTGCATGCGGCCTTCAAATCCGTTTTCCCGATCATCAGCTACTCCGGCAATGCTGCGCTGGAGTACGTCGGTTATCGCCTGGGCGAACCGGCATTTGATGTCAAAGAATGCGTATTGCGCGGTGTTACTTACGCCGTACCTTTGCGGGTAAAAGTGCGTCTGATCATTTTCGACAAAGAATCGTCGAACAAAGCGATCAAGGACATCAAAGAGCAAGAAGTCTACATGGGTGAAATCCCCCTGATGACTGAAAACGGTACCTTCGTAATCAACGGTACCGAGCGTGTAATCGTTTCCCAGCTGCACCGTTCTCCGGGCGTGTTCTTCGACCACGACCGTGGCAAGACGCACAGCTCCGGCAAACTGCTTTACTCCGCGCGCATCATTCCTTACCGCGGTTCGTGGCTGGACTTCGAGTTCGACCCGAAAGACTGCGTATTCGTGCGTATCGACCGTCGTCGCAAGCTGCCTGCATCGGTACTGCTGCGCGCGCTCGGCTATACCACCGAAGAAGTGCTGGACGCGTTCTACACCACCAACGTCTTCCACGTGCAAGGTGAAAACCTCAGCCTGGAATTGGTGCCTCAGCGCCTGCGCGGTGAAATCGCTGTCCTCGATATCCAGGATGACAAAGGCAAGGTTATTGTCGAGCAGGGTCGTCGTATCACCGCTCGCCACATCAACCAGCTGGAAAAAGCCGGGATCAAAGAGCTGCAGGTGCCGATCGACTACGTCCTGGGTCGCACCACGGCCAAGGTCATCGTGCATCCGGCCACCGGCGAAATCATTGCAGAGTGCAATACCGAACTGACCACCGAGATCCTGGCGAAAATCGCCAAGGCCCAGGTCGTTCGTATCGAAACTCTGTACACCAACGACATCGACTGCGGTCCGTTCATCTCCGACACGCTGAAGATCGACTCCACCGGCAACCAACTGGAAGCCCTGGTCGAGATCTATCGCATGATGCGTCCTGGCGAGCCGCCAACCAAGGATGCAGCCGAGACCCTGTTCAACAACCTGTTCTTCAGTCCTGAGCGCTATGACCTGTCTGCGGTCGGCCGGATGAAGTTCAACCGTCGTATCGGTCGTACCGAGATCGAAGGTTCGGGCGTGCTGAACAAGGACGACATCGTTGCGGTCCTCAAGACCCTGGTCGACATCCGTAACGGCAAAGGCATCGTCGATGACATCGACCACCTGGGTAACCGTCGTGTTCGCTGTGTAGGCGAGATGGCCGAGAACCAGTTCCGTGTTGGCCTGGTGCGCGTAGAGCGTGCGGTCAAGGAACGTCTGTCGATGGCTGAAAGCGAAGGCCTGATGCCGCAAGACCTGATCAACGCCAAGCCTGTGGCTGCGGCGGTGAAGGAGTTCTTCGGTTCGAGCCAGCTATCCCAGTTCATGGACCAGAACAACCCGCTGTCCGAGATCACCCACAAGCGTCGTGTCTCCGCACTCGGCCCGGGCGGTCTGACCCGTGAGCGTGCAGGCTTCGAAGTTCGTGACGTACACCCGACTCACTACGGTCGTGTCTGCCCGATTGAAACGCCGGAAGGTCCGAACATCGGTCTGATCAACTCCCTGGCGGCCTATGCGCGCACCAACCAGTACGGCTTCCTCGAGAGCCCGTACCGCGTTGTGAAAGACGCCCTGGTTACCGACGAGATCGTGTTCCTGTCTGCCATCGAAGAAGCCGATCACGTGATCGCCCAGGCTTCGGCCACGATGAACGACAAGAAGGTCCTGGTCGACGAGCTGGTAGCTGTTCGTCACCTGAACGAGTTCACCGTCAAGGCGCCGGAAGACGTCACCTTGATGGACGTCTCGCCGAAGCAGGTAGTGTCGGTTGCCGCGTCGCTGATCCCGTTCCTCGAGCACGACGACGCCAACCGTGCGTTGATGGGTTCGAACATGCAGCGTCAAGCTGTACCCACCCTGCGTGCCGACAAGCCGCTGGTCGGTACCGGCATGGAGCGTAACGTTGCCCGTGACTCCGGCGTTTGCGTCGTGGCTCGTCGTGGTGGCGTGATCGATTCCGTCGACGCCAGCCGTATCGTGGTTCGTGTTGCCGATGACGAAGTTGAAACTGGCGAAGCCGGTGTCGACATCTACAACCTGACCAAATACACCCGCTCCAACCAGAACACCTGCATCAACCAGCGTCCGCTGGTGAGCAAGGGTGATCGGGTTCAGCGCAGCGACATCATGGCCGATGGTCCGTCCACCGATATGGGTGAACTGGCGTTGGGTCAGAACATGCGCATCGCGTTCATGGCATGGAACGGCTTCAACTTCGAAGACTCCATCTGCCTGTCCGAGCGTGTGGTTCAGGAAGACCGCTTCACCACGATCCACATCCAGGAACTGACCTGTGTGGCCCGTGACACCAAGCTTGGCCCAGAGGAAATCACTGCGGACATCCCGAACGTGGGTGAAGCCGCACTGAACAAGCTGGACGAAGCCGGTATTGTTTATGTGGGTGCCGAAGTCGGCGCAGGCGACATCCTGGTGGGCAAGGTCACTCCGAAAGGCGAGACCCAGCTGACGCCGGAAGAAAAACTGCTGCGTGCCATCTTCGGTGAAAAAGCCAGCGACGTTAAAGACACCTCCCTGCGCGTGCCTACCGGCACCAAGGGTACCGTCATCGACGTACAAGTCTTCACCCGTGACGGCGTTGAGCGTGATGCTCGTGCACTGTCCATCGAGAAGACTCAACTCGACGAGATCCGCAAGGACCTGAACGAAGAGTTCCGTATCGTTGAAGGCGCAACTTTCGAGCGTCTGCGCTCCGCTTTGGTTGGCCATAAGGCCGAAGGCGGCGCAGGCCTGAAGAAAGGTCAGGAGATCACCGACGAAGTTCTCGACGGTCTTGAGCATGGCCAGTGGTTCAAACTGCGCATGGCTGAAGACGCTCTGAACGAGCAGCTCGAGAAGGCCCAGGCCTATATCGTTGACCGCCGCCGTCTGCTGGACGACAAGTTCGAAGACAAGAAGCGCAAGCTGCAGCAAGGCGATGACCTGGCTCCAGGCGTGCTGAAAATCGTCAAGGTTTACCTGGCAATCCGTCGTCGCATCCAGCCGGGCGACAAGATGGCCGGTCGTCACGGTAACAAGGGTGTGGTCTCCGTGATCATGCCGGTTGAAGATATGCCGCACGATGCCAATGGCACCCCGGTCGATGTGGTCCTCAACCCGTTGGGCGTACCTTCGCGTATGAACGTCGGTCAGATCCTTGAAACCCACCTGGGCCTCGCGGCCAAGGGCTTGGGCGAGAAGATCAACCGGATGATCGAAGAGCAGCGCAAGGTCGCGGACCTGCGTAAGTTCCTGCACGAGATCTACAACGAGATCGGCGGACGCAACGAAGAGCTGGACACCTTCTCCGACCAGGAAATCCTGGATCTGGCGAAGAACCTGCGCGGCGGCGTTCCAATGGCTACTCCGGTGTTCGACGGTGCCAAGGAAAGCGAAATCAAGGCCATGCTGAAACTGGCAGACCTGCCGGAAAGCGGCCAGATGCAGCTGTTCGACGGCCGTACCGGCAACAAGTTCGAGCGCCCGGTTACCGTTGGCTATATGTACATGCTGAAGCTGAACCACTTGGTAGACGACAAGATGCACGCTCGTTCTACCGGTTCTTACAGCCTGGTTACCCAGCAGCCGCTGGGTGGTAAGGCGCAGTTCGGTGGTCAGCGTTTCGGGGAGATGGAGGTCTGGGCACTGGAAGCGTACGGTGCTGCATACACTCTGCAAGAAATGCTCACAGTGAAGTCGGACGATGTGAACGGCCGGACCAAGATGTACAAAAACATCGTGGACGGCGATCACCGTATGGAGCCGGGCATGCCCGAGTCTTTCAACGTGTTGATCAAGGAAATTCGTTCCCTCGGCATCGATATCGATCTGGAAACCGAATAACACGTGACGCGAATCGAGAGCGGGGCTGTTTTGCCCGCTCTCTGCTCCGCCAGGAGGAAAGGCCTTGAAAGACCTACTGAATTTGCTGAAAAACCAGGGTCAAGTCGAAGAGTTCGACGCTATCCGTATTGGATTGGCCTCGCCTGAGATGATCCGTTCGTGGTCGTTCGGTGAAGTTAAAAAGCCGGAAACCATCAACTACCGTACGTTCAAACCCGAGCGTGACGGCCTGTTCTGCGCCAAGATCTTTGGCCCGGTAAAGGATTACGAGTGCCTGTGCGGTAAGTACAAGCGCTTGAAGCACCGTGGTGTGATCTGCGAGAAGTGCGGCGTTGAAGTCGCGCTGGCAAAAGTTCGTCGTGAGCGCATGGCGCACATCGAGCTGGCCTCGCCGGTTGCCCACATCTGGTTCCTGAAATCGCTGCCGTCCCGTATCGGCCTGCTGATGGACATGACCCTGCGTGATATCGAGCGCGTTCTCTACTTCGAGAGCTACGTCGTTATCGATCCAGGCATGACCACCCTTGAAAAAGGTCAGCTGCTCAACGACGAGCAGTACTTCGAAGCGCTGGAAGAGTTCGGCGACGACTTCGATGCCCGCATGGGTGCCGAAGCTGTCCGCGAACTGCTGCACGCGATCGACCTGGAACACGAGATTGGCCGCCTGCGCGAAGAGATTCCGCAAACCAACTCCGAAACCAAGATCAAGAAGCTGTCCAAGCGTCTGAAGTTGATGGAAGCCTTCCAGGGTTCCGGCAACCTGCCAGAGTGGATGGTGCTGACCGTTCTGCCGGTACTGCCGCCAGACCTGCGTCCACTGGTTCCCCTTGATGGCGGTCGCTTCGCGACTTCCGACCTCAACGATCTGTATCGTCGAGTAATCAACCGTAACAACCGCTTGAAGCGCCTGCTCGATCTGTCCGCTCCGGACATCATCGTGCGCAACGAAAAGCGTATGTTGCAGGAAGCGGTCGACGCATTGCTCGACAACGGTCGTCGTGGCCGCGCTATCACCGGTTCCAACAAGCGTCCTCTGAAATCCCTGGCTGACATGATCAAGGGTAAGCAGGGTCGTTTCCGTCAGAACTTGCTCGGTAAGCGTGTTGACTACTCCGGTCGTTCGGTTATTACCGTAGGCCCGACCCTGCGTCTGCACCAGTGCGGTCTGCCTAAGAAAATGGCCCTGGAGCTGTTCAAGCCGTTCATTTTCGGCAAGCTGGAAATGCGTGGTCTCGCTACCACCATTAAAGCGGCCAAGAAAATGGTCGAGCGCGAGCTGCCAGAAGTCTGGGACGTTCTCGCCGAAGTGATTCGCGAACACCCAGTGCTGCTCAACCGTGCACCGACCCTTCACCGTCTGGGTATCCAGGCGTTTGAACCAGTACTGATCGAAGGTAAGGCTATCCAGCTGCACCCGCTGGTCTGTGCTGCGTACAACGCCGACTTCGACGGCGATCAAATGGCCGTGCACGTGCCGCTGACACTGGAAGCCCAGTTGGAAGCGCGTGCGTTGATGATGTCGACCAACAACATCCTGTCGCCAGCCAACGGTGAGCCAATCATCGTTCCGTCGCAGGACGTTGTATTGGGTCTGTACTACATGACTCGTGAAGCGATCAACGCCAAGGGCGAAGGTCGTGTGTTCGCGGATCTGCAGGAAGTTGACCGTGTGTTCCGTGCCGGCGAAGCCGCACTGCACGCCAAGGTCAAGGTGCGGATCAACGAAACCGTGAACGACCGTGATGGCGGCAGCGTGACCAACACCCGTATTGTCGACACCACTGTCGGTCGTGCGCTGTTGTTCCAGGTTGTGCCAAAAGGCCTGTCCTTCGATGTCGTCAACTTGCCGATGAAGAAAAAGGCGATCTCCAAGCTGATCAACCAGTGCTACCGCGTGGTGGGTCTGAAAGAGACCGTGATCTTCGCTGACCAGTTGATGTACACCGGTTTTGCCTATTCGACCATTTCCGGCGTTTCCATCGGCGTTAACGACTTCGTTATCCCGGATGAAAAGGCTCGCATCATCGGTGCTGCCACCGAAGAAGTGAAAGAGATCGAAAGCCAGTACGCCTCCGGCCTGGTAACCCAGGGCGAGAAGTACAACAAGGTGATCGACCTCTGGTCCAAGGCGAACGACGAAGTATCCAAGGCGATGATGGCCAACCTCTCGAAAGAGAAAGTCATCGACCGTCATGGCAATGAAGTCGACCAGGAATCGTTCAACTCGATGTACATGATGGCCGACTCGGGCGCACGGGGTTCTGCTGCGCAGATCCGTCAGCTCGCCGGTATGCGTGGCCTGATGGCCAAGCCGGACGGTTCCATCATCGAGACGCCGATCACCGCGAACTTCCGTGAAGGCTTGAGCGTACTCCAGTACTTCATCTCCACTCACGGTGCTCGTAAGGGTCTTGCGGATACCGCGTTGAAAACCGCGAACTCCGGTTACCTGACTCGTCGTCTGGTAGACGTTGCCCAGGATCTGGTCGTGACCGAGATCGATTGCGGCACCGAACATGGCCTGGTCATGACGCCGCACATTGAAGGCGGTGACGTTGTAGAGCCGTTGGGTGAACGCGTACTGGGTCGTGTCATCGCCCGTGACGTATTCAAGCCAGGTACCGAGGACGTGATCGTTCCTGCCGGCACCCTGGTTGACGAGAAGTGGGTCGAGTTCATCGAACTCAACAGCATCGACGAAGTGATCGTACGTTCGCCGATCAGCTGCGAAACCCGCTATGGCATCTGCGCCAAGTGCTACGGTCGCGACCTGGCGCGTGGTCACCAGGTGAACATCGGTGAAGCGGTCGGCGTTATCGCTGCCCAGTCCATCGGTGAGCCGGGTACCCAGCTGACGATGCGTACGTTCCACATCGGTGGTGCGGCAAGCCGGACCTCCGCTGCCGACAGCGTCCAGGTGAAGAATGGCGGTACTGTCCGTCTGCACAACCTCAAGCACGTAGAGCGCGTGGACGGTCACCTGGTGGCTGTATCGCGTTCCGGCGAGCTGGCCATCGCTGACGACTTCGGTCGCGAGCGCGAGCGCTACAAGCTGCCGTACGGTGCTGTGATTTCGGTCAAGGAAGGTGACAAGGTCGACGCTGGCGCCATCGTGGCCAAGTGGGACCCGCACACCCACCCGATCGTGACCGAGATGAAAGGTACCGTGACCTACGTGGGCATGGAAGAAGGCATCACGATCAAGCGTCAGACCGACGAATTGACCGGTATGACCAACATTGAAGTACTCGACGCGAAAGATCGTCCAGCTGCCGGCAAGGACATCCGTCCGGCCGTGAAGATGGTCGACGATAACGGCAAGGATCTGTTGCTGCCAGGCACTGACGTAATCGCTCAGTACTTCCTGCCAGCCAACGCCCTGGTCGGTGTTGCGGACGGTGCGCGGATCGCGATCGGTGATGTTATCGCCCGTATCCCGCAGGAAACTTCGAAAACCCGCGACATCACCGGTGGTCTGCCGCGTGTTGCCGACTTGTTCGAAGCCCGTCGTCCGAAAGAAGCCTCGATTCTGGCTGAAGTCAGCGGCACCATCGCGTTCGGTAAAGAGACCAAGGGCAAGCGCCGCCTGGTCATTACACCGAACGACGGTAGCGATCCGTACGAAGAGCTGATTCCGAAGTGGCGTCACCTGAACGTCTTCGAAGGCGAACAGGTAAACCGCGGCGAAGTGATCTCGGACGGCCCGAGCGATCCACACGACATCCTGCGTCTGCTGGGTGTGAGTGCGCTGGCCAAGTACATCGTGAACGAGATCCAGGACGTTTACCGTCTGCAAGGCGTGAAGATCAACGACAAGCACATCGAGACCATCCTGCGTCAGATGCTGCGTAAGGTCGAGATCGCTGAATCTGGCGACTCGAGTTTCATCAAGGGCGACCAGATGGAACTGACTCACGTACTGGTGGAAAACGAGCGCCTGGCGACCGAAGACAAGTTTGTCTCCAAGTTCACTCGCGTGCTGCTGGGTATCACCAAGGCGTCGTTGTCCACCGAATCGTTCATCTCGGCGGCTTCCTTCCAGGAAACCACCCGTGTACTGACCGAAGCGGCGGTAACCGGCAAGCGCGATTACCTGCGCGGCCTGAAAGAAAACGTGGTCGTGGGTCGTCTGATCCCGGCCGGTACCGGTTTGGCCTATCACAGCGAGCGTAAGCGTCGCCGTGATGCCGACAAGCCGTTGCGCGTAAGCGCCAGTGAAGTGGAAGCTGCACTGACCGAAGCTCTGAACTCGAGTGGTAACTGAGTTCTGCGGTAATTGAGAGCCTGGCCCTGGTCGCCCCGTTCGGCGGATCGAGACAAATTGTCGAGATCCGGCGGGCGGGGAGGTCGGGGCCTTGCCTTGACTGGGGACAAGATCCTCTTTAGACTCTTGATCCCCTAAATTTGGCGGGAATTCGTTCCTGCCATTTTGCTTTTCTTGTAAGACAATAGCGTCGCAAGACAACAGTGGAGCTAGTAGATGGCAACTATCAACCAGCTGGTACGTCAGCCGCGTAAGCGTATCGTCGAGAAATCCGACGTGCCTGCGCTGCAGAACTGCCCGCAACGTCGTGGCGTATGCACCCGTGTGTATACCACCACGCCGAAAAAACCTAACTCGGCACTGCGTAAAGTATGCCGTGTGCGTCTGACCAACGGTTTCGAGGTTTCCTCGTACATCGGCGGTGAAGGCCACAACCTGCAAGAACACAGCGTGGTCCTGATCCGCGGCGGTCGTGTAAAAGACTTGCCAGGTGTTCGTTACCACACCGTTCGCGGCTCTTTGGATACTTCCGGCGTTAAAGGTCGTAACCAAGGTCGTTCGAAGTACGGTACCAAGCGTCCGAAATAATCGGCCGTTTAGCAGTTTTTAATTTTATTGAGTCGATAAGAGTAAGGTCGGGCACGCATCCGCTGTCCCGGGCTAACCTGAAGACCGTTTGAGGGCTTATCAATGCCAAGACGTCGCGTAGCAGCCAAACGTGAGATTCTGGACGATCCGAAATACGGAAGCCAGATCCTCGCCAAGTTCATGAACCACGTAATGGAAAGCGGCAAGAAAGCCGTTGCCGAGCGTATCGTTTATGGCGCACTGGACAAAGTTAAGGAACGCAAGAACAGCGATCCCCTGGAAATCTTCGAGAAAGCTCTCGACGCCATCGCTCCGCTGGTCGAAGTGAAGTCGCGCCGTGTAGGCGGTGCTACTTACCAGGTTCCGGTCGAAGTTCGTCCGTCCCGTCGTAACGCCCTGGCAATGCGCTGGCTGGTAGACTTCGCCCGCAAGCGCGGCGAGAAGTCCATGGCTCTGCGTTTGGCTGGTGAACTGTTGGACGCTGCTGAAGGTAAAGGTGCTGCAGTTAAGAAGCGTGAAGACGTGCACCGTATGGCTGAAGCCAACAAGGCTTTCTCGCACTACCGCTTCTAATTTTAGCGTCACTCAATTTGCGAGGGCTTTATGGCTCGTACTACACCGATTAACCGCTACCGTAACATCGGTATCGTTGCTCACGTGGATGCTGGTAAAACCACCACCACCGAGCGCGTCCTTTTTTACACCGGCAAGAGTCACAAAATGGGCGAGGTGCATGACGGCGCCGCGACCACAGACTGGATGGTGCAGGAGCAGGAGCGTGGTATTACCATTACTTCTGCTGCTATCACCGCCTTCTGGAAAGGTTCCGAGAAGCAGTACCCGCACGAGCATCGCTTCAACGTTATCGATACCCCGGGCCACGTAGACTTCACCATCGAAGTTGAACGTTCCCTGCGTGTACTCGACGGCGCTGTCGTTGTGTTCTGTGGTACTTCGGGTGTTGAGCCTCAGTCGGAAACCGTATGGCGTCAGGCCAACAAATACGGCGTTCCACGTCTTGTTTACGTCAACAAGATGGACCGTGCTGGTGCCAACTTCCTGCGCGTGATCGCTCAGATCAAGCAGCGCCTGGGTCACACTCCGGTGCCGATCCAGCTGGCTATCGGTTCCGAAGACAACTTCCAGGGTCAGATCGATCTGATCAACATGCAAGCTGTCTACTGGAACGATTCCGACAAGGGCATGGTCCCTGTTCGCAAGGAAATTCCTGCCGAACTGTTGGAAGAAGCCGAGCAATGGCGCAGCAACATGGTTGAGGCTGCGGCCGAAGCCAGCGAAGAGCTGATGAACAAGTACCTCGAAGGTGAAGAACTCACCAACGAGGAAATCAAGGCCGCTCTGCGTCAGCGTACTATCGCTGGTGAGATCGTTCTGGCTGTTTGCGGTTCTTCCTTCAAGAACAAGGGTGTTCCCCTGGTTCTCGACGCCGTTATCGACTTCCTGCCTGCTCCAACCGACATTCCTGCTATCAAGGGTACCAACCCGGATAACGAGGAAGAGGAAATGGAGCGTCACGCAAGTGACGAGGAGCCGTTCGCGGCTTTGGCGTTCAAGATCGCTACCGACCCATTCGTGGGTACCTTGACCTTTGTTCGAGTTTACTCGGGCGTGTTGGCCTCCGGCGACGGTGTGATCAACTCGGTAAAAGGCAAGAAAGAGCGTGTGGGTCGTATGGTGCAGATGCACGCAAACGCCCGTGAAGAAATCAAGGAAGTACGCGCTGGCGACATCGCGGCCTTGATCGGCATGAAGGACGTCACCACCGGTGAAACTTTGTGCAACGCTGACAAGCCAATCATCCTGGTTCGCATGGACTTCCCGGAGCCGGTTATTTCGGTTGCCGTTGAGCCTAAGACCAAGGACGACCAGGAAAAAATGGGTATCGCTCTGGGCAAGCTTGCTCAGGAAGACCCGTCTTTCCGCGTCAAGACTGATGAAGAGACTGGTCAAACGATCATCTCCGGCATGGGCGAGTTGCACCTGGACATCCTGGTTGACCGGATGCGCCGTGAGTTCAACGTCGAAGCCAACATCGGTAAGCCTCAGGTTTCCTATCGTGAGCGCATCACGAAGAGCTGTGAAATCGAAGGCAAGTTCGTTCGCCAGTCCGGCGGTCGTGGCCAGTTCGGTCACTGCTGGATCCGTTTTGCACCGGCTGACGAAGGTCAGGAAGGTCTGCAATTCCTGAACGAAGTCGTAGGTGGTGTGGTTCCTAAGGAATACATCCCGGCGATCCAGAAGGGTATCGAAGAGCAGATGAAGAACGGCGTTGTCGCCGGCTATCCGCTGATCGGCCTGAAGGCGACTGTGTTCGATGGTTCTTACCATGACGTCGACTCCAACGAGATGGCGTTTAAGGTGGCTGCCTCCATGGCAACCAAGCAGCTGGCCCAGAAGGGCGGCGGTGAGTTGCTTGAGCCGATCATGGCGGTGGAAGTCGTTACGCCTGAAGACTACATGGGTGATGTCATGGGCGACCTTAACCGTCGTCGTGGCATGATTCTGGGTATGGAAGATACGGTTTCCGGCAAAGTGATTCGTGCCGAGGTGCCGTTGGGTGAGATGTTCGGTTACGCAACCGACGTTCGTTCCATGTCTCAGGGTCGCGCAAGCTACTCTATGGAATTCAAAAAATACAATACAGCTCCGTCGCATATCGTCGAGACTGTTACCAAAAAGCAAGGCTGATTCAGCCCCTTTAAGCTAGGAGTTAATTGTCGTGGCTAAAGAAAAATTTGAACGGAACAAACCGCACGTCAACGTTGGCACCATCGGTCACGTTGACCACGGTAAAACCACGCTGACCGCTGCTCTGACCCGTGTCTGCTCCGAAGTTTTCGGTTCGGCCAAGGTTGACTTCGACAAGATCGACAG
>NZ_FMTK01000015.1:21171-147837 GCF_900100025.1 Pseudomonas sp. NFACC56-3 | reverse complement strand
CTTTTTAGCACAATTGGTTCATGGAACCCTGAATTTACATTTGAACAGCGAAAAGATGCGTTTTTTTACATGATTGAGTATTTGCTGGTTAGTGGTAAGATAAAATTCATTAAGCCCGGGGCCGATTGCTATGTTTCCCCAGATAATCCCTGTCCAAAGCTTTCTATTTACGATGAAGCAGCCCATTGGGATTTAGATGTGAAGAAGATTGTGTCTTACCTAAGAGATTGTTGGGCAGAAAGTGCAGAATCTGAAAATGTTAGCGAGCTAACAGCTTATTTTTATGAAATTCCAGGAGTGATTTGGATAGATGAGGGCGGGTGTTTTTTTGAATGAAAAAGGGGACAGATTTATTTAGGTCAGGAAAATAAATCTGTCCCCTTTTCTCCTTTTCTCGGCGGAATATCATTCCGATCCGCACACGCATACCTACGAATATGGTCCTGGCTATGGTCCCAAGGGGAAAGAGACGAGGATAAATAATGATTAAAGTTCCGGAGTTGAATGAGTTGCTTGTTGCTCACAACTGCTTGCATGCCATTAGCATTCAGTTGAATGAGGATGGGATGGCCTATGATTTATCTCTATCGATTTCAGTCTCTGAAAAGGCGGAGGGTGATGTCGTGCATATCAGATTCAGTGATATCAGCCAATTCACGTCTCGTGATTTTGGCGGCGGACTGACTCAGCTGATGCATATGAACGTGACTAAGCTGGATTCGGGTTTTGACAGGATGCGCTACCAATTGAGAGATCTTGAAGATGAAAAATTAACATTTTATTTCTCATCATTTTCGGTTGATTAGATGGACTGTTGCTCCAGCAATAAGCAGCAGACAAGCAAGAGGAAAAGAAAAAAACGGGGACAGATTTATTTAAGTCGGTAAAATAAATTTGTCCCCTTTTCTAGTTCTGTAAAAGTCTCAGTCATTTTGTACTCTCCACACGTTTGAAACGGGCGACCCTAAGGTCGCCCGTTTTCATTACTCAGCAGCCTGCGCCCGCAACCGCCTCCCAATCACATCCATCACATCACACCCATCGCGCAACGCTATCGTCAGCATTTTGCAGAAGTCGGAAAGCACCACCGTATCGGAGCTGATATCCGAGCGGAACGCGATGTTTTCCAGCACCTGGGTCACGGTGCGGATGCGGTAGTCGGCGGTTTCGAAAAGGACATCCAGCGGGGCTTCGGTATCGATGAGCAACGTTGCAGGGACGCAGTCGATGCCAGTGATGGGCATATATCGATTCATTTTGAAGATCTCTGTTTGATTGGCTGAAAGCCATCACTCAGTCGTCGCCAAACAATTGGGTGGTGGCTGTGCGCAGGTTGGCGAACCGGTTACAGAGAAAACCGGCAGATCCGAAGATCTCCCGCGCACAGCCGCCGTGGAATATAGCGGCTTTGCGGGTGCGTCGGTACCTGCAATCAGCCGGTAGCTTTCGCATTCTCTGTAATCGAGTCGCCAAACCCGAATCGCCTTTTTAGGCGACGAGGGACTATAGGCTGGCTCGCTCCAGTGCCACAAGACACCGCTTTCCGAGCTTCATGTAGGACGTTTGGCTCGGTATTTGTCGGCTTAAAGCGGGCGACTGCTGCGCAGTCGAGCGGGAGCAAGCTCCCTCGCCACAGGGGTGGTGCTCGACTTGGTTGGTTTGTGCATCAGCCAGGAAGCAACTGTGGGGGCCTTCGTATTTATCGTGGCGACGGCTTCAGTCCTTGCTTCCCTCTTCCTGTCTTCCTGTCTTCCTGTCTTCCTGTCTTCCTGTCTTCCTGTCCCCTCAGAGACCTGCTTGTCATCCTATCTGTCCGTTTCGAAGGAAGTTTCCGGTTCTGCACGGGATCTTTCATACCTTTATACGGGAGGCGTCTGATTTCAGATGAGCGGCTCCGACAGTACTCTCCGGGATGGAGGCGGAGGCGTCCCGCGCCGAGTGCCGAATGAGGCTCCAGCGCCTGTGTTAATTCCAATTTTCGCCAGTCAGCCGAGGGCTGTGTCACCGAGCTATCCGGGGCTGTGCATTTCTGCCGAGAGGCGTATTGTGTATGTACATAAGTAAAGACATAAAGCCCCATGCTGTTTGAATGGGACGAAGCCAAGAACCGGGCCAATATTCTTAAGCACGGTATCGACTTCAACGACGTGCCGGGCATCTTCCATCATCCGATGCTGGCCGTGCGCGATGACCGAATGGACTACGGCGAAGAGCGCTGGATTGCCGTCGGCTGGATCAAAGAGTTGATTGGCGTAGTCGTGTATACCGAGCTGCGAGGCGATGTGATCCGCATCATTTCCGCCCGAAAAGCCACTAAGCAGGAGGCCATACGTTATGTCGAAAACATCGAAAACTGACTGGGAGCGTTTGGCCAAGTTGAATGACACGGACATCGATACCAGCGATATCCCCGAACTGGATGAGGACTTCTTCCGTCGCGCCGAGCTGCGTGTGCCGGTAAAGCAGGCTGTGACTATTCGCCTCGACGCCGACGTGCTGGAGTGGTTCAAGGGGCAGGGCGCGGGCTATCAGACACGCATCAATCAGCTTCTTCGCCAATACATGCAGGCTCAGCAGGGCCATCGTCGATGAGCAAATTAATGCTATGAAACGGGCGACTGAGAACTCGCCCGTTGTCATTAATTCTGTAACCTGCGCCCGCAGCTCTCCCGATTTACATCAAACCTATCGCACAGCGCTGTGGTTAAGGCAACGCAGGCGACTGCTGCGCAGTCGAGCGGGAGCAAGCTCCCTCGCCACAGGGATCGCGCTCGACTTGTGCGGGTTGGCGCATCAGCCATGGCAGCAGCTATGAGGCTTGGCCTCGTCGTATTTATCGTGATGGCGCACCCAGTCCATGATTTCGTCTTCGTTGCGGCCCTTGGGCGTCAGGTCGAGGTAGTTGTAGGTGCCGACCAGGATGTCGAGGCCGCGGGCGTAGGTGGAGTAGGTGTGGAAGATGTCGCCGGCTTCGTTGCGATAGAAGACGCTCAGGCCGGGGAGTTCGCCTTCGGTGGTGTCGGTTTTTTCGTAGTTGTAGGTGGCTTTTCCACTGGCGGTGTCTTCGGCTTTGAAGCTAACGCCGAAGTCGTAGTTGAAGTCGCAGCCGTTGGACGAGACCCAGTCGAACGCCCAGCCCATGCGCCGTTTGAACGGCTGGAACTCGGCGAACGGGGCGCGGGAGATGGCGACCACGGCCACGTCATGGTGTGCCAGGTGTTGGTTGGCGCCGTCGATGTGGTCGGAGAGGAAGGAGCAGCCCTGGCAGCCTTCTGTCCAGCCGGGGCCGAACATGAAGTGGTAGATGATCAGTTGGCTGCGGCCGCCGAACAGGTCGGCCAGGCTCAGTTCGCCGCGGGGGCCTTGAAAGCGGTAGGGTTTGTCGATCTTGACCCAGGGCAGGGCGCGGCGTTCGGCGCTGAGTTTGTCCCGTTCGCGGGTGAAGGCTTTTTCGTGGGCCAGGTGTTGGCGGCGGGCTGCGAGCCATTCTTCTCGCGAGACGATTGGATGATTCTCTACGTTCATGGTGATTTCTCCTGCATGGCAGAGCTGCTGAGTGGACGCTTCAGCAACTGGTCGTTTGGCCTTCGATGAATTCGACAGGCCGTTGGTCGGCTCAAGGCAGAGACCAACCGGAAACCCGGCTGAACGGCAGCGCAGCACCTCGGTCACAACCTAGGTAGGCATCTCACTCTTCAGAGGATGGACCAGGATGACGACTTATAACTGGGACTTGATCGAAAAGTTGTTGCACGAAGTGCAGAACGGCGCCGGCCACAGTTTTACGCCTCGGCCTTATGCGGAGGAATACGCGGCTCGGAAGGCGGCGGAGGGTGAGCAAATCGAGAACCTCGATCATCTGAAAGCAGTCGCCGGGGAGTATGAAAAACTGCTGCTGGAGCGTGGCTATATCGAGCCGCGGCCGGAGGAAGAGGGTGGTAATGGCGAGAACTTCGTGCTGACGCCCCGTGGCTCGCGGTTGCTGAGCCTGATCGACAGCAGTATTCCGGGCAATGATCATCCGCGCCAGGTGTTGGATGAGCAGGAAGATGCGCTGGATGAGTTTACCTTTGATGATTTGGCGTCCAAGGCGCAGATTGCCTAGGAACCAGGCACAAACCTTGTGGGAGCGAGCTTGCTCGCGATAGCGGTCTGGCATTCACCAGATATATTGCCTGTTCAATCGCTATCGCGAGCAAGCTCGCTCCCACATTGGATCACCCACATTGGATCTTCAGTGGTTTTAAGATCGTGCTGCTTTCAGGCACTTCAAATCAGTGAAATCCTTCTTCACCCCATCGATTTTCTTCAGCAGCCGTTCGCGCTGGGGCGGGGTGCTTTCGGCCATCAGGTCCACCAGCAGGCTGCGAGCCTGGGCTTCGGTTTTGCTGAAGGCCTCGCGGTAGGCGGGGGTCCAGAGGCTTTCGCGGTTGACCAGCAACTGCTCGATGCGTTTGGGAAAGTCTGGGCTGTGGCGTTGGGCCACGGCTTCGCTGAACTGGTTCTGCCAGTGGGCGCGGTTGGCGATCCATTGCTGGTTCTGATCGCCCAGGGCGGTGGACCAGGCGACCACCCGCTGGCGCTGGGCGTCGTTGAGCGGGCCGAGCCAGTCGTTCAGGCGTTTGACCATGCGTTCGCTGCGTTCCTGGATCTGCTCCTGCAACGTCGGCTTGAGGTATTGCTGTTGGCGTTTGCGCTGGTCCTTGACGAAGGCCGCGTCCATGTCGGCGACTTGGTCGTCGCTCAGGCCTTGCAGCAATTCGATGGCCGAGGGGGTGATTGCACGGGCGGTTTCGGCGATAGCGGCCTTGGCTTCCCGGGTGCGCTGTTGCAGGGCTTGGTCGGTCACCTGATTGGTCTGCACCATGGTTTCCAAACGGTCTAGCCAATCGAGGTAGCCGGGCAACTGGGTGGTGCAGTGCCAGGTCAGGTGTTCCTTGAGGCGTTCGTTGAACCAGTCTTTCTGTTCGCCGTTGATCTCCAGGTAGTCGTTGAGGGTCCAGGGGATGATCAGGTCGAGATTGCGGTAGGCCAGGCCTACGCGGCTGCAGGCGGTGAGCGTCAGCAGCAGGGCGATGAACAGGGCAGTGCGGGTCAACCAGCGCGACATGAGCGAGTCCTTGCAAAAGCGTAGTTGCTTTGTTGGAGCATGGCAGACACGCAGCAGTTCAGCCGATCGAATACGTAACGCTTAGTAAAAAGGATGGGCCATCTTGAGGGTCAGCAGGCTGTCGCATTCGCTGTTGTGGCCGGAATACGCCGAGCAACTGCTACCGCTGAGGCTTGAGTCGCTGTAGATCAGGTCCAGGTCGATGCCTTTCCAGGGCCGGGAAATTTTCAACGACCAGTCGCTGAAGCTGCCTACGTAACCGTTCTCGACCGAGACTGGTGTATTGAGCTGGTGGGTGGTGTATTTGGCGCTGATGCCAATGCCGAACGGCACGTTGCCGCCGAGGTCGGCGAACAGCGTGCTGTTCTGTTTGTCCGGATCGTTGCTCAGGGCAGCGCCGAAACGGCTGCCGAGCACGGTCAGGCCACCGTAGAACTCCTGGCTGTCGAGGGTATCGGCGGTGGGGTAGCTGTAGTGGATCAGGCCGACTTCGTAGCCCAGGGTCTGGTCGAAGGGGTGTTTAAAGCCCATGTAGGAATCGATTTCAAGGTCGGCCGAGGAGGTCAGGCCGGCGCTGGGTGACCACTGGCCGATGTACCAGCCGCTGTCGTGGCTCAGGTCCAACCCACCATGAAACGAACCGGTGCTCGACGGTGTGACGAGACCCTCGGCCATGCTGCGGCTGGGGGTGGTGCCCAGTTTGAGGTCGAAGTCGCCGAGTTCGCGTTGGAACACCTGCCCCTGGGCGAGGGAGCACGTCAGCAGGCTGATCGCCAGCGCAACAATAGGAGTACGCATGCTTCACTCCATGAAATAGCGAGGAGCAGGAATTAAGCTGAAACGCTTGAGCTAGAGAGGTGCAAGGATACCGGCGAATGATCGGCAGCGAAGGCCGTTCGTCGGTTCATGGGAGATGAATAGAGCGGGGGAGGGGTCCAGTCCAAGCGCTTCGAAGCTCAAAGCGCTTTGGGACCAGGTGACGCGCAGGTTACTTTTTGCCCAGGCTGATCTGCTTGGATGGGCCGAATGTCTGGCCGCTGACGCCTTTGGCAATTTGCTGGATCTCGCCGCCGGACTTGAGGAACGCCGCGATCTGGTCGTTGATCGACTCGCTGGTTTCAACGGCTGGAGCTGGCTTCGATTTGCTGTTGGATGCTTTTACGCGCATGACGGCCATTAACCTGTAGATAATTAATTGGGCCAGGCATCGTACAGGAAATACTTGACAATTGCTTGGCAAATATTCTTCTGAATTATCGCTGGCGTGACGGAAATAATTGGCCGTTATCCGGCAGTAATTGCCCTAAGCCTCTGTTTTAAATAACAACCGTGTGAAGAATATTGCGCCGAGAACGGATGACACGCACCGTCACCGGCCTGACGAATGGCTGTGCCTCGGACGAAAACCCAGGAAAATCAACGCTTGTGCCAGGCCTTCCGGGCAAACCTTGCTGGCGGCCACGAATCGCGCCGCAAAACCGGGTAGAATGCCGCCCACGCAATGAGGGTATTGGAAATGGCTTTAGTCGGGCGCTACAACAGTTTGCAAGTGGTTAAACACACTAACTTCGGTTTATATCTGGATGGCGGTGCGGACGGCGAAATCCTGCTGCCCAATCGATATATTCCCAAGGATATTCCCAGTGAAGATGAAGACTGGCTCAATGTTTTCATTTATCTGGACAGCGACGATAAATTGATCGCCACCACGGAAAAACCCAAGGTTCAGGTCGGTGAGTTCGCCAGCCTGAAAGTGGTTGAGGTCAACAGCATCGGCGTGTTCCTGGACTGGGGCCTGCCCAAGGACCTGTTGCTGCCGTATTCCGAAGAAAAGCGCCAGATGACCGCCGGCGAATACTGCGTGGTGCACGTCTACCTCGACAAGCACACCCGCCGCATCACCGCCACGGCACGCCTGGATCGTTATCTGGACAAGACCCCGGCCAACTACACGCCGGGTCAGGAAGTGGATTTGCTGGTCGCCGAAGCCACCGACATGGGGTTCAAGGCGATCATCAATAACAAGCACTGGGGCCTGATCCACAAGAATGAAATCTTCAAGTTCATGCGCGCCGGCATGCAGGAAAAAGGCTTCATCAAGGAGATTCGCCCGGACGGCAAGATCAGCCTGAGCCTGCAGCCGGTGGGCCAGGAAGCCGCCACCAGCCTGAACGCCAAGATCCTCGCCAAGTTGCGAGAGAACAACGGCACCCTGGCGGTCAGCGACAAGAGCGACCCGGCGCTGATCAGCAGCCTGTTTGGCGTGAGCAAGGGCAACTTCAAGAAGGCCATTGGGGCGCTGTACAAGAATGGGCAGATTGTCATTCATGCGGATCGTATTGAATTGAGCTAACTGCGCACAATCCCCTGTGGCGAGGGAGCTTGCTCCCGCTGGGCTGCGAAGCAGCCCCAAACCAGGTGCACTCAATCCAAGCTGACACACCGAGGTGGCATGTTCGAAGGGGCCGCTTCGCGCCCCAGCGGGAGCAAGCTCCCTCGCCACAGATTGATCTTCGCTGTATACAAACTCCTGCACCTTTAGCATGCACCCGCGCCCTGTTCGTGGGCGCATGCCTGGTCCTGCGCGGCCTTCCTCTGCGCCACACACCCCGGTTTGTCTCACATCCTGCGCGCATGGCACGCATTCTGCGTGGCAACGCGTATACAAACCATGCCGGCTCCCGTGCGCAGTATGGTGAGCAGGTCGATACGGGGGCACGGCGGTACTCAAAGGAGCCCCGCAATGTCCGAGCAATTGCCCAACGGCTACAGCCCCCGCCTCTATAACGAGGACTTGGGCCCGCTGCCGCAGAAATGGAATTGGTACAACATCTTCGCGTTCTGGATGAGTGATGTGCACAGCGTGGGCGGTTATGTCTTCGCCGCCAGTCTGTTCGCCTTGGGCCTGGCGAGTTGGCAAGTGCTTATCGCCTTGCTCGGCGGGATCTGCATCGTGCAGCTGATCGCCAACCTGGTCGCCAAGCCGAGCCAACAGGCGGCGGTGCCGTACCCGGTGATCTGTCGGCTGGCGTTCGGGGTGTTCGGGGCGAATATTCCTGCGGTCATTCGCGGTTTGATCGCCGTGGCCTGGTACGGCATTCAGACGTACCTGGCCTCCAGCGCGCTGATCATCGTGGTGCTGCGGTTTTTTCCTTCGATGGAGGTTTACGCGACGCCGCATTTTGCCGGTTTGTCCTACCTCGGTTGGTTCGGATTCCTCAGCCTTTGGTGCGTCCAGGCATTGGTGTTCTGGGCCGGGATGGAGTCGATCCGTCGGTTCATCGACTGGGCCGGGCCGGTGGTGTATGCCGTGATGTTCCTGTTGGCCGGCTGGATCGTGTGGAAGGCCGGTTGGAGCAACATCAGCTTCACCCTGGCGGAAAAGTCCCTGTCCGGCTGGCAGGCGTTCGGCCAAGTGATCGTGGCCACGGCCCTGGTGGTGTCGTACTTTTCCGGCCCGACCCTGAATTTCGGCGATTTCAGCCGTTACTGCCGGAGCATGTCTGACGTGCGCCGGGGTAATTTCTGGGGGCTGCCGGTGAATTTCCTGGCGTTCTCCCTGGTCACCGTGGTGATTGTTTCCGGGACCTTGCCGGTGTTCGGTGAAATGCTCCACGACCCGATTGCCACCGTGGCGCGCATCGACAACGACGTGGCGGTCTTGCTGGGGGCCTTTGCCTTCGTGACCGCCACCATCGGCATCAACATTGTCGCCAACTTCGTCTCGCCGGCCTTCGACTTCGCCAACGTCGCCCCCAGCAAGATCAGTTGGCGCGCCGGCGGCATGATCGCGGCGGTGGCCTCGATTTTCATCACGCCGTGGAACCTGTTCAACAACCCCGAAGTGATCCACTACACCCTGGATGTGCTGGCGGCGTTCATCGGCCCGCTGTTCGGGATCCTGCTGGTGGATTACTACCTGATCAAAAAACAGCAGATCGACGTCGATGCGTTGTTCAATGACGGGCCGAGCGGGCGCTACTACTACAGCGGCGGCATCAACTGGACGGCGGTCAAGGCGTTGATTCCGGCGACGCTGATGGGAGTGGCGATCACCTTCACACCCGTGCTGCAACCGATGGCCAACTTTGCCTGGTTCACCGGTTGCTTCCTCGGCGGGGTGTTGTATTTCGCCTTGGCGCGACGCGAGCCGGCCACGCAGTCGAGCAAGGCGTTCAGCCCGGCCGGCCAGGCCTGATCAACGCAGGGCGGTCTGGGCGCAAGGGCTCGCCGCGCCTCGGCTGGCGGGCCGCAGCAACAGGCCACCGGCCAGCACCAGGCCGCTGCCGGCAATGATCAGCGCCGGTTGCAGACCGCCGCTGAAATGGCTGCTCAGCGCCGCCAGCAGAGGGCCGCTGAGTTGGCCCACGGCAAAGCAGGCGGTCAACAGGCCAGCGTTGCGCTGGGTGGCGTGGGGCGCCAGTTCCCGGGAGCGCAGCATCACCAACTGCATGCAGGCCAGGAACGGTGTGCCACACAGGATCACCCCCAGCGCCAGCCCCGGCCCGCTGCCCAGCAGGCAGGCAAATACCCCAGCGGCTTGCAGCCAGAGCGTACCGATCAGCCAGCGGCCGGTGGTGTTCGGGTTCGGCCGCCGCCGGCTGACCAGCAACACGCCGCTGGCGGCAGCCAGGCCGAAGCAGGGCCAGAACAGATCGGCCAGCCATTGGCCGTGGAACTGCGCGGAGGCCATTTGCGACAGGAACGTCGCCGGAATGATGTAGCCCACGCCGTACAGGGCGTACACCACGCCCAGTCGAGCGATGCCCGCGTTCGGCGAAGGGGCGGTCGGCCCAGGGACAGGTGTTGCGGCTGCCGGCTGCGGCAGGATCGGCAAGATCACCAGCAACATCGCCAAGGCCACGCCGGCATACACCAGCCACAGGGTGGCGGAGGTCTGGCCCAGCAGGTTCGAGCCGAGGGCGAGCAGGCCGGTCAGGAAAATCCCCAGGCCCGGCCCGGCAAACACCAGGGCACCGAGCCGTGGCCGTCCCACCGCCGCGGCCAAGGGCTGGCTCAGGGCGGTGATCATCACCATCACCCAGGCGCTCGCCACGCCGGTGCCGAAGCGCAACGCCAGGTGCGGCCAGAAGCCCCAGGCCCAGAACGACGCCAGAGTCAGCAGCACGCACAGCCACAGGCCGCCGAGCAACCGCCGCCGCACCTGTTCCGGACGACGGGCGAACATCGCATCGAGCGCACCGATGAAGTATCCCAGGTAGTTGGCGGCGGCAATCAGACCGGCGGCGGTCAAGTCGACCTGACCTTCGCCGATCAAGTGAGGTAACTGGGGCGTCAAGGCGAAGCGGCCAATGCCCATGGCCATCATCAGCGCGATGAAACTGCCGAGCAGGCGAATAAGAGGTGACATGGTCGTTCTCCGGTGTCGGGGCGAATGACCGTCAGGCTAGGACTGATTGACTTTCATTAAAAATGAATAATAGTGAGTAACTTGTTCTTTTTTGGAGAAGGTCATGGAGTTCAGCCAACTGCGGATTTTCCAGGCCGTGGCCGAGGAAGGTTCCATCACCCGGGCCGCCGAGCGCCTGCACCGGGTGCCGTCGAACCTGTCGACCCGGCTCAAGCAGCTTGAAGAACAACTGGGTGTGGACCTTTTCCTGCGGGAGCGTCAGCGTTTGCAGTTGTCGCCGGCAGGTAAAGTGCTGCTGGACTATGCGGCCAAGCTGTTCGCCTTGCACGACGAGGCCCATGCCGCCGTGCAGGGCGGGCAGCCGGCCGGGGATTTCCTGCTCGGCACGATGTACAGCACGGCGGCGACGCATTTGCCGGACCTGTTGGCGGCTTATCACCGGGCGTATCCGGCGGTGAACCTGCAAGTGCAATCGGGGCCCAGTGGCGAGCTGCTTGAAGGCCTGCTCACCAACCGGCTCGACGCGGCACTGGTGGACGGCCCGCTGGAACTGGCGGGGCTGGATGGCGTGCCGTTGTGCGATGAGCGGTTGGTACTGATTACCGAGGCCGATCACCCGCCGGTACGCAGTGCCCTGGATGTGCAGGGCCGTGCGGTGTTCACGTTCCGGCGTGGTTGCTCGTACCGGATGCGATTAGAGGCCTGGTTTGCCCATGATCACGCGACCATGGGCCGGGCGATGGAAATCGAGTCTTACCAGGGGATGCTGGCGTGTGTGATCGCCGGGTCCGGGGTGGCATTGATGTCCGAGTCGATGCTGGCCAGCCTGCCGGGCCGCGAGCGTGTGACGGTGCATTCGCTGGCCGAGCCGTTCGCCAGCGCCACCACCTGGCTGATGTGGCGCAAAGGCATGGTCGGAGCCAACCTGAACGCCTGGATCGAGCTGCAACAACAGGCCTGGCCGCGGGGGCCAATGCTCACGGCGCAATCGGCTTGAACTCCGGGAGGTGGATTTGGATCAATTCAGTAACAGATCATTGCAAACTGAGACGAGCATTGCGTAGAACATCGGACTATTATCAGTGCGAAGGGGCCACAGAAATCTGCCGCTCGCACCACCCTGAGGGGGCACCACGATGAAAGAGAAAATCCAGAACTGGCTTCACGACTTGGGTGTCGCGCTTGGCCTGATCGAACCGCCGATGCAACCGGTACCGATCCGCACCGATGACGAGCAACGCCGCCGCCAACCGCGCCGCCGGTAAATACATCGCCGAATTTGGAGAGATCGCAGTTCCGGACCATTTCAATGGAGATGGCCCGGAACTGCGATCTTTTTATTTCTGAAGACAGAACCTGTGGGAGCGAGCTTGCTCGCGATAGCGGTGGACCGGCCTGCATTCTTGTTGAATGTACTGCCGTCATCGCGAGCAAGCTCGCTCCCACAGGGATCTCGTTGTCAGGCGTTGGCGGTCAAACCGCCTCGGCCACCACCTTCGGCCGTGGCGACAGCACGCTCACCAGTACAAAACTCACCAGCGCCACGCTCAGGCTGTAGTAGATCGGCGTGTTGGCGTCCAGGCCGTCCTTGAGCATGAAGAACAGCGCGGTCAAGAAGCCCAGCGACATGCTGGTGATGGCGCCGGCGGTGGTGGCGCGTTTCCAGTAGATGGCGCCGATCAGCGGGATCAGCATGCCGCCCACCAGCAGGTTGTAGGCCAGGGTCAGGGCGCTGATCACATCGCTGACCACCAGGGCGATCACCAGGACCACCGCGCCCATCAGCAGGGTCGCGATGCGGTTCTCGTGGACATCGCCACTGCCGCTCTCACGGCCCTGGCGCAGACGGGGCAGCAAGTCCTGGACCACCGTGGTGGACGCGGCGAGCAGGCCCGCTGCGGCGGTGGACATCAGGGCCGCCAGGGCCGCGGCGATCACCAGGCCGCGAATGCCGTTGGGGAGGCTGGTCTGCACCACGCTGGCGAAGGCGTTGTTGACGTTCTCCAGGTCCGGCAGCAACACCTTGGCCGCCATGCCGATCAACGCCCCGGCCAGGCCATACAGCACGCAGTACAGGCCGGCGGCGGTGCCGGCCACTTTGGCCACGCCTTCGCTGCGGGCGGTGAACACGCGCTGCCAGATGTCCTGGCCGATGAAGATGCCGAAGAAGTAGATCAGGAAGTAGGTGAGGATGGTGTCCCAGCCAATCGCGGTGAAGTCGAAGTAGCTGGCCGGCAGTTTAGCCACCATGGCATCCCAGCCGCCCGCGTCACTGATGGACATCGGCATCAACAGGAACACCAGGCCGACGGTCATGATCAGGAATTGCACGATGTCGGTGAGGGTCAGCGACCACATGCCGCCGATGGTGGAATACAGCACCACCACGCCGCCACCCACCAGGATCGACACCCAGAACGGCAGGCCGAACAACACCTGCATCACGGTGCCGATGGCGATGGTCGAGGTGGCGCCGATCATCAGTGCGTAAACCAGCATGATCAACGCACTGGCCTGGCGCGCCGCGGGGTTGTAGCGGCGTTCCAGCACTTGGGTCACGGTGTAGATCTTGAGCTTGAGCAGCGGCTTGGCGAGGAACAGGCTCAGGCCGACGATGCCCAGGCCGATGGCGCCGCACAGCCAGAACCCGGAAATGCCGTAGACGTAGCCCAGGCGCACGGTGCCAATAGTGGACGCACCGCCCAGGACGGTGGCGGCCATGGTCCCCAGGTAGAAGCCCGGGCCGAGGTTGCGCCCGGCCACCAGGTAGTCGTCACGGGTTTTGGCGCGGCGCATGCCGTACCAGCCGAGGGCGATCATGCCGGCGGCGTAGATGAGAACGACGATTAAGTCCAAAGCCATGGTGGCGTGTCTCCGATTGTTTTTTTTATAAGAAGGTCGGGATGATGTCGGGTGACGCTTTTGTGGCGAGGGAGCTTGCTCCCGCTGGAGTGCGGAGCACTCCCAAAATAGCGATTGCTTCGCAACCGAGCGGGAGCAAGCTCCCTCGCCACAAAAGCTCCCAGCCTCAGGTGTTGCATTTACAGCCAGGTGAGGCATTCACCTCGGGTCAGGCGGTCTGCCCGAGCTGCGGTTTATCGATGGACGCCGAATCGTTCCTACGCGGATCATCCGGCCCATACACCGCCGCCGGCTCAGGGAACACCCCAAGCAGCACCAGGTACACCACCGAGGCCAGGCCCAGGGTCACCGGCAGGCTGATGTCGATCCCGCCGGCCAATTCCCCCAGCGGCCCGACGAACTGCCCCGGCAGGTTGACGAAGCACAACCCCACCAGCGCACTGGGGATCCACGCTCCCAGGCCACGCCAGTTCCAGCCGTGGCTGAACCAGTAGCGCCCGCCGGTTTCACCGCGGGTGAACACTTGCAGGTCATCCGGGCAGTAGAAGCCGCGGCGCACCAGCAGGCCGATGATCATGATCACCATCCACGGTGTGGTGCAGGTGATGATCAGCACGGCGAAGGTGGATACGCTCTGCACCAGGTTCGCCGCGAAGCGCCCGATGAAGATGAAGGCAATCGACAGCACGCCGATCAGCAGCGTGGCCTTGACCCGCGACAGCACCCGCGGGAACACGCTGGACATGTCCAGCCCGGTGCCATACAGCGAGGTGGTGCCGGTGGACATGCCGCCAATCACCGCGATCAGGCACACCGGCAGGAAGAACCACCCCGGCGAAACCGCCAGCAGACCGCCCACGTAGTTGTTGGCCGCGATGTAGTCCGGCGCCTTGATCGCCACGATGGTGGCGGTGGCGAGGCCGAACAGGAACGGGATCAATGTCGCCAGTTGTGCCGCGATCACGGCCAGCATGATGCGGCGCTTGGGCGTGTTGCGGGGGATGTAGCGCGACCAGTCGCCCAGGAACGCTCCGAAGGAAATCGGGTTGCTCATGGCGACCAGCGCCGCGCCGATGAAGGCCGCGTAGAAGCCCGGCTGGCCGAGGCTGACCGTGCCGGCGAACTGGCTGTCGAAGGTCGGTGCGAAGGCGAAAATGCCCAGCAGGAACAGCAGGCTGGCGGCCCACACGGCAATGCGGTTGACCCACAGCATGAAGCGGAAGCCGTAGATGCACACCGTCAACACCAACAGGGCGAACAGGCCGTAGGCCAGGCCCAGGCTCAGGTCGGTTTCCGGCATGCCGACCAGCCGCTTGGCGCCGCCGATCAACGCATCGCCCGAGCTCCACACCGACAGCGAGAAAAACGCGATGGCGGTCAGCAACGAGAGGAACGAGCCGACGATGCGCCCGTGCACGCCGAAATGCGCACCGGAAGACACCGCGTTGTTGGTGCCGTTGAGCGGGCCGAACAGGCCCATCGGCGCGAGAATGATCGAACCCACCAACACGCCCAGCACAATCGCCCAGACCCCGGCCTGGAACGACAAGCCGAACAGCACCGGGAAGCTGCCGAGCACGGCGGTGGCGAAGGTATTGGCGCCGCCGAAAATCAGGCGAAACAGGTCGCCCGGGCCGGCAGTGCGTTCGTGGTCCGGGATCTGTTCGACCCCGTTGGTTTCAATGTGCGTAAGGCTTTTATCGTTATTGTTATGCATGATCTGCTCCGATCATCGAGGCGCGTTCATCGAATGTGAATGTCGCCTGTTACTAAGGGGATGGCAGCCCTTCCGGTATTGCGGATAAATGTTCGTGACAGGCCAGCCACAGGCCTTGTTGTTCTTGGCGAAACACAATGGTTTCGCGCTCCTGGCTACGGTGAAGCTCCCCTTGCATGCGCAGCTCGGTGGCCACGTCATGGATGAAGATCGCCACGTCCCCTTGCCGGCTGACGAAGGCGTTGCTCGAGGTGCAGTTCAGCACCTCGAAGCCATCCTCGGACCGCCAGCGATCCCACAATGCCTGGTAGGCATTGCGTGACAGCAGGGGCTGTTCAAGGGTGTGGAACACGAAACTCGCATCGGCCGTGAACGCACCGAAGTAGGCGTCGCGGTCATTGCGGGCGAAGGCCGACACCAGCTCGGCGGCGGCCTTGAGGATTTGATCTCGATCGTTCATGGCCGCACCTTCAGCGGTGCACCACGCCGGGCAGTACGCAGAGCATCTCGTACAGCAGGTTGGCGCCCAGCAGCGAGGTGTTGCCGGTGGTGTCGTATGGCGGTGAGACTTCTACCAGATCGCAACCGACCAGGTCGAGGCCCTGGCAGCCCCGGACGATTTCGATCGCCTGGATGGTGGTCAGGCCGCCAATTTCCGGGGTGCCGGTGCCGGGCGCCCAGGCCGGGTCGATGCCGTCGATGTCGAAGCTCAGGTACACCGGGCCGCCGCCGACTTTCTCGCGCACTTCGGCCATCAACGGCGCCAAAGATTTGTGCCAGCACTCTTCGGCCTGGACCACGCGAAAGCCCTGGTTGCGGCTCCAGTTGAAATCATCGGCGGTGTAGCCCTGGGCCCGCAGGCCGATCTGCACCACTCGGTCGCAATCGAGCAGGCCTTCCTCCACGGCGCGGCGGAAGGTGGTGCCATGGGCGATTTTCTCGCCGAACATGTGGTCGTTCACATCGGCGTGGGCGTCGATGTGCACCAGGCCGACCTTGCCGTGTTTCTTGTGGATCGCCCGCAGGATCGGCAGGGTGATGGTGTGATCGCCCCCCAGGGTCAGGGGGATGACGTTGTGTTCGAGGATCTTGTGGTACGACTCTTCGATGATCCGCACCGCGTCCAGCAGGTTGAAGGTGTTGATCGCCACGTCGCCGATGTCCGCCACCGACAGTGAGTCGAACGGTGCGGCGCCGGTGGCCATGTTGTAGGGGCGGATCATGACGGATTCGGCACGGATCTCGCGAGGGCCGAAACGGGTGCCGGCGCGCAGGGAGGTGCCGATGTCCAACGGCACGCCGACGAAGGCCGCGTCCAGGCCGGCAGCGGTTTGCAAATGGGGGAGTCGCATCATGGTGGCAATGCCGCCGAAGCGCGGCATTTCGTTGCCGCCCAGTGGTTGGTGAAGAGTCTTGTCCACGGGTAGGGCCTCATCGCGGTTTTATTTATCAGGGGCCGATTCTGCGAAAAGCCATTGCCGTGAAGAATCGCTGGGGGCAAATACTTAGTTCAGATTTTTCTAAACTAATGGCGGGCGGGGCGATAGACTTCTAACCCGTGCAGACCCCGTGTGGTCTGGGGGACATGGTGCCCCTGTGGCGAGGGAGCTTGCTCCCGCTGGGCGGCGCAGCCGCCCCAAAACCAATCACCTCGGTGCGTCAGGCAGATTGCAGCGACAGGTTTACGACGGCTGCGCCGCCGAGCGGGAGCAAGCTCCCTCGCCGCAAAAGCTCTGCAAGTTCGATGTCCCTTGAGTTCAGGAGTATCTGATGGCCAACGCTCTACCCGACCTGAAACTGCTGCGCATTTTCGTCAGCGTGGTCCGGCACCAGGGGTTCGCCAATGCCCAGCACGAGCTCAACCTGTCCACGTCGGCCATCAGCACCTACATGAGCCAGCTGGAATCGGCCTTGGGCCTGGTGCTGTGTCATCGCGGCCGGGGCGGGTTCAGCCTGACCAGCAAGGGCGAGCTGTTCCATCAGGAAACCCTGCGCCTGTTGGGCGAGCTCGAAGGGTTCGAGCAGTACGCCGCCGCGCTCAAGGGGGAGCTGCGCGGTACGTTGAACCTGGGGGTGATCGACTCCACCGTCAGCGACAAGGCCTTGCCGTTCGCCGAAGCCATCGGTGCCTACAGCCAGGAACATCCAGCGGTGCATTTGCATCTGTCGGTCATGAGCCCTTACGAGCTGCAACTCGGCGTGCAGGACAACCGCCTGGACCTGGCCATCGGTGCGTTTTCCACGCGCATGAGCGGGCTGGTCTACATGCCGCTGTACCGTGAGCAGCACTGGTTGTATTGCAGCAACCGTCACCCGTTGTTCAACGAGCGGCGCATTCCCGAGCAGGTCATCACCCAGCAACGCATGGTCGGGCGCGGTTACTGGAGCCAGGCCGAACTGGCCCGCCACGGCTTCAAGCACAGCGCGGCGACGGTGGAGAGCATGGAGGCGCAGTTGATCCTGGTGCTGTCCGGTGCCTACGTCGGCTACCTGCCTGAGCACTACGCCCAGGCCTGGGTCGACAGGGGCGACCTGCGCGTGCTGCTGCCAGCGACCTTCGGCTATCAGGCACCGTTTTCGATGATCGTGCGCCGCGGTCGCAGCCGCGAGCCGCTGATCCAGACGTTCCGTGATTTGCTCAAAGCTCAACTGAACCAGGCCTGACCATGTCCAGAATCCAGTGCCCGCGTTGCCACAGGCCACAAAGCCATTGCCTGTGCCCGCTGATCCCCAGACTCGACAGCCGCACCCGCGTCTTGCTATTGCAGCATCCCAGCGAAGTGAACCATGCCTTGAACACCGCCCGCCTGGCGGCGTTGGGGCTCAATAATGCCGAGTTGATCGTGGGTGAGGTGTTCGAGGATCTGCCCCGGTTGCTCGATCAACCGGGTTACCAGGCGCGGTTGTTGTTTCCCGGCGACGAGGCGCAACCGTTGCAGGCCCGCGCGCCGTCCGATGAGCCGATCCTGCTGGTCGTCCCGGATGGCACCTGGCGCAAGGCGCGCAAGCTGCTGCACCTCAACCCGCTGCTGGCGGCATTGCCGAGGGTGACCCTGGCCGAAGGTGCTGTGTCCCGTTACCGCTTGCGCAAGGCGCCCGGGCCGGGGGCGTTGTCGACGGTGGAGGCGATTGTCCAGGCGTTGCAGGTCCTGGAAGCGCCGGCGAGTTTCGAGGCGTTGCTGAGGCCGTTCGAGGCCTTGATCGAGGGGCAGATTGTGGCGATGGGGGAGCAGACCTATCAGCGTAATCATGCTGGAAAATAGTGGTTGTTCTCGCAGGCCCTTTCGCGAGCAAGCCCGCTCCCACAGTTGATTTGTATGAACACTGAATTTGCGGCCACAGGTGATCAAATGTGGGAGCGGGCTTGCTCGCGAATGCGATAGAACATTCACTGAAGATTCAAACCAGAACTACCGCTCACGCATCGCCTCGGTCCGCGCCTTCAACACCGGCTTGAGCAGGTAATCCAGGACACTTTTCTCCCCGGTGATGATATCCACCGTCGCCACCATTCCCGGAATGATCAGCAACGGCTTGGCATCCCCGCCCAAGTGGTTTTTGTCAGTGCGCACCTGGATCAGGTAGAAGCTGTTGCCCTTGTCATCGGTGATGGTGTCGGCGCCAATCAGTTCGAGCCTGGCGCTCAGCCCGCCATAGATCGTGTAGTCATAGGCGCTGAACTTGACCATGGCTTTCTGGCCCGGGTGCAGGAAGGCCACGTCCTGGGGGCGGACCTTGGCTTCGATCAGCAGGTTGTCTTCCAGGGGCACGATTTCCACCATGTCGTTGCCCGGCTGCACCACGCCGCCGATGGTGTTGACCTTCAGTTGCTTGATCACCCCATGCACCGGCGAGACCACCGTCGTGCGGGTCACGCGGTCGTCGATGGCGATGCTCGAGGCGGTGATTTTCGACAGTTCGGTGCGTTTCTCGTTGAGGTCCTTGGCCGCCTCGGAGCGGAAGGTCTGTTCCGATTCGTCGATCTTGCTCTTGATCTCGTTGATCGCCGATTCGGCCCGGGGAATCGCCAGGGTGGTGGCGTTGAGCGAACCGCGGATTTCCACCGCGCTGCGCTTGAGCCGCAGGATCTCCACCGGCGACACCGCCCCGGTGCGCACCAGCGGCGCGGACATGTTCATTTCTTCCTGCAACAAGGCCAGGGCGGAGCTGAACTGGCCTTGCTTGGAGCGAAATTCCGCGAGCTCCTGGGTCTTCTGCCGCAGTTGTTCGGTCAGGGTCCGTTGTTCGCTGGCCAGGCGCCGCTGGCGTTGTTCGTACAGCGAACGCTCGTCCTCGGCCACTTGCGGGGCCTTGGCGATCACCTCCGCTGAAAGCTTGAAGGGCCGGCCCTCGGCCTCGGCCGACAAGCGTTCGACCTGGGCGGTCAAGGCATAGCGGTCGGCTTCGCTCTCGCCCTTGTTCGATTGATATCGCGTGTCGTCCAGGCGCAGCAGGGTGTCGCCCTTGTTCACCATCTGGCCTTCGCGCACGAATATTTCGGTGACGATGCCGCCCTCCAGGTTCTGGATCACCTGGACTTTGCTCGACGGAATCGCCTTGCCTTCGCCGGTGGTGACTTCCTGCAAGACCGCCAACTTCGCCCAGACCAGCCCGGTGATGATCAACCCGGCGGCCAGCCACACGGTAACCCGCGAGCGCCGGGGCGAATCCTGCAGCGTGGCGCCGGCGGTTTCCGGCATGAACTCGCTTTCGGCGCTTTTGCTGAAACTGCCGAAGTAGCTTCGGGCGGCTGAATCCGGTGTTTGAGCAGACATGGGCGGTACCCGTCAGTTGAGTGAAATGGAGCCGGTCGCTGCTTTTTAGAAAAGAGCGGGGTGCTGCTTTTGTGGCGAGGGAGCTTGCTCCCGCTCGGCGGCGAAGCCGTCGTAAAGCCTGTCGATGCGGTCCGTCTGACACAATCGAGTGAATGGCTTTGGGGCTGCTTCGCAGCCCAGCGGGAGCAAGCTCCCTCGCCACAGGTGTGGTGTCGGTTGTTAAACCGCCGCAGAGCCTACCCGTCCCTTGCGCAATGCATCGATGACGGCATCCTTCGGCCCGTCCGCCACGATCCGGCCGTTATCCAGCACCACCAACCGGTCCACCAGGCTCAGCATCGAGGTGCGGTGAGTGACCAGCAGCACGGTCTTGCCCTGTACATGGGGGTGAAGCTTCTGCCGCAGGACGTCTTCGCTGCTGTTGTCCATGGCGCTGGTGGGTTCGTCCAGCAGCAGGATCGGCGGGTCGAGCAACAAGGCCCGGGCCAGCAGCACGGCTTGGCGTTGGCCGCCGGACAGCAACTGCCCACGCTCGCCCACCGGACGGTCGAAACCTTGAGGATGTTGGCGCGCCAGTTCGGTGACACCGGTCAGTTCTGCCACTTCCAGCATGCGCGCATCGCTGATGTAGCGGGCGCCGAGGGTGAGGTTGTCCCGCAGGCTACCGGCCAGCAACGGCAGGTCATGGGCGACGTAGCCGATCTGTTGGCGCAGGTCGGCGACGTCCAGTTGCCGCAGATCCAGGCCGTCCAGCAGTAACTGGCCTTCCTCCGGTGCATAGAAACCCATCACCAGGCGTGCCAGGGTGCTCTTGCCCGAGCCGCTGCGGCCGATGATCCCGACCCGTTCGCCGGGCTTGAGGCTGAAACTGATATTGGCCAGCGCCGGGGTGCTCTGGCCGTTGTAGTGGAACGTCACGCCGCTGACGTCCAGGGCACCCTGCAATTGGGTACGGTCCAGGGGCCGCTGCTTGGCGTCGCGCTCCTGGGGCAGCGCCATCAAGGCATCGGTGCTGCGCATGGTGAGCTGGGCCTGCTGGTAGCGGGTGATCAGCCCGGCGATCTGCCCGAGCGGGGCGAGCACCCGGCTGCCGAGCATGTAGGTCGCCACCAGCGCGCCGACGCTGAGGTTGCCGGCAATGATGCTGTAGACCCCGGCGACGATGGTCGCCATGCCCGCCAGTTGTTGCAGGAATAACGTGCCATTGGTCGCCAGTGCCGAGAGGTTGCGCGCATGGCTGTCCAGGCGGGTGAGGGCGCCATGGGTGCTTTCCCATTGATGCTGGCGCTCGCTTTCGGCGCTGCAGGCCTTGAGGGTTTCCAGGCCACCGAGGGTTTCGATCAGCAATGCCTGGCGCTGGGCGCCGAGGGCCAGGCTTTTCTGCACGGTGTCGCGCAGGCGCACCTGGATGATCATGGCGAAGACGATGGTGATCGGAAACGCGATCACGGGAATCACCACCAGCCAGCCGCCCAGCAGGCCGATCACGACCAGCATCAGCAGGGCGAAGGGCAGGTCGATCAGGCTGGTGAGGGTCACCGCCGTGAGGAATTCGCGCAGGCCCTGGAAGTCGTGGATGCTCTGGGCGAAGCCGCCGATGGTCACCGGCTTGGCCTTCATCGCCATGCCAGTGATGCGTTCGAACAGGGTGGCGGACAGAATCACGTCGGTTTTCTTGCCGGCGGTGTCCAGCAGATGGGCGCGCACCACCCGCAGCACCAGTTCGAAGCCGGTGCCGATCAACAGCCCCACGGCCAGCACCCACAAGGTGGACGTGGCCTGGTTCGGCACCACGCGGTCGTAGGTCTGCATGACGAACAGCGGCACCATCAGCCCCAGCAGGTTGATCAGGAAACTCGCCAGGATCGCGTCGCTGTACAGCCAGCGCGACAATTTCAAGGTGTCGCGAAACCACGCCTCGACCCTCGGCACCAGGGGCGCGCGCAGGTCTTCGAGTTCATGGCGAGGCCGGGCGAATAGCGCCTGGCCGCTGTAATCGGTGGTCAGTTCCTCGCGGCTGACCCACTGCTCGCCGCCATCGGCTTCGCTGGGCAGGATCAGCGCTTTGCCATCCTCGCCCCAGCGCCGCAATACCGCGCAGCGCCCCCCCGCCAAGATCAGCATCACCGGCAGGTTCAGGGGGGAGATGTCCGTCAGCTCACGACGCAACAATCGCGCCTGCAAGCTCGCCCGGGCCGCTGCGCGGGGCAGCAGGTCCAGGCTCAAGCGTTGGTGCGCCATAGGGAGCCCGGCGCTGAGGCTGGCGCGACTGACCGTCGCGCCATGGAGTTTGCAGAGGATCAACAGGCCGTCCAGCAAGGGATCATCGAAGTTCAGGCGCGGATCGACGCCGAGGGTTGTGGGTTCCATGCTGGTCACAGTGTTCGCTCCCGTTTTTTTTGGAGGGGGCTACTTCAGTTCCGGCAGCCGTGCCTGATTCTTGACTTCGGTCTGCGCGACCGCATCGGCCGGCAGCACGATCCGTTGTTTGTGCAACAGCAGGCCCATGTTCGCCAGTACCCGGTACATCGAGTACTCCTCGGTGTAACGCACTTCGGTGTAGCGACGGTTGGCGTTGTACAGCTCGTTTTCGCTGTCGAGCAGGTCGAGCAGGGTGCGCTGGCCGAGACCGAACTGGTCCTGGTACGCGGCGCGCACACGGGCGGTGGTGTCGGCGTATTCGCGGGCGGTGGGGGTCTGTTTGCGGGCGTTGAGCATCGCGTTCCAGGCCAGGCGCGTGTCTTCGTTGAGCTGGCGCAGGGCGTTGTTGCGGATGTCCATGGCCTGGTTGATCTGGTGGGCGTTGGACGCCAGCCGTGCCTTGTCGCTGCCACCGCGGAACAGGTTGTAGTTCATCACCACCCCCACACGCCAGTTGTTGTCGTGGCCTTCTTCGCCGCCGAGGTTGTTGTTGGCGCCCACCGCTGCTTCGGCATCGAAGCGCGGGTAGAACGGCGATTTCGCCACTTCATATTGGCTCTCGGCCGACTGTATGTCGGCCTGGGCCGATTTCAGGTACGGGTTGTTATCCACCATGCTTTGCTGGGCTTCGCGCAGGTCGGCGGGGATTTCGCCTTTGGTCGAGGGCGGCGCCTCCAGCTCATCGGGCATGCGCCCGACCACGCTGTAGAAGTTCGCCTCGGCGTCCGCCAGGTCCACCTGGGCGGTGTCGTAGTTGTTTTCCGCCAGGGCCCGACGGGCATTGGACTGGTCGGAGTCGGCCGTACTGCCCACCCCACGCTCGGTGCGCAGGCCGATCTGGTCGTTGACCCGCAGGTGCGCCTGCAGGTTGTTCTTGGCCAGCGTCACCAACTCACGACGCTTGAGCACTTCCAGGTAGACCTCGATGGTACGCAGCGCCAGATCCTGGGCGGTGCCCTGGGCGTAATAGGCCCGGGAATTGACCACGCCCTGGGTGCGCTGCACTTCATTGGCGGTGTTGAACCCGTCGAAGATCATCTGCCGCAGGCGCAGCTCCGATTGGGTGTAGGTCAGGATATTGGTGTGGTGGTTGCCCAGGGCACGGGTGTTGGTGTTGTCGCTGTAGCCACGGCCGTAACCGGCATTCAGATCCACCGATGGGAAAAAGCCCCCTCTGGCGACCTTGACGTCTTCATTGGCCGACAGACGGCTGTCCACCCGTTGTGCCAGTTCCGGGTGAGTCGCGATGGTGCTCTGGATCGCCTCGGTCAATGACATGGCCTGCGCCTGAGAAGAGCAGGCCATGGCCAGCAAAACCGCGCTGCAGAGGGGGGTTAGAACGCGCATGGGGTGCATCTCCTGAGGTCTGTAGTGCTTCGCTTGTCGCCAAAATATTGACGTGTTTAAGATCAAAACCGTTTCAACCTTGTAACAACACAGCTAAGAACATCCTGAGCAAAACCTAAGAAGAATTTCTCATAAGGCTTATTCCGAAAAAAACTTATGAACTTGAAAAAAACCGGCACATTGTTCAAAGCGAAAGCCTTTGAATATGCGGGTTCTGACGGCTTTTAGGCGTCAATAAAAGTTTCATGCAGATTTTTAAGCGACGTGAAGAAGTGCCGAAAGGGCGATGTGAGAAGCGGTTTTTTGTGACGGTTTTTTGTCGTTTAGGCGAATTGCCAGCACCTTCTACTTCCGCGAAAGCTGGCAGATTTTCCAGCTTTTGGGTCGCCAAACCTGAGGACGAATTCTTCACCCAGACAGGTGCCGATTGCGGTCGGCAACGGAGGAAATGCACATGGCAGCGCTCATCGGTATCGTCAGCAAAGTGGTCGGGCAAGTTTTCGCAGAAGCGGCCGGTGGCCTGCGGCGGCCTTTGGTCGAAGGCGATCGGCTCTATGCCGGCGAACACCTGGTCACCGGTGCCGAAGGGGCCGTGGCTGTGCATCTGCAGAACGGCCAGTCGTTGACCCTGGGCCGCGAAAGCAACCTGACCCTGACCCCGCAGCTGCTGGCCAAGCATGCGCCTCATGTCGACACGCCCGACACGACGCCGCCGAGTGACGCGCAACTGACCGATGTGCAAAAGCTGCAGCAAGCCATCGCCGCCGGTGCCGACCCGACCCAGACCGGCGAAGCCACGGCCGCCGGACCTGAAGGTGGCAACCCGGGCGGTGTAGGCGGTGGGCACAGTTTTGTGCTGTTGGAAGAAGTGGGCGGGGAGGTCGATCCGCTGATCGGTTTCCCGACGGCCGGGTTCAACGGGATTCCCGAATTTCCCCAGCTACGCTTGGCCGGTGACCCGGATAATACCGGCGATGATGCAACCCCACCGGTAACCCCTGAGACGCCGGACAACCCCGTGACCCTCGACGGGGTCACTGTCGAGGGCGGCGAACTGACCACCAACGAGGCCAATCTGGCCGATGGTTCGGCCAGCAATCCGGGGGCGCTGGTGCAAAATGGCACGTTCACGGTATCCGCGCCTGACGGCCTGAGCAGCCTGAGCATCGGCGGCATCAACGTGATCAGTGGCGGCGTGCCCGCAGGCTTTCCTCAAACCATCACGTCGGCGCTGGGCAACACGTTGACCATCACGGGCTATGACCCGACCACGGGGGTGGTCAGTTACACCTACACCCTGACGGACAATGAAACCCATCCTGCCGGCGGCGGTGCCAATAACATTACCGAGCAGTTCCCCGTGGTGGCCGTTGACACCGACGGCGACACGGCCACCGGCACCCTGGACGTCAACATCACCGATGACGTGCCCCAGGCGATCGACGACAGCCACGCGAGCACGGCGTCGGAAACCCAGGTCACCCTCACCGGCAACGTATTGCCCAATGACCACCAGGGTGCCGACCGGATCCCCACCGGCCCCGACAGCGGGCCGATCATTGGTGGGACGTTCACCGGCACCTACGGCACCCTGGTGCTCAACCCCAACGGCACGTACACCTACACCCTGAACACCAGCGACCCGCAATTCGTCGCGTTGCATGGCGGGGGCAGCGGTACCGAGACGTTCACCTACACGCTCACCGACGCCGATGGCGACACCAGCACCGCCAACCTGGTGCTGCAAGTGCACAACAATGATGATCCGGTGGTGTTGGTGGGCCTGGATGCTGAAGGTGGCGAGCTGTCGTTGCAGGAGAAAAACCTCAGCGACGGCAGCAGCCCGGACGCATCGGCCCTGACTCAAAGCGGCACGTTCACCGTGACCGCGCTGGACGGTGTGCAGACCCTGAGCGTGGGCGGTATCAACGTCGTCACCGACGGCGTGGCAGCCGGTTTCCCGCAGTCGATTACCACCGCGCTGGGCAACACGCTGACCATCACTGGCTATAACGCCAGCACTGGGGTGGTGAGCTACAGCTACACGCTGCTGGACAATGAAACCCATCCAAACGCCAACGGCGCGAACAGCCTCAGCGAACAGTTTGCCGTTGTGGTCACCGATGACAACGGCACCACGGCCAACGGCAACCTGGACGTGAACATCGTCGACGACCTGCCTAAAGCCGTGGACGACAGCAACGCCAGTACGGCTTCGGAAACTCACCTGACCCTGACCGGCAGCGTGCTGACCAACGACACCCAAGGTGCGGATCACGTGGCGTCCGGCCCCATCACGCCCGGCACCTTCACCGGCACCTACGGCACCCTGGTGCTCAACGCCGACGGTTCCTACACCTATACCCTCAACACCGCCGATGCCGATTTCAAAGGTTTGCATGGCGGCGGCAACGGCAGTGAAACCTTCACCTACACGCTCACCGACGCCGATGGCGACACCAGCACCGCGAACCTGGTGCTGCAAGTGCACAACAACGACGACCCGGTGATCATCACCGGCCTCGACACTGAAGGTGGTGAGCTGACGGTCCAGGAAAAAAACCTCAGCGACGGCAGCAGCCCGGACGCACCGGCCCTGACTCAAAGCGGCACGTTCACCGTGACCGCGCTGGACGGTGTGCAGACCCTGAGCGTGGGCGGCATCAACGTCGTTACCGGCGGCGTGGCGGCGGGTTTCCCGCAGTCGATTACCACCGCGCTGGGCAACACCCTGACCATCACTGGCTATAACGCCAGCACTGGTGTGGTGAGCTACAGCTATACCTTGCTGGACAACGAAACCCATCCAAACGCCAACGGCGCCAATAGCGTTAGCGAGCAATTCACCGTAGTCGTCACCGATGACAACGGCACCACGGCCAATGGCAACCTGGACGTGAACATCGTCGACGACTTGCCTAAAGCCGTGGATGACAGCAACGCCAGTACGGCTTCGGAAACCCACCTGACCCTGACCGGCAGCGTGCTGACCAACGACACCCAAGGTGCGGATCATGTGGCGTCCGGCCCAATCACGCCCGGCACCTTCACCGGCACCTACGGCACCCTGGTGCTCAACGCCGACGGTTCCTACACCTACACCCTCAACAGCGCCGATGCCGATTTCAAAGGCTTGCATGGCGGCGGCAACGGCAGTGAAACCTTCACCTACACCCTCACCGACGCCGATGGCGACACCAGCACCGCGAACCTGGTGCTGCAAGTGCACAACAACGACGACCCGGTGATCATCACCGGCCTCGACACCGAAGGTGGTGAGCTGACGGTCCAGGAAAAAAACCTCAGCGACGGCAGCAGCCCGGACGCACCGGCCCTGACTCAAAACGGCACGTTCACCGTGACCGCGCTGGACGGTGTGCAGACCCTGAGCGTGGGCGGTATCAATGTCGTCACCGGCGGCGTGGCGGCCGGTTTCCCGCAATCGATTACCACCGCGCTCGGCAACACCCTGACCATCACTGGCTACAACGCCAGCACCGGTGTGGTGAGTTACAGCTACACGCTGCTGGACAATGAAGCCCATCCAAACGCCAACGGCGCCAACAGTGTTAGCGAACAGTTCGCCGTTGTGGTCACCGATGACAATGGCACCACGGCCAACGGCAACCTGGACGTGAACATCGTCGACGACTTGCCGACCGCCCATGCTGATTCCGCCTCGGTGGATGAGGGCGGGACAGTCAGTGGCAACGTCCTGAATAACGACGAAGGCGGTGCCGACGGGCCGGCCGCGAGTGGTGCCGTGATTGGCGTGCGCGCTGGCAACGACACCTCGACCCCGGCGATCGGCGGCTTGAACACCCAGATCAATGGCACCTACGGCTACTTGACCCTGGACGCCAACGGCAACGCCGTCTATCACAGCAACCCGAACACCGTCAGCGCCCCAGGCGCGACCGATGTGTTCACCTACACCGTGCGCGATGCCGACGGCGATGAAAGCACCACCACCATCACCATCGATGTCCACGATATCTGCCTCGTCGCCACACCCGACCACGAAGTCAGCGTCTACGAAAAAGCCCTCGACCTGAACCAGGACGGCCAGGACCTGGCCCCCGGTACCGTCACCGGCAGCGCCCCGAATGCCACCAGCGAAACCGCCAGCGGCAGCCTCGTCGGCTCGATCAGCGGTGCCGTGGGCGCAGTGACCTTCGCGCTGGTGGGCAACGCCACCGGTGCCTACGGTCAACTGTCGCTTCAGCCCGACGGCTCCTACACCTACACCCTGACCTCGCCGGCCACGACGACGCCCGCCGCCAACGATGGTCCGAACGTGCTGAGCGAAAGCTTCACCTACCAGGCCACGGACTCGTTGGGCAACACGGTGACCAGCACCATCGTCATCGACATTATTGACGACGTGCCCAAGGCCCATGCCGATTTGGCCTCGGTGGAGGAAGGCGGCACGGTCAACGGCAATGTGCTGGACAACGACGTGCTTGGCGCGGACGGTGGCATGGTGGTTGGCGTACGCGCCGGCAGCGATACCTCGAACCCTGCCGTCGGTGGCTTGAACACCCAGATCAATGGCACCTACGGCTACCTGACCCTGGACGCCAACGGCAACGCCGTCTACCACAGCAACCCGAACACCGTCGGCGCCCCAGGCGCGACCGATGTGTTCACCTACACCGTGCGTGATGCCGACGGCGATGAAAGTACGACGACCATCACCATCGACGTGCACAACAGCTGCCTGGTCGCCGCACCGGACCACGAAATCAGCGTCTACGAAAAAGCCCTCGACCTGAACCAGGACGGCCAGGACCTGGTCCCCGGCACCGTCACTGGTAGCGCCCCGAATGCCACCAGCGAAACCGCCAGCGGCAGCCTCGTTGGCTCGATCAGCGGTGCTGTGGGCGCAGTGACCTTCGCGCTGGTGGGCAATGCCACAGGTGCCTACGGTCAACTGTTGCTGCACTCCGACGGTACCTACACCTACACCCTGACGGCGCCAGCCACCACCACGCCCCACGCCAACGATGGCCCGAACGTGTTGAGCGAAAGCTTCACCTATCAGGCCACGGATTCGTTGGGCAACACGGTGACCAGCACCATCGTCATCGACATCGTCGACGACGTGCCCAAGGCTCACTGCGATGTCGCCTCGGTGGTGGAGGGCGGGACGGTCAATGGCAATGTGCTGGACAACGACGTACTCGGTGCCGACGGCGGTGCAGTCATCGGCGTGCGTGCCGGCAACGACACCACCAACCCAGCCATCGGTGGCTTGAATACCCAGATCAACGGCACCTACGGCTACCTGACCCTGGACGCCAACGGCAACGCCGTCTACCACAGCAACCCGAACACCGTCGGCGCGCCGGGCGCCACCGATGTGTTCACCTACACCGTGCGCGATGCCGATGGCGATGAAAGCACGACGACCATCACCATCGATGTGCACAACAGCTGCCTCGTCGCAGCAACCGACCATGACGTGACCGTCTACGAAAAAGCCCTCGACCTGAACCAGGACGGCCAGGACCTGGCCCCCGGCACCGTCACCGGCAGTGACCCGAGTGCCTCCGGTGAAACCGCCACGGGCACCTTGGTGGGGTCTGTCACCGGGGCAACGGGCGCCGTGTCTTTCGCCTTGGTGGGCAATGGCGTCGGTGCCCATGGCCAACTGTTGCTCAATCCGGATGGTTCCTACACCTACACGTTGACCTCGCCAGCCACGACGACGCCCGCCGCCAACGACGGCCCGAACGTGTTGAGTGAAAGTTTCACCTACCAGGCCAAGGACTCCCTGGGCAACACCGTCACGGGCAATCTGGTGGTGAGCATCGTCGACGACGTGCCTACCGCCATCGCGTCCGAGCGTTCGGTGACGGCGGTGGAGATCGATTCGAACCTGCTGATCGTGCTTGATGTGTCCGGCAGCATGAAAGACGATTCCGGCGTGCCGGGGCTCTCGCGTATGGATCTGGCCAAACAGGCGATCAGCGCCTTGCTCGACAAATACGACGACATGGGCGACGTCAAAGTCCAGCTGGTGACCTTCAGCGGCAGTGCCACCGACCAGAGTGCCGTGTGGGTGGACGTGGCAACCGCCAAGACGCTGATCGCCGCGCTGAACGCGCACGGTGACACCAATTACGATGCGGCCGTGGCGATGGCCAAGACGGCGTTCGCAACCCCCGGACAACTGACCGGCGCCCAGAACATTGGTTATTTTTTCTCCGATGGCAAGCCGACCTTGGGCGAAATCGGCTCGGCGGACGAGGTTGCGTGGAAAGCCTTTCTCGATGCCAACAGCATCAAGAATTACGCCGTCGGCCTGGGCAGCGGCGCCAGAAACGTCAATCTCGACCCGCTGGCCTATGACGGCAGCACGCACACCGACACCAATGCGGTGGTGGTCACCGACTTGAACCAGCTCAACTCGGTGCTTTCCGGTACCGTGCAAGGCGCGCCGGTCACCGGCAACCTGCTGGGCGAGGGGGGCTCGTTCGGCGCCGATGGCGGCTTCATCAAGAGCCTGGTGGTCGATGGCACCACGTACAGTTATGACCCGGCGGCCAACGGTGGGCAAGGTGCGCTGACCGCCAGTGGCGGGGCCAATCACGGCACGTTCAACACTGTTGGCAACACGCTGAGCATCGCCACCGCCCACGACGGTACCCTGGTGGTCAACCTCGACACGGGTGCATTCAGCTATACGTCGCAGACGGCCACCAGCACCCTGATCACCGAGCACATCGGCTACACCGTCAGCGACCATGACGGTGACCTGGCGAGCTCCAACCTGGTGATCAACGTCGTGCCCAACAGTCCACCGATCGCTGCCGACGACAACATCATCACCAACGTGCTGTCGGGCAACATCGTGATCCCGGGCGAGTTGCTGCTGGGTAACGACAGCGACGCCAACGGCGATCCGCTCACCGCCTCACCCACCAGTTTCAATACCGGCTGGGTCGCCAAAGGCGCGGACTTCACCGGCAGCACCGGCACGGCCAGCTTCACCGGCAACAACGTGCAGTCGATCAACCTCAGCCGCAGCGCTTTCGTCGCCAATACCGCGAGCATGACGGCGATGTTGGTGGTCAGCGGTGCATTGGGGATGGTGTCCAATAACAACACCAACGATGAAGACCGGCTCAACATCAGCCTCAAACAGGGCGAAACCCTCACCCTGGACCACAACCTGTCGGCCGGTCACATTGCGCTGGAGTATTCACTCAACGGCGGGCCATTCATTGCGATCAACGACGGGGCTTCTTTCACTGCGGCAGCGGATGGCAATTACCAGATCCACGTCACCAACATCGCCAATCCCGGCGGCGGTAATTCCAACGCGGCGGAGAACTATCAACTGACCCTCACCGTCGACTATGCCGGGGCGCAAGACAAAACACCGGATTACCACGGCAGCTACACCGCCAGCGACAACCACGGCGGCAGCGACAGCGCAGCGGTAGGCATCAGCTATCAGGCGGGCCATACCCTGACGGGCACCAGTGGCGACGATGTGCTGTTGGCTGGCAACGGCGACAACATCCTCAACGCCGGCGACGGCAACGATGTACTCAGTGCCGGTTCGGGCAACAACACCCTGAACGGTGGGGCAGGCAATGATCTGCTCTACAGCGGCACGGGCAACGACCTGCTCGATGGCGGTACGGGCAACGACACCGTCAGCTACGCCCACGCCACGTCGGCAGTCACGGTGAACCTGGGCCTGTTGGCGGCGCAGAACACCCTGGGCGCGGGCACCGATACATTGAGCCACATCGAAAACCTCGTGGGCTCGAACTTCAACGACACCCTCACCGGCGACGGGGCCAGCAACCGCCTCGACGGTGGTCTGGGCCATGACGTGCTCAATGGCGGTGGCGGCGACGACCTGCTGATCGGTGGCCTGGGCAACAACACCCTCACTGGCGGCAGCGGCGCCGACACCTTCCAATGGCTGGCGGGCAACAATGGCCACGACGTGATCACCGACTTCACGCCCGGCATCGACAAGCTCGACCTGTCCCAGCTGTTGCAAGGGGAGAATGGCAGCGCGGCGTCACTGGATGATTACCTGCATTTCAGCGTGAGCGGCAGCGGGGCGTCGGTCATCACCAGCATCGACGTCAGCGCCATTGCCGGCGCCACGCCGAACCAGACCATCGACCTGGCCGGCGTCAACCTCGCCAGTCATTACGGCGTCGCGCCTGGCGCGGGGGGAATCATCGGCGGAGCGGACACGGCGACCATCATCAATGGGATGTTGAATGATCACTCGCTGAAGGTGGATACGGTGTGAGCTGAGGCTGAAACGACAAAACCCGCCTTTCCTGAGTGGAAAGGGCGGGTTTTCTATATTTCAAATTGGGGCTGCTCGGTCTCGCGATAAATCTTGATCGCCATGTCCACAAATTCGGCGCCTACACAGATCCCATGTGGGAGCGAGCTGTTCACCCATCCGGCTAGTACTATCCATTGACCCGCATACAAATCAGGGCCCTTCCCGCGAACTGCGTGGCGTTGTCGGTAAAGTTCACGATGTCGGAGGGGAATGAGGTATACCCCCATTGGCTATTCGGGGAAAGGGGAGGTGGCGCCCAAATCCAGGCCGTTGGATATAGCCACTCGCTCCCTATTTCAAAGCGCGTTTTCAGCGAAGTGCCCCAAAGAGGCCCAGGTCTGGCACCGCCGTTCTGGATGTATGGCGCAGCCCAGGTATTGGCTTCCCGTGCATCCATGTAGGCGCTCCCGTTATTGAAAATAACGTCCTGGACCGAGAAGACCTGGACATCGTAGCTTGAAGTCTTCCCTGCGCTATCGCGAACGGTGATGGTGGTGCTACCGGACCCTTTGACCAGGACGCCGCCCTCATCGACATCGACTGTAGCAACACTGGGCTTGCTGGACCTGTAGGTGTACGGGGGCGTTCCACCGGTAGGCTTTCGCTCCAGGTCGTAGTAGCGATTTTTCGGCGCGAAGTTGCTGGTGGTGTAGATGGCTTGCTTAAACACATGGGGAGATGTGTCTATGATATCGGAGGTCCCGACGGTAAACGTCCAGGGTTGCGACACCGGCTCGGTTCCGTAAATCCCCTTGGCGGTAAAGCTGTGGTGGCCTATGTCTAAGCCGATGACGGCATGGGTCCAAGTGCCTCCGATGGCAAAGGTGCTACCTTTGAAATCCAAGACGTCAAAAATGTCCACTCGCTGACCGCTAGCGCCGGTGCCACTGAGCGTGACAGCGGTCTCCTCGGTGCTTGAGCCATCTGGAACATCGTCGCCCTTGGCATCTTTCACTGAGGTGATGACGGGTGGGGCCAGTTGGTTCAGGTGGATATTCAGGCGTTTGGCCGGTGACCGGTTGAAGTTGCCCAACTGGTCGAAAACCACAAACTCGGCCACCGTATTGGGGTCGTCTCCCGCTTGTTGGAACGCATCGGTAAAGAGGGTTTTCACCGCCGGTAGCGAGCTGTCGGTTATTTCCCAATCAATGGTCGCATTGCCCAACAAAAAGCGAATGCGGTCATAGTCGCGCCGGTTGCTGTAGTTGAAACCGAACTCCACCCCTTGCGCCGCCCGCTCGGCGCTGACCCCATCGCGGACGACATCGGGCGGGATCACCAGATCAAGGCCGTCTGGCGCTGGGTCACCCGGTGCCCGCAGGTGATACAGGACGAATAGGTCCCTGGAGGGCACGGCATTTTCACTGGGGCGGGTCACTTTGTAATGCAGCCTGTTGACCCCGTGAATTAGATGCCCATTAGGGATGTGCAAGGTGATGCGATCTTGTTCCTGTCCCGATTCTACGGTTTTGCCAGCGACAGGAGTGGGATCGTCATTGACGTATAAGTCAGCGCGATCATCCGCCGCCATTGTCCAGGAATGACGCTTGAGCTCCGTCCAAGGGTCAATCAGGCACCTCAGGCCCTGAGGCTGGTCGTCGTAAAGGCTCTTGGGAATCCCACCATCGGCGAGGCCGGCAGGCTTCACCGGAGTGACCCAACCCGGAATAATCACAGGGTACAGGACGAATAATTCGTCCAAGGTGGAGGATTGGATATCCATTGGCTTCTCCTGGCAGGTGACGGGACGTGAGCCGCTTTGGCTCGGTTATCACACGCCAGGGCGGGGAAACTGGCTACTGTCAGAGCTAACAGGTGAGGGCGGGTTTAAGACGAGTGGTCGGTGTGAAACTGGCTGATGGACACCCTGATGGGCTCGGAGCAGCTCGCTGTGGCGAGGGCGCTTGCTCCCGCTCGGCGGCGCAGCCGTCGTAAAACCAGCCGGCGCGGTCTGCCTGCAAGACCGCGCCAGGCCATTTGGGGCAGCTTCGCCGCCCAGCGGGAGCAAGCTCCCTCGTCACGGGGCGTGGTGAATCGGTTAGCGTGGGTCGACGTTCTCCAGTGCCCGGTCTGCGAGCAATTCGCCCAGTTCGATCAACTGCTGGATGCCCAGGGCCACGTGACAAGGTGATGCTCTATGCCTCGCGCCGGCTGGCGCAGTTCCGTCGTTAGCCCGCTCCAGTCGCCTATGGGCCCTCGCTGCGTGCTTGGCGCTTGAGCGCGGCGCCGCGCGACGCGGGGGTTGCGTAATAGGAGATCTGACCGCGTAGTTGTCCCTGGACCGAGTCGCTGTTACCCCCAGCGTCGGCAAGGCCCCAGGTGACTACTCGCCCATCGCTCGTGAGCGCGACAAAGGCCTGACTGTTGGCGTAAAGAGCCCGTACATTCGTCAGGTCATTCACGTTCACCGCGCCTCCCCACATTTCATTACCCCATGCCACTACAGTGCCGTTGCGGCGCAATGCGGCAAATGCTGCGGCAGTGGCTGCAATCTGAACGATGTCGTCGAAAACTCCGATGGTGGCAGGCACCGGCGCTCCATAGTCCGAACTCCCCCAGGTCACCACATGGCCGCTGGCCCTGAGAGCGGCAAAGGATTCAGATGTAGAGACTACCTGGATGATGTCGTTGAGCGTCGCAATGGGTGCCGGAATGGCTCCGCCGCTGTTCGCATTTCCCCACGCCACCACCGATCCATTGGATCGTCGGGCGGCAAGTGCCGTACTCGCGCCAACCACTTCGACAATGTCAGTGAGTGTCGCAATAGCCGCTGGCACCGTGCCGCCGGCGTTCGGTTCAGTTCCCCAAGCCACTACGGATCCATTGGCTCGCCGTGCTGCAAAGACATAGTAGGCGTTGCTCAGTTCCACAATATCGTTGAGCGAGGCGATATCGCCCGGCACCGCTCCCCCCAGGTCCGGCCTTCCCCATGCCACCACGGTGCCATTGGCTCGCCGCGCGGCAAAAGCGTGTGCTGAAGCGGCCACTTCTTCAAAGTCATCCAGCAGGGCAATCTCCGCTGGAATTACGCCCCCCGCGATCACGTCTCCCCACGCCACTAGGTGGCCCGTCGCCCGCCGCGCAGCAAAGGCATGTCCGGTCCCAACCACTTCGACGATATCGGTAAGATTGCTGATCGCCGCCGGTACGACACCGCCTCGCTCCTCCCAGCCCCAAGCCACCACACGACCGTTAGCTCGCCATGCGGCGAAGGCATAGGCCGCGTGAGCAACGCCGACGATGTCGGTGAGTGTCGCAATGGTCGACGGAACGGCGCCGCCGTGCCCTGGCACCCCCCACCCAATCAGGTTGCCTTGGTTCCGGCGAGCGATGAAAGCGCCCCATGCTTGCGAGGGGTCGTGGATTTTAAAGTTGCCGCATCCAAACAGATTGGCGGGATTGACACGGACCTCATCCTCGCTGGTGCGCACATGCAGTAACCGCCAGGGCTGCTTGTCATGGAATACGGCACTTCGGATCGGGTCGCCGCTGTCGCCTTCGTACTGCCATAGCGCTTCAAGCGGCTGCTGTGTAACGGCGTTCAACGCGGTAAGCAAGCGGCTGCTTGCCACCGTCGTCCAGTGCAGGGCGTTCGAAGTGCCGCGCGCGCCCATGACCAGCAACCGTCCGGAGCCTACTTGCCGCCGTATGTCATAGGCCGCCGGTTCCGAGGGTAGAGGCAACCCGCCCTGACGGCGCAACGTGTAGTCCAGTGTGATGGTCTGATCGACATTCGCCTCTACCACGGACTTTGGCACGGGAACGGTCTTGGACTGACCCTCCTCGCTGGCCGAAATGGTAAACGGCACGTTGATGCTGCCGGCCCCTGGGAGCCCTACCCAGCGTACTTCGCCGGAATCGCCCTCCAGCAGATTAACCTCCGCCGGTATCCGCACCGTGGCGCCGTTGGGCGTGTCAGCAGGGTCGAGTTGGTTGCCCAGGGCTTGGTCAATGGTCGGGGGAAGCAGCTCCAACGGCCGGCCAAGATGAATATCCAAACGCTTGATGGGGGACTGATTGGCGTTGCCCAATTGGTCGGTCACCCGGTATTCGATCAATGTATTGGCGTTATCACCCACCTGTTGGAAGGTGTCGGTAAACAAGGTCTTCACTACGGGTGTCGAAGCGTCGGCTACCTCGAACGGGACGGTCACATCCCCCAGCAGAAAGTTGATGCGGTCGTAGTTTCGCGGGTAGGTATAGGCAAAACCAAACTCCACACCCTGCGCCGCCCGCTCGGCGCTGACCCCATCGCGGACGACATCGAGCGGGATCACCAGATCCAGGCCGTCTGGCGCTGGGTCACCCGGTGCCCGCAGGTGATACAGGACGAATAGGTCCCTGGAGGGCACGGCATTTTCACTGGGGCGGGTCACTTTGTAATGCAGCCTGTTGACCCCGTGAATCAAATGCCCATTAGGAATGTGCAAGGTGATGCGATCTTGTTCCTGCCCCGATTCTACGGTTTTGCCAGCGACAGGAGTGGGATCGTCATTGACATATAAGTCAGCGCGATCATCCGCCGCCATTGTCCAGGAATGACGCTTAAGCTCCGTCCAAGGGTCAATCAGGCACCTCAGGCCCTGAGGCTGGTCGTCGTAAAGGCTCTTGGGAATCCAACGCGGAATGATCACAGGGTACAGGACGAATAATTCGTCCAAGGTGGAGGATTGGATATCCATTGGCTTCTCCTGGCAGGTGACGGGACGTGAGCCGCTTTGGCTCGGTTATCACACGCCAGGGCGGGGAAACTGGCTACTGTCAGAGCTAACAGGTGAGGACGGGTTTAAGACGAGTGGTCGGTGTGAAACTGGCTGATGGACACCCTGATGGGCTCGGAGCAGCTCGCTGTGGCGAGGGCGCTTGCTCCCGCTCGACAGCGCAGCTGTCGCCTACGGCTGGCAAAGCGTGCGAGGGCGACCCTCATCAAGGTTTGTATGTCTGAGGGCATCCACGCGATAGGCGCACAGGGCGCCTCACCGGCTCAGTCGCTGATTTTTTTCAACTGCTTCCACTTTCCAGGCTGCGGGCCTGAAGCGTGAGCGCGGCACCGCGCGATGCTGGGGTGGCGTAGTAGGAAACTTGACCGCGCAATTGGTTCTGGACGGCGTCGCTGTTGCCGCCAGCATCGGCCAAGCCCCAGGTGACGACTCGCCCGTCGTTTGTCAGCGCCGTAAATGCCTGATTGTTGGAGTAGACAGCCCTGACGTCGAATAGCTGATCAGCCACCGCCCGAGTGTCGCCGCCCCAAGCCGCAAGCCCCCATGCCACGACTGTGCCGTCGGCCAGCAGTGCGGCAAAAGCGCCTTGCGTGGAGGTCACTTGCACGATGTTATCAAGTGTGAGGATTGGCCCGGGCACCGCCGCGCCATATTCCGGATGGCCCCAGGCGACGACATGTCCGTCGGTCAGTAACGCAGCAAAGGCCCCCGAGCTGGATGTCAGTTGCAAGATGTTGTTCAGCTCGGCGATATCCCGGGGTACTGATCCACCCAGGGATGGATGGCCCCACGCGACCACGTGCCCGTTGGCCCGGCGTGCGGCAAAGGCGCCTTGGTCACGATCGGCATTAGCGTCCACATGGGTGGCGGATACGTCGATGATGTCGTCGAGCGTGGCGATGTCGCGCGGCACTTCGCCGCCCCCGCTGGCATGACCCCACGCGACCACACTGCCGTCGGTTCGCAGTGCTGCGAAAGCTGCGGCAGAGCCTATGATCCTCTCAACGTTGTTGTATTGGGGGGCGTTCGGCACCGTGCCGCCTGTTTCAGGATGGCCCCAGGCGACCACTTGACCATGGGTACGGCGTGCAGCAAAAGCCCAATGGCCGCCTGTGACTTCATCAATGTCAGCCAGCGCCTCGATAGGCCCTGGCAGCACGCCACCAAATCTTTCATCACCCCAGGCAACCAACCTGCCATTGGTGCGACGCGCCGCAAATCCGTAAGAGTTAGCGTATACCGCATCGAAATCTTTGAGCCTGGCGATTGCCTCCGGTACCTCTCCACCGTGCCCCAGGCTGCCCCAGGCGACCACATGGCCATTGGCGCGCAATGCTGCAAAGGAAAAGGCTGAGCCAGCAACCTCGACAATGTCGGTGAAGGTCCTGATGGTCGACGGGATGTCACCGCCATACACGGCCATGCCCCATCCAACCAAATGACCACTGTCACGGCGAGCCACAAAAGCGGCATAGGGCGCCGTGTGGTCGGTGTACACATTGTTACCATTGCTGAAGACATTAACGGGGTTGATACGGACCCAATCATTACCGCTGCGTACGTGCAGTAGTTTCGAGGGGTGGGTGTCCGGGAAGTGGCTTGCGCTCACACTCTCACTGTCCCCTTCGTACTGCCACAATGCCTCACGCGGCTTGCGTGTCGTTTTGTCCAATGCTGTCAGCTGGCGTATCTCGCTGGTGACCCAATGTTTGAAAAACACGCTACGCGCGCCCATGACCAACAACTGTCCAGAACCCACCTGCCGCCGTATGTCATAGACAGCCGGATCGGAAGGGAGAGGCGACCCGCCCTGGCGCCGCAACGTGTAGTCCAGCGTGATGGTCTGATCAATATTCGCCTCTACTACCGACTTCGGCACGGGTACGGTCTTGGACTGCCCCGCCTCGCTGGCCGAAATGGTAAACGGCACGTTGATGCTGCCGGCTCCTGGTAGCCCTACCCAGCGCACTTCGCCGGAGTCGCCCTCCAGCAGGTTAACCTCCGCCGGTATCCGCACCGTGGCGCCGTTGGGTGTATTGGCAGGGTCGAGTTGGTCGCCCAAGGCTTCATCAATGGTCGGTGGAAGCAGCTCTGCCGGCTGGCCAAGATGAATATCCAAACGTTTGGTGGGCGACCGGTTGAAGTTGCCCAACTGATCGAAAACCACGAACTCCGCCAGCGTGTTGGGGTTGTCGCCCGCTTGTTGGAAGGTGTCGGTGAACAGGGTTTTCACCACCGGTATCGAACTGTCGGTGATTTCCCATTCAACCGTCGCATTGCCCAGCAGAAAGCGAATCTGGTCGTAGTCCCGTTGGTGGGTGTAGTCGAAGCCGAACTCCACGCCTTGCGCCGCCCGCTCGGCGCTGACCCCGTCGCGGACAACATCGAGTGGGATCAACAGGTCCAGGCCTTCTGGTGCAGGGTCACCTGGCGCCCGCAGGTGATACAGCACGAACAGGTCCCTGGAGGGCCGTGATGAGTTATCGCTGGGGCGGGTCACGATGTAGTGCAGCCTGTTGACCCCATTGATCAAGCGTCCATGGGGGATATGCAGGCGCATGCGGTTTTGTTCTTCCCCCGGCTGGACGGTATCGCCTGCGACGGGCGTGGTGTCGTCATTGACATACAGGTCGACTCGATCCCAAGCCTCCAGCGCCCAGGCGTGACGCTGCATCTCCACCAACGGGTCAATCAAGCATTCGAGCCCCCGAGGCTGGTCGTCGTAAAGGCTTTTGGGGATACCCCCATCAGCGATGCCAGCCGGTTTCACTGGTGTGATCCAACCTGGAATGATCACAGGAAACAGCTCGAATAAATCGTCCAGGGTGGAAGATTGGATATCCATCGGGTTCTCCTGGCAGGTGATGGGGCGTTAGCCGCTTGGGTAGGGTTATCACACGCCAGACCGAAGCAACTGCCTACTGTCAGAACTTACAGGTGGATCAGGTTTAGGATGAGCGGTTAGCGACGGGCTGATGTTGAGTGATCACTCGGTGAAGTGGGTCCCCACGCAAGGTGAGCTGGAACGACAAAACCCACCGTGTTCATTCAGGAATGGGTAGGTAGGGGCACGCCAGGGCCTGACGCCCTGGGGACTCAGGTCGGCGACCTTCTTCCAATTCCGATAATTCTCATGATCGAAAACCCAATGCTTGAGTAACGTCGGAACGATAGGGATCAATGACGGCGTTGGTCCGCTTTAGCTGGATTTCAAGGTACCGGTAGTAGGTGGCTCGACCTATTGCTGACGAACCCAGCCATAAGTTCGTCCAGTTTGCCGGGACCTGAAAGACGTCAGCTATGTTGTGGTAAGCGAATTCATAATCGGCGTCGTATATGAAGTTGATACTCAATAGCCAGTCGTAAGCCTGGATGGCGTTGAGAGGCCCCCCATTGACGACGATTTCGTATTTACGCGAGACCCTGACATCGTACGAGGCCGTCTGCCCATCGCTGTCTGTTACTGTAATGGTCGAGGTCCCGTTGCGCAGTCCTTGAACTATCCCCGTTCCTATGTTGACAGTTGCAACGTCGGGATTGCTGGAGGTGTAGGTGTATGGAGGTATTCCATCGCTGGCCAAGCGCTGCTCGTTATCGATGACTTCGGGCTGCCTCCGTGGCCACGGAGCGTTGTAATAGTTGAGACGATTGAGCTTCATTTCGGATTGATCAATGGACAATGGACGTACCGTAGTAAGGGTGCGCACGTTCGAATACACGTTTGTGCTGTGGTAAAGCGATTTTGCGTACAGGCGGTGTGGACCCACCTGGACGATTATTTCTTTCGTCCATTCACCCGTTGTCGTATCGGCTGTCGCCCTGCCCATGGGAACCGCACTGGCTCCGCTTCCATCGTAGACCTCGATTTCTTTTCCCTTGTGTGCATGACCTGATAATTTCAGCGTGGTGCTAGTTGTCCGTCCTCCATCGGAGATTTCTTCATCGTCGGCGTCTTTTACGCTGTCGAGGGCTGGGGGCGTTAGCACACTGTTCAGATGAATATCCAAACGTTTGGTAGGCGACCGATTGAAGTTGCCCAACTGATCGAAAACCACGAACTCCGCCAGCGTGTTGGGGTTGTCGCCCGCTTGTTGGAAGGTGTCGGTGAACAGGGTTTTCACCACCGGTATCGAACTGTCGGTGATTTCCCATTCAACCGTCGCATTGCCCAGCAGAAAGCGAATCTGGTCGTAGTCCCGTCGGTGGGTGTAGTCGAAGCCGAACTCCACGCCCTGCGCCGCCCGCTCGGCGCTGACCCCGTCGCGGACAACATCGGATGGGATCAACAGATCCAGGCCTTCTGGCGCAGGGTCACCTGGTGCCCGCAGGTGATACAGCACGAACAGGTCCCTGGAGGGCCGTGATGAGTTATCACTGGGGCGGGTCACGATGTAGTGCAGCCTGTTGACCCCATCGATCAAGCGTCCATGGGGGATATGCAGGCGCATGCGGTTTTGTTCTTCCCCCGGCTGGACGGTATCGCCTGCGACGGGCGTGGTGTCGTCATTGACATACAGGTCGACTCGATCCCAAGCCTCCAGCGCCCAGGCGTGACGCTGCATCTCCACCAACGGGTCAATCAAGCATTCGAGCCCCCGAGGCTGGTCGTCGTAAAGGCTTTTGGGGATACCTCCATCGGCGAGCTCCGTCGGTTTCACTGGCGTGACCCAACCCGGAATGATCACAGGGTACAGGACGAATAATTCGTCCAAGGTGGAGGATTGGATATCCATCGGATTCTCCTGGCAGGTGACGGGGCGTGAGCCGCTTTGGCACGGTTATCACACGCCAGGGCGGGGAGACTGGCTACTGTCAGAACTTACAGGTGAGGTCGATTCAGGACGAACGGGAGGCCAAGGATTGAGTGCGAAACATGCCTGAAACAGTGATTCGCCGGGATGCGAAGGCCACTTTTCAAGGTTTGCGCAGCGTTTTCTGTCTGAGGATGTACACCGTCACGAGCACCGCACTGGTGAGCATGAATCCTCGCGCCCACGGCAGGGGCACCAAGTAGCAGGAAAAGAGAATGCTCGCCCACATCAATCCGATGGCATAGACCTTGCCCTTGAGGGGGATGCCGTTGCCGCTAAGGTAATCGCTGATCCACGGGCCGAGGCGGGGATGTTCGACCAGCCATCGGTAGAAGCGCGGCGAACTGCGGGCGAAGCAGGCCGCGGCCAGCAGCAGGAAGGGGGTGGTGGGCAATACGGGAACGAAAATGCCGATGACTCCCAGCACCACGCTCAGCCAGCCGATGGCCAGTAGAGCGTAACGCAGGATCAGCGGGCGATTGCCAACTGGCGAGGGCACCCGGTCACTCAGTGGTGGCGAGGCTTGAGGATCGCCGGTTTCTCGTCCGGGGCGTTGCACAGCAGGTACAGGGCGGTGAGGGCTTCGGGGATCTGGACGATCATGTCGTCCATCAGGTTCGCGTCGGCGGCGATGTCGGAAAATTCCGGTTGTTCGTCGAACAGGCCGGAACCCACCATGATCGGCAGCAGCATTTCGCTGACTTCCTCTTCGGCGGTTTCGAACCAGGCGGCTTCGCGCAGGAACACGCCTTCCATGAAACCGATGCACCAGCCACGCAGCTCCGAATCGTCCGGGTCATCGCCCAGGTCCAGTTCGCATGGCAATTCGAATTCTTCGTCGGAAGCCAGCTGACGGGCGATATGGGCCTTGAGGCCGACCAGGGTGGCTTCGATTTCGGCGCGCTGGGCTTCGTCGCTGTAATGCGGCTCCTCGGCGAACAGGGCGTCGATCCACTCACGATCCGGCACCGTTTCGGCGCAGATCGACAGGGCGGTCAGGTAGCCGTGAGCGGCCACGTAGTCCAGCGCTTCCTCGTGCAGCTCATCGGCGTCGAGGAAGACTTGCAGGCGGGTCAGTTGCTCAGCGAAGGACATTACGGGCTACCTTGGGGAATAAACAATGCGGGAATTCTAGGCCTTCTTGAGCGTACAGGCCAGCCGCGTGGCGTATTTGCCTCTTGGAGGCCCGGGGGTGGACACAAGTGCAAAGCAAATGTGGGAGCGAGCTTGCTCGCGATGAGGGCGTTACATTCCACATCTTCTCAAAATGACCCACCGCTATCGCGAGCAAGCTCGCTCCCACAGGGGCTTGTGACAACACAAGCCATGTGTTGGCCATCCCAGCCGCACGCACCTCTTGTCAGCAGCGCCCTTCGCAGCGAAGGCCTCGGGTATACTGCCGCGTTTTGTGATGCCCTGCGGCGTCCCGCCGGTTCGAAACGCGCACTTACGATTTGCCGGTGCGGCGTTTGCGATTCTGAACCAGCCTTGCAGGGATGTTTCGGTGATTTTTGGAGTTTCTATGCTCGAACAGGCTCAACGCGTCCTCAAGGACATCTTCGGCTACGACAGTTTCCGTGGCCGCCAGGGTGCCATTATTGAGCGCGTGGCCAACGGTGGCGATGCCTTGGTGCTCATGCCCACCGGCGGCGGCAAATCCTTGTGCTTCCAGGTGCCGGCGCTGCTGCGCAACGGCCTGGCGGTGGTGGTTTCGCCGCTGATCGCGCTGATGGACGACCAGGTCGCGACCCTCGAGGAACTGGGGGTTGCCGCCGCTTCGCTGAACTCCACCCTCAGTGCCGAGCAGCAGCGGGACCTGGCGACGCGGATCAAGCGCGGCGAAGTGAAAATGTTGTACCTGGCCCCGGAACGCCTGGTGCAGCCGCGCATGCTGGCGTTCCTGCAGAGCCTGGAAATCGCCCTGTTCGCCATCGACGAAGCCCACTGCGTATCTCAATGGGGCCACGATTTCCGCCGTGAATACCTGCAGCTGGGGCAATTGGCGGAACTGTTTCCCGACGTGCCGCGCATCGCCCTGACCGCCACCGCCGACAAACGCACCCGCGAGGAAATCGTCGAGCGCCTGCACTTGCAGAATGCCGAGCGGTTCCTGTCCAGCTTCGACCGTCCCAACATTTTCTACCGCATCGTGCCCAAGGAGCAGCCACGCAAGCAACTGCTGGCGTTCCTCGCCGAGCGCCGCAGCGATGCCGGCATCGTCTATTGCCTGTCGCGCAAAAAGGTCGATGAAGTGGCGGCGTTCCTGTGTGAACAGGGGTTCCCGGCGTTGCCGTATCACGCCGGCCTGCCCAACGACCTGCGGGCCTACCACCAGAAGCGCTTCCTCAACGAGGAAGGCCTGATCATGGTGGCCACCGTGGCGTTCGGCATGGGCATCGACAAGCCCAACGTGCGGTTTGTCGCACACCTGGACTTGCCCAAGTCCCTCGAGGCGTACTACCAGGAAACCGGGCGTGCCGGCCGTGATGGCTTGCCGGCCGACGCCTGGATGGCCTACGGCCTGCAAGACGTGGTGATGCTCAAGCAGATGCTGCAGAACTCCGAAGGCGATGAGCGCCACAAGCGCCTGGAGCAGCACAAGCTCGACGCCATGCTCTCGTTGTGCGAAGAAACCCGCTGCCGTCGCCAGACCCTGCTGGCCTATTTCGACGAAGACATGCCCCAGCCTTGCGGGCACTGCGACAACTGTGTCGATGGCGTGGAAACCTGGGACGCCACCGAACCGGCCCGCCAGGCCTTGTCGGCGATTTTTCGCACCGGCCAGCGCTATGGCGTCGGGCACCTGGTGGACGTGTTGCTGGGCAAGGACAACGAGAAGGTCCGCAACTTCGGCCACCAGCACCTCTCGGTGTTCGGCGTGGGCAAGGCGCGCTCCGAGAGTGAATGGCGCTCATTGTTCCGACAACTGGTGGCCCGCGGCCTGGCAGACATTGACCTGGAAGGCTACGGCGGCCTGCGCTTGTCCGAAACCTGCCGGCCCTTGCTCAAGGGCGAGGTGACCCTCGAACTGCGCCGCGACCTCAAGCCGGCCACGGCGATCAAGAGCAGCAAGAGCCAGGCCAGCCAATTGGTCCGTGGCGAAGAGCGCGATCAATGGGAAGCCTTGCGCGCCTTGCGTCGCAAGCTGGCCGAGGAACACGGCGTGCCACCGTACGTCATCTTCCCCGATTCGACGCTGCTGGAAATGCTCCGCAGCCAGCCCACCTCCCTGGCGGAAATGGCCCGGGTCAGCGGCGTGGGGGCACGCAAGCTGGAGCGTTATGGCGAAGCCTTCCTCCAAGTCCTGGGGGGCGAGGGCGAAGCGCCGAAAGCGGTGGCCGATGTGCGCCACGAGCTCATCACGCTGGCCCGGGCCGGCATGACCCCGTTGCAGATCGCCGGGCAATTGCAGTGCTCGGAGAAAAACGTCTACACGATGCTGGCCGAGGCCATCGGCAAACAGCAGTTGTCCCTGGAACAGGCACTGGATTTGCCCGAGGAACTGATGGGCGAGGTACAGGACGCATTCCTGGACGGCGAAGGCGAGTTACCGCCGGTGTCCGAAGTTGCCGCGCTGTTTGTCGGACGGGTGCCCGAAGGTGTGCTGTATTGCGTCAGGGCTGCGTTGCAGTCGGAATTTGAAGTCTGATCAGTGAGTTGCGCTCCTTTAACGATTCAGTACAAGGCGAACCTTGCTTGAATCCAAAGCTCATGCTTAGCTGACTAATAATTAGTTTTTCTCTATTTCAGATCTGATGAGTTTTTTATGCCGTTAACCGATCAACACCGTTTTGGCATGCAGTTGGCGCAAATGTCTCGAGGCTGGCGCGCCGAACTGGACCGCCGCCTGGCGGGGCTGGGCCTGTCCCAGGCGCGCTGGCTGGTGCTGCTGCACCTGGCCCGTTTCGAACAGGCGCCGACCCAGCGCGAACTGGCCCAGAGTGTCGCCGTCGAAGGCCCGACCCTGGCCCGGTTGCTCGACAGCCTGGAGACCCAGGGGCTGGTGCAGCGCCAGGCGGTGGCCGAAGACCGTCGGGCCAAGAAAATCGTGCTCTGTGCACCGGCCCTACCGTTGATCGAACAGATCGAAACCATTGCCACCCAATTGCGGCGGGAGCTGTTCGAAGGTGTCGACGAGGCGGACATGCGTGTGTGCATGCGGGTTCACGGCACGATCCTGGCTAACCTGGAAAAATCCTGAGGCAGATCCCTGGCGTCGGACTTTTGAGATTCGCCGGTTAGCGAACTATAACCAGTAGTAAGCGTTCCTAATGGAAGCGTTTACGCTGCGGTTGGTTCTGGTAATCGAAAGGGATGCCCATGCTTGTAAGTTTGCAGTCCACGTTGCGCAGTTGGGTCAACGTGTCGATCGTCGTGGGTGCCCTGGGGTTTCCGGCCTTGGCGTCAGCGCTGGGCCTTGGCGAGATCACGCTCCATTCCGCCCTGAACCAGCCGTTGCGCGCCGATATCGCCCTGGTCGATGTGGCCGGGATCGGTGAAGGGGATCTGTCGGCCAGCCTGGCGAGCCCGGACGACTTCAGTCGTGCGGGTGTGGAGCGGGTGTTCTTTCTCAGCAACCTGCGCTTTACGCCAGTATTGCGTGGTGAACGCAGCTTCATTCGGGTGACGTCCAGCAAACCGGTGGAAGAACCCTTTCTCAATTTCCTGGTGCAGCTCAATCAGCCCAATGGGCGCCTGCTGCGCGAATACACCGTGCTGATCGACCCACCGGGCTCACCGGGTATCGTGCCGGCCCGCGACGAACCGTCGACGGTCTCGCAGCCTGCGACGCCGAGCCAGGCCACCCCGGCCATCAAGCCGCCTCCGGCGGTACAGGGCAAGCGTTACACGGTCGTGCAGGGAGACAACCCCTGGGTGATTGCCCAGCGCCTGCATGATGCCGGCAGCAACGCGTCGGTCAACGAGTTGATGCAAGGGATCCAGGCCCTGAATCCCGGCAGTGACCGGCTCTCCATCGGCCAGCGCCTGTTATTGCCCGACTCGGCCGTGCTGCCGACAGCGGCTGCATCCACCCCTGGCCAGGCCTCCGCCGCGTCCGATGAGCAGTTGGCCGCCAGCGTGCTGCAGAACCAGGAGCAACAGAAGACCATCGAGGCTCTGCAGGCGCGGCTCCAGGCCCAGGACGAGGAAATCGCCGGCCAGCGCAAGCAGATCAGCGAATTGCAGACCCGGCTGGCCGAGACTCCAGCCCCCGTTGCGTCGGCGCAACCGCAACCGGCGCAGCCTGCGTCGGAGCCGGCTCCGGACGCCTCCCCCGTGACCGAACCGGTTGCAGAGCCAGAGGGCATCGATTGGACATGGGTGGCGGGGCTGGTGGCCTTGTTGGCATTGCTCGCATTGTTACTGTTCATTCGGCGTCGCCAGCAGCGGGACGAGTTGGAGCCGATAACCGAGCGCCCCGAGCCGATGCTGGAGAAGGGTGACGAAACCTTTGCGTCCATCCCCGACACGGAGCCATCCGAGGCTGCGAACTCGTTCAATAACGGTGATGCGCCCCAGGGGGATGTGCTGGAGGGCGTCGGGATCTACCTGACCTACGGCCGTTTCACCGAGGCCGCCGGGCTGTTGCGCGCGGCCTTGCTGGCCGAACCGGAACGCACCGACCTGGGCCTCAAGTTGTTGGAGGTATTGGGCAAGCAGGGCGATGTCATCGGTTTCCAGGCCCAGGAACATCATCTGCTGGCACAAGGCGTCGATGCCGGGACGCTGGAGGATATCCGCGGGCGCTATCCCAAGGTTGCCTTGATCACCGCGCCGATAGTGGAACAGGCGCAACCCCAGGTCCCGGTTCTTGCGCCTGAACGTGAACAGGCACCCAGTGATGAGTTCGAGCTGGATCTGGATGCACTGTCCATGGACACCAGTTGGGACCTGGCGGATGGCCAGGACACCCTCGCCGAAGAAAAACGTGCAACGCCCCTGGCCGACAACAGTGTCGAGGGCTTGTCGCTTTCAGGTTTCGACGAATCGGAGTTGCAATGGGAAGCGCCCCTGGAAACCGAGTCGCTGGACGATGATTTCCTCGATGGCTTTGCCGATGAAAAACAGGCACTGGAATTTGAGCCGCTGGCCCTTGAACCTGTTTCCCTGGACACCCTGTCCCTTGAACCCCAGGCCCCGGAACATTCGGTCAAGCTGGAACAGGCACAGAACTGCATCGACGATGGCGACCTGAAGACCGCCGTCACCCTGCTTGAAGAATTGCTCGAAGAAGGTGACGAACCCCTCAAGCAGACCGCCCGGGTACTGCTGGCGGGAATTCGCTAAGCGCCATCGAGGTTTGTAGCGGCTGGCCTCATCGCGAGCAAGCTCGCTCCCACAGGAGTCTGCGCCCCCATGTGGGAGCGAGCTTGCTCGCGATAAGGCCTTTCAGATGATCAATCCAGCCCAGGCAAACACCCAGCCCCTCAAAACGTCTGCCCCAGGTTCAGGTACACCGCCTGTTCATCGTCGTCGTTGAAGCCATAGCTGAAGTTCAATGGCCCCAGCGGTGTATCGAAACCGAGGAAAATGCTGGCGGCGTTGATGTAGCCACTGTCGAATTCGTTATCGTTGTTCCAGGCCCGGCCGCGTTCCAACGAGCCGCCGATGTACAACGGGAAATCCAATGGCAGGTAGGCCCGCGGTGTGAGGCGGCGGTAATACACGGCACGCATCAGGCTCATGTTCTGTCCGGACACCCCATCTTCGCGAAAGCCCGACAATTGCCGCGCGCCACCGAGCACATAGCTGGAGGTCACGATCTGCGCGGTGTCCAGGGTGCGACCGTAGCGTCCGCCCAGGATGAAAGTGTCCGGGCCGCTGCTAAGCGCCTTGTCCAGTTTGAATTCCCACTGGCGGTAGCGCTGGTCGGAGCCCAGCCCCGGTTCGTATTGGCGCCAGCTCAGGCCGATGTCTTCCCCTTCATGGGGGAAGTACACGCTGTCGAGGGAGTCGAACGAATACTTGAGCTCGTAGAAACCTTCGTTGAAATTCTCGCTGGGCTGGTCGTGGTCGCCGATGCGCACATCGGCCTTGCCCCAGGCCTGGCCGACACCGAAGCGGATTTCGCCGCTGTTGCCGATCTGGCGGCCCACGTTGAGCCCGAAGCCATAACGTTCGACGCGATACTGGGCCACCGGATCGTTGTCCAGGATGGATTCCACATTGCGCGATTCGAATTGCCCATAGGGGGCAATGAAGTAGCGCGAACCGACGTCCAATGGCTGGTAGAACTCGCTGTACAGCTCCTGCCTGTCGCCGATCTGCGCCCGGGTCAGCCACTCGGCGCCCAGGCGATTGATGCCGTTGACCCGATAGCTGGCCCCCAGGTTGAAAGCGCTGTCGCCGCGCATATCGTCCGACAGGCTCAGCCCCAGCCGCAGGTAGTCGGTGCCGGTGCGTCGGCCCCGGGCGCTGATCACCAAGGTGTGGTCCGGGCCCTTGTGGACCACGCGGTATTGCACCTGTTCGAAGTAGTCCAGGCCGTACAGCGTGCCCATGTCGGTCTGCAGGCGGCCCAGGTCCAGCGGCTCGCCGATCTGCTGGCGAATGTAGTAGCGAATCACATCATCGCCGACTTTCGAGTCGTTCTCTACGCGAATGGCGGTGATAACCGGCGTGCGTTCGCTGGGCGCGCGGGCGGCCATGAGTTCGGCGTCGGGCGCCTCGGGTGGGCGTAGCGGGGCCAGGCGTGCCTCGAGTATCCGGGTGGCGCGATAGCCGGCGTCGATCATGTCCCGGGCCCGGCCGAAGTCGGTGGAGCCGAAGCTCGCCAGGGCCGGCTGGATCAATACGTCGCTTTTTTTCAGGGTGGCCAGTTGTTCTTCAGAGTTGCGCCGGGTCATCAGGGTGGTCGACTGGTTCAGCACGTCGACCACCGTGACCAGTTGCTTGCGGGTGCGCAGCGGCGTGCCGATGTCGACCACGATGGCTACGTCCACGCCCATGTCCCGGGCCACATCCAGCGGGATATTGTCGGCCATGCCGCCGTCCACCAGCAGCCGGCCGTCCAGCTCCACCGGGGCGAACACCGCTGGGATCGACATGCTGGCGCGAATGACCTTGGGCAGGTGGCCTTTGCGGAAGACGACTTTTTCGCCTGTGGCGATGTCGGTGGCGACGGCGCGAAACGGGATCGGCAGTTTGTCGAAGTCCCGCGTGTCGCTGGCGTGGGCCAGCAGGCTTTCGAGCAGCAGGGCCAGGTTCTGGCCCTGGATGACCCCCAAGGGCAGGCCGAGGCTGCCGTCGTCACGAAAGCTCAGTTTCTGTTTCACCAGGAAGTCGCGGTCATCCTGCTTGCGCCGGAACGGCACGTCCTTGCGTGGCGGCGCATCGGACAAGGCCTGTTGCCAGTCGATGCCCAGGGCGAGCTTTTCCAGTTCGTCGATCTTGTAGCCCGAGGCATACAGCCCGCCGATCACCGCGCCCATGCTGGTGCCGGCGATGGCATCGATCTTGATGCCTTGCTCCTCCAGGGCCTTGAGCACGCCGATGTGGGCCAGGCCCCGCGCCGCGCCGCCGGACAGCACCAGGCCGATTTTCGGGCGTGGCGCTTCGACGGCGGGCTCGTTGGCATGGCCGGGCAGGGGCAACAGCAGCAGAAGCAGGAGGGGGAGCAGGCGGCGCATCGTCTATCTCGGGGCGGGCGATCAAAGGCAGGTATTATAACGACGTCTTCGAACCCAGGAGTTCACCCGCAATGACCGAGCACAAGCCCGAAGTTGTCATCACCTATTGCACCCAGTGCCAATGGCTGCTGCGCGCCGCCTGGCTGGCCCAGGAACTGCTCAGCACCTTCGGCGACGACCTGGGCAAAGTGTCCCTGGTGCCGGGCACCGGCGGTGTGTTCCACATCAGTTGCGACGGTGCGCAAATCTGGGAGCGCAAGGCCGATGGCGGTTTTCCCGAGGCCAAGGTCCTCAAGCAGCGGGTTCGCGACCGGATCGACCCGGAGCGGGACCTGGGCCACAACGACCGGGTTCAGTGAGACGCGGCTTGGGCACCGACACCCGGTTTCTTCGAGCCGCCCAACTGGCTCGAGATCACGATGGCCGCGATGATCACCACGCCGCCCAGCAGCATGCGCAGCGTCGGGCGTTCGTCGAACAGCCACCAGGCCATGGCGATGCCGTAGACCGGTTCCATGGCGAAGACCACCGCCGCCGTGCGGGCCTTGATCACCGCCAGGCTGGCGACGAACAGGCTGTGGGCCAGGCCGGTGCAGAACACGCCGAGCAAGCCGATCCACAACCAGTCGAGGGGGCGAACGTCACTCAGTTGTGGCGTGGCCATCGGCAACAGGCACAACCCGACCACTACGTTCTGGCACAGCGCGGCCTGCACGGGCGGTACATGCGCGGAGCCGGCACGGTTGGTCAATGACAACAGGGCAAACAACAGCCCCGAAGACACGGCCCACAGCAGGCCGGTGGTGGCACCGCTGGCCAGGTCGAAGTTCGGCGTGACCAACACCAGGCCGACGCTCACCAGCACCACCAGCCAGATTTCATTGGCGCGAATCCGCTCGCGGAAGATCAGCCCCTCGAGCAATACCGTGAAGGCCGGGAAACTGGCGAACCCCAACGTGGCGATCGCCACGCCGGCCACCTTCACGGCGATGAAAAAACTTACCCAATGCCCGGCCAGCAACAGGCCGCCCAGCAGCAATCGCCGGCCATCCTGTGCCCGCAGTTTCCGCCAGCGACTGCTGCTGGCGAACCGGGCGAACGCCGCCAGGGCCAGCACGGCGAAGACAGCGCGCCCGAACACGATGACCGCAGGCGAAGCCGCGGCGAGTTTGCCAAAGACACCGGTCAGGCCAAACATGAGTGCACCAATGTGCAGGGCGCCGAGGGCGGTACGGGGTGTCATTTCAATCCTTTCAACAGACAGTGGGGCAACTGGCGAGTGTCTTCTGTGGGAGCGAGCTTGCTCGCGAAAGCGGTGGTTCAGGCAATGCAGATATTGACTGACAGATAGCAATCGTCGGATTGCCGTCCGGAGCAAGCTCCCACAGGACCGCCGCGTCACGGATGTCAGTATTTAAGCGTGGGTGAGGCGGCTGTGTCTGTCGCGATCCTAGCGATTTTTAGCGCGCATCTAGCGCTGACGCCGCAGCTTGCCCGGCGAGGCGCCGAACTCCCGCAGCACCGCCGCGGCGAAAGCACTCTGGGAGTTGTAGCCGACCCGGTGGGCGATCTCGCCGATGGGCAGGTCCGACTCGCGCAACAACGCCACGGCCTGGTGCAAGCGGCGGCTGCGGATGTACTCCATCGGGGTTTGTCCGCACTCGGCGATGAAGCGCGCATGCAGGCGGGCGCTGGAAAGGCCGGCGACCCGTGCCAGGTCCGCCACTTGCAGCGGGTAGGCGGCGTTCTGGTCGATGTGGGCGTTGAGCGCGGCGTAGGGCAGGCGCCGGCCACCGAGGGGGCGCTGGCGAACGCCATTGAGACTTGCCAGTAGCAGCACCGCGCCTTGCTGGGCGATCACCGGGTCGTCCACCGGGCTGCCCGCCAGCCAACTGACCAACTGGCTTTGTCCCGCGTCCAGGGGCAGGCGAGCGGTGTCGTCGAGCAAGCGTCGGCTGGCGTCGGCGTGATCCCCCAGGCATTGCCCGACCCAATCGTCACTGGGCACATCCAGCACCAGGCAGCGACTGCCCTGGGGACTGCCGCAGGCATGATGGGCGCCGGCGGGTACTACCACGAAACTCTGTTGCACCACCTGGCTGCCACGCCCTTCGACTTCGAAATCCAGCGCGCCGGACAAGCCGAACACCAGTTGCGCGTGGTCGTGGCTGTGGACAATCAAGTCGTGGCTGTAGTGGCGTAGCGTGAGGATCGGTCTCATCGCGGTCTCCCGTGTCAGGCCGCCAGCATACACCGAGGGCACACCGCCCCGCGCTGTCATGTAATGGACTTGTGTTTGTCATGGGTCATTAACCGCCGGCGTGCACAGTGGCGAAAACGATCAGAGGGTTGCCCAATGACCAGCGCCGAGCTCGCCAAACCCAGCCGCAAGCAGCGTGTTCGCACCCTGTGGATTTCCGATGTGCACTTGGGCACCCGGGATTGCCAGGCCGAGCACTTGTCGCAGTTTCTCAAGGGCTACCACGCCGACAAGATCTACCTGGTGGGTGACATCATCGATGGTTGGAAACTGCGCGGTGGCATGTATTGGCCCCAGGCCCACACCAACGTCATTCGTCGCTTGCTGACCATGAGCAAGCGCGGCACCGAAGTGATCTACGTTACCGGCAACCATGACGAATTCCTGCGGCGCTATTCGAAGCTGATCCTGGGCAATATCCAGTTGGTGGACGAAGCGGTGCACGTCACCGCCGATGGTCGACACTTGTTGGTGATCCATGGCGACCAGTTCGATGTCATCACCCGTTACCACCGCTGGCTGGCGTTCCTCGGGGATTCGGCCTACGAGTTCACCCTCACGCTGAACCGCTGGCTCAACCATTGGCGGGCCCGTTATGGCTACGGCTACTGGTCGTTGTCGGCGTACCTCAAGCACAAGGTCAAGACTGCCGTCAGCTTCATCAGCGATTTCGAAGAAGCCATCGCCCACGAGTGTGTGAAGCGCGAACTGCATGGCGTGGTCTGTGGGCATATCCACCACGCCGAGATGCGCAGGGTGGGTGAGGTGGAATACCTCAATTGTGGTGATTGGGTCGAATCCTGCACGGCGCTGATCGAGCATTGGGATGGGTCGATCGAGTTGTATCGGTTGGCGGAAGCCCAGGCGCGCGAAGCGTTGCTCAAGGCCGAAAAGGTCGCCGAACCTGCGTGAGTCTTACACCCTTTGTGGCGAGGGGATAAATCCCCTCGCCACAGGGGGCACTGTGTCTGTCAGGCCGGTATGTCAGCCATCGCCGCCTTGTAGATCGATTGCTTCGGCGTGGCAAAGACCCTTTCCAGCATCGGCTCGAAGAAACTCAACGGCAGGGTGTCGTATTCGGCATCGAATGCCGCCGCGTCGTACTTCGCACAGAACTCAATGGTCGCCTGGTATTGCGGATGGCCACTGAATTGCTCGCGCAGGTGCCGGTCCATGCCCAGGTGATGGAAGAAGTAATAGCCCTGGAAAATCCCGTGCTTTTCCACCATCCACAGGTTTTCTGCGCTGATGAAGGGCTTGAGGATCGCCGCAGCGATGTCCGGGTGGTTATACGAACCCAAGGTGTCGCCGATGTCGTGGAGCAGGGCACAGACCACGTATTCCTCGTCCCGCCCGTCACGGTAGGCGCGGGTGGCGGTTTGCAGGGAATGAGTCAGGCGATCCACCGGGAACCCGCCAAAATCGCCGTCCAGCAGTTTCAAGTGGGCCAGGATCCGGGCCGGCAATTGTCGCGCGTAGGCGCTGAAGTCGGCCGCGATGATCGCCCAGTCTTGTTGGGTGCCTTCTTTCATGTGGGTAAAGCGCGCGTGGTTGCTCATCGGCAATCCTTATTAGAACGCGACCTTGCCCAGCAGCATGTCACGGTACATGACGAAATCGCCGAGCAGGCTGTAGAGCGGATGCTGGAAGGTGGCGGGACGGTTCTTTTCGAAGAAGAAGTGCCCGACCCAGGCGAAGCCGTAGCCGGCCACGGGCAGGGCGAGCCACAGCCACCCGTTACCCACGACCAGAGCGAGGGCGAGCACCAGGATGACCAGGGAGGTGCCGATGAAATGCAGTCGCCGGCAGGTGCTGTTGCTGTGTTCGCTGAGGTAATGCGGGTAGAACTCGGCGAAGCTATTGAATCGTTTAGCGTTTTCCACGACGGCTGGCTCTGTGGTTATTGTTCTGATACTTGAAGTCTAGAACCATCAATCGCTACGGCCAGTGACAATCAGCGCCACTCTAGTGTCCGGTCTTACCAATAACGCCCCTTTTGGACGGCTTCTGTTGCCGTCATGCTGTGTTGCCACTCCTCGCCATAGCGGGCTATGACTCGTCGTGGCGCCTTGCCTGACAACAACAGCCGCTCGTACAAAAAGGGGCGTTATTGATAAGACCGGACACTGCTATCCTTCGCAAATCCAGCCGTACCCCGCGGCTCGTCATGCAAGTAAAACGTCATGAGCGAACGAACCACTTCTTCAAGCTGGGCGATGGGGATTGTCAAGGCGTTGGAAATGGACGGCCTCAATTGTCGGGTGCTGTTCAAGCAACTGGGGCTGGACTTCGATGCGCTGGAAGATCCAGACGCGCGTTTCCCCCAGGACTCGATGACCCGGCTCTGGCAACGGGCCGTGGAGTTGTCGGGTAACCCGGCCATCGGCTTGAACATGGGCAAGCTGGTACGCCCGGCCTCGTTCCATGTGGTTGGCTACGCCTTGATGTCCAGTCGCACCCTGGTGGAGGGTTTCCAACGGCTGGTGCGTTACCAGCGGATCATTGCCGAAAGCGCCGATTTGAGTTTTCGCCAGCTGGAAGATGGCTACGGGCTGATCCTGACGGTGCATGGCGACCATCTGCCCCCGACCCGTCAAAGTGCCGAAGCGTCCCTGGCATGTGCGCTGGCCCTGTGCAGTTGGTTGACCGGGCGCACTCTGCACCCGGTGAAGGTGTTGCTCCAGGGCGCGGAACCGTTGGACCTGGCGCCTTATCACCGAGCCTTCCGCGCGCCGTTGGTGTTTGGCGCGTCTTATGACGCGCTGATCTTTGAGCGGGCCGACATGGAGGCGCCGCTGCCGACGGCCAACGAAGCGATGGCACAGCTTCACGACCGGTTTGCCGGGGAGTACCTCGCGCGTTTTTCGGAAAGCCGCGTGACCCACAAGGCGCGACAAGTATTGTGTCGGCTGTTGCCCCAGGGAGAACCCAAGCGAGACGTGGTGGCGCAGACCTTGCACCTGTCGCAGCGCACCTTGCAGCGGCGCTTGCAGGAAGAGGGCACCAGTTTCCAGAGCCTGCTTGAAGACACCCGTCGTGAACTGGCCGAGCAGTACCTGGCGCAGCCAGGCATGACGCTGCTGGAAATCGCCTATCTGCTGGGGTTCGCCGACCCGAGCAATTTTTTCCGGGCCTTTCGCCGCTGGTTCGACACCACGCCCGGCGAATACCGGGCGCGATTGACGAGTGAGCCTGAACCGGTCAGTGGCGCCAGAACGCCGGGATACACAGCACGAACACCGTGATGATCTCCAGCCGGCCCAGCAGCATGCCCCCGGACAGAATCCACTTGGCCGCGTCCGGCAGCGGTGCGAAGTTGCCGGCTGGCCCGATGGTTTCCCCCAGCCCCGGGCCGACGCCAGACACGGTACTGGCTGCGCCGGTCAGGGCCGTCATCCACTCCACGCCCAGCAGCGACAGCAGCAGGGCGATCACGCAGATGGTGATGGCGAAGAAGAACGAGAACGTGAGGATCGAGCGGACGATTTCTTCGTCGAGGCGATGACCGTTGTACTTCTGCTTGATCACCGCACGGGGGTGGATCAGTTGGTTGAGGTTGGCCCGAAGCAGGATGTAGGCGACCTGAAAGCGGAAAATCTTGATCCCGCCAGCCGTCGAGCCCGAACAGCCGCCGACGAACCCCAGGTAGAAGAACAGCATCAATGAGAAATTGCCCCACAGGCTGTAGTCGCCCAGGGCGAAGCCGGTGGTAGTGACGATGGACGTCACGTTCAGCGCCACGTGCCGCAGCGCGTCCAGCCAATGCAGGTCGGTGGTCGCCCAATACCAGGTGCCGAGCACCAGCCAAGTCACCAGTAGCACACCGATGAGCCCCTGGACCTGCTGGTCCTTGATCAGCGCCCGGCGATTACCGCGCAGTGTCGAGACATACAGGGCAAACGGCAGGCTGCCGAGGATCATGATGACGATGGCGACCCAGTGCACCGCCGGCTGGGTCCATTTGGCCAGGGACAGGTCCGAGGTGGAGAAACCGCCGGTGGAGATCGCCGACATCGAATGGTTGATGGCATCGAACAGGCTCATCCCAGCCCACCAGAGCGCCAGGGTGCCGAGGATGGTGATGCCCACGTAGGACGCCACGATCAGCCGCGCCACCATGTGGGACCGGGGCATGACTTTTTCCGAGCGGTCCGACGACTCGGTCTGGAACAGCCGCATGCCACCGATGCGCAGCAGCGGCAGGATCGCCACCGCCATGCCGATGAAGCCGATACCGCCGAGCCAGTGCAGCAGCGAGCGCCACATCAGGATGCCCGGGGACATGGTGTCCAGGCCGCTCAGGACGGTGGCGCCGGTGGCGGTGATGCCCGACATGCTCTCGAAGAACGAATCCGTATAGCTGATGTGCTGGGTCAGCAGGAAGGGCAGGGCGGCGAAGATACACACCACCAGCCAGCTGCTGACGGTCAGCAGGTACATGTCCCGCGGACGCAGGTGGATGTGTTCCGGGCGCCCGGGAAGCACCAGCGCCAGGCCGGCGACGAAGGTAATCATGCTCGACCAGAGGAACGACGGCAGGTCGCGGGTGCGCTCGAAGACCAACAGGGTGGCCATGGGCACGACCATGAAGATCGCCAGGGTGATCAGGAAGATGCCGATGATGAAACCAATGATCCGCAGGGTCGGCAACGCCATGAAGTCCGCTCAGGCTGTAAAGGGAAGGGCGCCATTCTACCCGCGACAAGCGGCATGTAAACCGGCAGCCGGCCGCGCTTCCCGCTAGAATAGCCAAACATTTTTTCAGGAGGTGGCCGATGCAGGCTCTCGACGCTTTGCTCAATCGTGTTTCTGTCCCGCGCCTGGTGGAACCGGCACCCACGCTGGAACAGCGCGAGGTCATGTTCGCCGCGGCCATGCGGGCGCCGGATCATGGCCAGTTGCGGCCTTGGCGCTTTCTGACGGTCGAGGGGCAGGCGCGGTATCGCATGGGCGAACTGCTGGCCGAAGCGGCGAAGTTCAATGACCCGCTCGTCCCCGAAGCCGTCGTGGAAAAAGCCCTCAACGGCCCATTGCGCGCGCCGCTGGTCGTGGTGGTGATTGCCCGTCTGCAGGACCATTTCAAAATCCCGAAATCCGAGCAACTGCTGGCGGCCGGCTGCGCGGCCCATGGCATCTTGCTGGCTGCGTATGCCCAAGGGGTGGGTGGGGTGTGGCGTACTGGTGAGCTGGCGTATTCGCCGCATGTGGCCAGGGGGCTTGGCCTTGAAGAGGGGGAAGAGGTGATCGGTTTCCTCTACCTGGGCACACCGCAGAAAGAAGCGCGCACCGCGCCGCAGGAGGATATCGGGCAGTTTGTCCGGGAGTGGACGGGCCAGTAACGTCTCAAGGGCGGCGGATGACGTTGGATGTGGTTGATCCACTGTGGCGAGGGAGCTTGCTCCCGCTGGGCGGCGAAGCCGCCCCAAATGCCTGGTTAGAGGCCGCCTGACACTCCGAGGTGTCAGGTTTCAGGGCTGCTGCGCAGCCCAGCGGGAGCAAGCTCCCTCGCCACAGGTGTTATCTGCACGCATCCGCAATCGCCTCGGCCAGCAGGTCCAGGCGCGTGGCGTCGATGCCGGCCACGTTGGCCCGGCCGGTGCCGACCATGTAGACACTGTGGCGCTCGCGCAGGTGCTTGACCTGTTCCGGCGTCAGGCCAGTGTAGGAAAACATCCCGCGTTGCACGCCGATATGGGCGAAGCGCTCGCGCAAGCCATGGGATTCGAGGGCTTCCAGCAAACCGCTGCGCAATTGCGCGATGCGCAGGCGCATGGCCTGGACTTCATCGGCCCACAGGCTTTTGAGTTCCGGGTCGCCGAGGATGGTCGCCACGACGGCCGCGCCATGGTCCGGCGGTGTCGACCAGAGGTTGCGGGCGATGTTTGCCAGTTGGCTGCGGATGTCCACCAGCGTCTCGCCATCCCGGGCGCAGACGATCAACGCACCGGTACGGTCGCGGTACAGGCCGAAGTTCTTCGAACAGGAGCTGGTGACCAGCACTTCCGGCAGGGCCTGGGCAAACAGCCGGACCGCCCAGGCGTCCTGCTCCAAGCCATCGCCGAAGCCCTGGTAGGCGAAGTCGATCAGCGGTAGCAGGTCGCGGCCGCGCACCACCTCCAGCACCTGACGCCATTGATCATGGGACAGGTCGAACCCGGTGGGGTTGTGGCAGCAGGCGTGCAGTAGCACCACATCGCCCTTGGGCGCCTGGTTCAAGGTCGCCAGCATCGCCTCGAAATCCAGGCGATTATCGGCGCCCACGTACGGGTAATGGCTGGCCTTGACCCCGGCCGCGGCGAAAATGGTTTCGTGGATCGGCCAGGTCGGGTTGCTCAGCCATACGCCACGGCCGGGCAGGCACTGGGCGATGAAGTCGGCGCTCAGGCGCAGGGCACCGGTGCCGCCCGGTGTCTGGGTGGCGCCAGCGCGTTTTTCGCTGATCAACGGCGAGTCGGCGCCCAGCACCAGCTCATTGATCAGTTGACCGAACGCGGCATCGCCATGACCGCCGATGTAGGTCTTGGTGGTCTGGCGTTCCACCAGTCGCTGCTCGGCCCGCTTCACCGACTCAAGAATCGGTGTCAGGCCCTGGGCGTCCTTGTAGACACCCACGCCCAAGTCGAACTTGCTCGGGTTGCTGTCCGCCCCGTAGGCCTCCATCAGGCCGAGGATCGGGTCGCCGGGGACCCGGCCGATGGCATCGAAATGCATTACTTGCGGCCCTCGGCGGTCTTGGCCACGTCATCGGTGCGGGCCGCCATGATGAAGTCGTTGCGGTGCAGGCCCTTGATGGAGTGGCTCCACCAGGTCACGGTGACTTTGCCCCATTCGGTGAGCAAACCTGGGTGGTGGCCTTCGGCCTCGGAGATCTCGCCGACGGCGTTGGTGAACGCCAGGGCGTGCTTGAAGTTCTTGAACAGGAAAACCTTTTCCAGCTGCATGACGCCGTCGCGCACTTCGATGTTCCAGTCGGGGATCTGCTTGATCAGCACTGGCAGTTCTTCGTCGCTCACTTGCGGGGCATCGGCGCGGCAGGCTTCGCAATGGGCTTGGTTCAGAGTGTTCATGGTGTGTTCCTGGATCGAATATTTGGAAAATGTCGATGCACCCACGCTAAAGCAAAGCGGCGTCGTGCAACAGACTCAATTGGGATTAAAAGAGGCGGTTCACGCCGCTTTTGGTGGGAATTTCGGGGCATGCAAGCCCAGTTCCCGGCCGCGCTTGACCATGCCCATGATGTCTTCGTGGGCCAGGTCGAACAGACGCTTGAGTTCGGGCAGCACGAAATACACCGGTTGCAGGATGTCGATGCGATACGGCGTGCGCATGGCTTCCAGCGGATCGAAGGCCTGGTGCTCCGGCTCGTCCGACAGGCAGTACACGGTTTCCTTGGGCGAAGACAGAATGCCGCCGCCGTAGATGCGCCGGCCTTGCGGGGTCTGCACCAGGCCGAACTCGATGGTCATCCAATACAGGCGCGCCAGGTAAACCCGTTCTTCCTTGGACGCCTGTAGGCCGAGTTTGCCGTAGGTGTGGGTAAATTCCGCAAACCAAGGGTTGGTCAGCAGCGGGCAATGGCCGAAGATCTCGTGGAAAATGTCCGGCTCCTGCAGGTAATCCAACTCTTCCCGGGTGCGAATAAAGGTCGCCACAGGAAACTGTTTGCTGGCAAGCAATTCGAAGAAGGTCTGGAAGGGAATCAGTGCCGGCACCCGGGCGACTTGCCAGCCCGTGGTCTGGCCCAGCACCTTGTTGATTTCGTCCAGTTGCGGGATACGGTCGTGGGGCAGGCCCAGCTTGTCGATGCCATCCAGGTATTCCTGGCACGCACGGCCCTCGATGACTTTCAGCTGGCGGGTGATCAGCGTGTTCCACACCGCGTGTTCTTCAGCGGTGTAGTGGATAAAACCTTGCGCATCGGGCTCGCGGGCCACGTACTGCGTCTGCTTCATGCTGCTCTCCTGCTGATTTCCCTCAGGGGGATGATGTGTTTGTTGTTATGTCCAGCGATGCAATAGAGATAACGCGAAGCGGCGGCCTGTGCAGCACGCTGAAAAGGGTGGGGTGGGGCAAAAAAAAGCAAATACGTAAAGTTTTCGTTACGAATTGGCTTGAACTACGATGTTCTAGGGATTTCCCGGTGGGAATCGGCCTACAACTGTCACATAATCTTGACGACTATTTGCGCTGCCATGCAGAAACCTTTGTGGCCCTCGCCACAGGGGACTTGAACGGCGCACCTTTCCATCTCATACGCACCCGGGCCTTTCCATGCGCATCAAAGTCCATTGCCAGAACCGCATCGGCATCCTGCGGGACATCCTCAACTTGTTGGTGGAATACGGCATCAACGTCGCCCGAGGGGAGGTCGGTGGCGAGCATGGCAACGCGATCTACCTGCACTGCCCCAACCTGATCAACATCCAGTTCCAGGCGCTGCGTCCGAAATTCGAGGGCATCGCCGGGGTGTTTGGCGTCAAGCGCGTAGGACTGATGCCCAGCGAGCGTCGGCACATGGAACTCAACGCCTTGCTCGGCGCCTTGGAGTTTCCGGTGCTGTCCATCGATATGGGGGGCTCCATCGTCGCGGCCAACCGGGCGGCGGCGCAGTTGCTCGGGGTGCGTGTCGACGAGGTGCCGGGCATCCCGCTGTCCCGCTACGCCGAGGATTTCGACTTGCCGGAACTGGTACGCGCCAACCAGTCGCGTATCAATGGCCTGCGGGTCAAGGTCAAGGGCGATGTGTTCCTGGCGGACATCGCGCCACTGCAATCGGAACACGACGACAGCGAAGCCATGGCCGGTGCGGTGCTGACGCTGCACCGGGCCGACCGGGTGGGCGAGCGGATCTATAACGTGCGCAAGCAGGAGTTGCGCGGCTTCGACAGTATTTTCCAGAGTTCGAAAGTGATGGCGGCGGTGGTCCGCGAGGCCCGGCGCATGGCCCCGCTGGACGCGCCGCTATTGATAGAAGGCGAAACCGGCACTGGCAAGGAACTGCTGGCGCGCGCTTGTCACCTGGCGAGCCCGCGCGGGCAATCGCCATTGATGGCACTCAATTGCGCCGGGCTGCCCGAGTCCATGGCCGAGACCGAACTGTTCGGCTACGGGCCGGGAGCCTTCGAAGGCGCCCGGGCCGAAGGCAAGCTCGGTCTGCTGGAACTGACTGCGGGGGGAACGCTATTCCTCGACGGGGTCGGGGAGATGAGCCCGCGCCTGCAAGTGAAATTGCTGCGCTTCCTGCAGGACGGTTGCTTCCGCCGTGTCGGCAGCGATGAAGAGGTGTACCTGGACGTCAGGGTGATCTGCGCGACACAGGTGGACTTGTCCGAACTTTGTTCCCGGGGCGAATTCCGTCAGGATTTGTACCACCGCTTGAACGTGCTTTCCTTGCACATCCCACCCCTGCGCGAATGCCTCGATGGCCTGGCGCCGTTGGTGGAACATTTCCTCGACCAGGCCAGCCGCCAGATCGGTTGTGCACTGCCCAAACTGGCCCCGGCGGCGATGGACCGCCTCAGTCACTATCATTGGCCGGGCAACGTCCGACAGCTGGAAAACGTGCTGTTCCAGGCCGTTTCCCTGTGCGACGGCGGGAAGGTTAAGGCTGAGCACATCCGCCTGCCGGACTACGGCGTGCGTCAGCCCCTTGGCGATTTTTCCCTTGAGGGAGGGCTGGACGAGATCGTCGGACGCTTCGAGAAAGCCGTGCTGGAGCGCCTGTACGCCGATCATCCCAGCAGCCGGCAATTGGGCAAGCGGCTGGGGGTTTCCCATACGACCATCGCCAACAAGTTGCGTGAATATGAGGTTGGTAAAGGCGCACCTTAAGGACAACCGATTATCTGGGGTGCCAGGAGTTGGCCGATTTTTTGCTGGGGTACCTCCACATCAAGAGTCAGCTGTCGGTTTCATGGCGTTGCAGCCCGCCGATATAGACCGCGATGCAACGCCGCGTCAGAGGAGCTCCCGAGCCGTGTGCCATTTTTCAGTCACCCGAGTAGTGTACCCATGGCCGATTCCATTACCGTTACCAGCCCGCTGCTACCTCCTCTGGAAGAGTTCACGCCTTACCTGCAGCGAATCTGGGACAGTAAGCGCCTGACCAATGGCGGCCCCTTCCACGAACAACTGGAACAGGAGTTGGCCGAATACCTCGGCGTCCAGCATCTGTCGCTGCTTTCCAACGGTACCCTGGCTTTGGTGACCGCGCTCCAGGCCTTGCGCATTACGGGTGAAGTCATCACGACGCCTTATTCGTTCGTGGCCACCTCTCACTCGCTGCTGTGGAACAACCTCAAGCCAGTGTTCGTGGACATCGACCCAGTGACCAAGAACCTCGACCCACGGCGTATCGCCGAGGCCATTACTCCGGCGACATCGGCGATTCTTCCGGTCCATTGCTATGGCATTCCCTGTGATGTCGAGGGCATCCAGGCCGTCGCCGATACCTACGGACTCAAGGTTATCTATGACGCCGCACATGCCTTCGGGGTCCGGCATAACGGCGCAAGCGTCCTCAACAACGGGGACCTGTCGATCCTCAGCTTCCACGCCACTAAGGTCTTCAATACATTCGAAGGCGGCGCCATCATCTGTCGCGACGAAAAAATCAAGCAGCGTATCGATTACCTGAAGAATTTCGGTTTCGCCGATGAAGTCACGGTCATGGCTCCCGGCATCAACGGGAAGATGAACGAACTGCAGGCGGCGTTCGGCGTGCTGCAGTTACGCTACATCGATGAGGCCCTCAGCCGTCGGCAAAAGGTGTTTGAGTATTATCGGAGCGCCCTGGAGGGCATTCCCGGTATCAGCCTGCTGGAGCAACCGCAGGGGCTGGACTGGAATTTCGCTTATTGTCCGATCCTGGTCGATGGCGAGCGGTTCGGGGTGAGTCGGGATGAGCTGTACGACCGCTATCGCGCAGAAAACATTCTCGTGCGCCGGTATTTCTACCCGCTGATATGCGAGTTTCCAATGTATCGCGGTCTCCCCAGTTCGGACCTCTCTCAATTGAGCAATGCCTACAAGGTGTCCCGCCAGGTACTTTGCCTGCCGATCTATCCGGATCTCGATCCGCAGACCCAGGCGCGAATCATCGAGGTACTGCTCAGGGCCCGGGTGGCATGAGCCAGGCCAATACCTTGAAGAAGTGCGTCCCTGCAGCTGACGAGCAGTACCGGGTTGCGCTCATGCAACCTTATTTCCTGCCATACCTGGGTTATTTCCAGCTGATCGCCGCTGTCGATTGTTTTGTCATCTACGACAATGTGCAGTTCATCAAGAACGGCTGGATCGAACGCAACCGTTATCTGCTGGAGCAGGAACCGAAGTGGTTCCGTGTACCACTGAGCAAGGGCAGTCACACTCAGCAGATCATGGAAAAACGTATTGCCGAGACGTTCGACCCTGGCGATATCCTCAACAAGCTGAGTTTCGCTTATCGCCACGCGCCCCACGCTCCGCACATGCTGGCGTGGCTGGAAGCGCTGCTGGTCGAGCCGGCTTCGAGCATTGCCGAGCTCAACGAACGAATCCTGCGAGCCTGCTGCGCACTGATAGGGTTGCAAACGCCGATCATGCGCTCCAGCGATCTGTCGATTTGCGCGGACAGCAAAGCCCAGGATCGGGTGCTCGAAGTGGTCCAGGCCTGCGCCGGCACTCACTACCTCAATCCCGTCAATGGCGGTCACCTCTACCAGGCCGAGGTATTCCAACAGGTTGGTATTACCCTTGAGTTGCTCAAGGCGACCTTGCCCGACTACCGGCAGGGAGGGCGTGAACAACCCTTCGTGCCCGGCCTGTCGATTCTCGACGTCTTGATGTACAACGACGTGCAGACCGTGGGGGCCTGGGCAAAAGGTGGAGAAATTGTCCGTGCCTGAAGCCATCGGCGGTTATTTCGAACTGGAGCTGCGCAAAGGGCATAATCCTTACCCGCAGGCCGTTGCCTTCAACTCGGCCCGCTCGGCCTTCAAGGCACTGGTAATGGCGCGCAGCCTGCGCCGGGTTCATTTGCCTTTCTACATCTGCGATGTCATGCAGGATGTGCTGCGCGGATCCGGCATCGAGGTGTTGCGCTATGCATTGACCGAACGGCTTGAGCTGCCGGACTTCCCAGCCCTGCAAGCCGATGAGGCACTGCTGTTCGTCGATTACTTTGGACTCAAGGCCGACTACATCGGCCAAGTGCTCGCTGTTCGCTACGGCGAGCAATTGATCGTGGATAATTCCCAGGCGCTGTTTTCCCGGCCGCAGCCTGGGATTGCAACCCTGTATTCACCCCGTAAGTTCGTCGGCGTTGCCGATGGTGGCTGGCTGGTCAATGCGCCCGCTGATCTGCCGCAAGCGCCGACCAGTCGCTCACAGGGGCGTTTTGCCGCGCTGCTGGGGCGTCTTGAAGACCCTTCGCAACATCACTATGCAAGCTTCCAGGCATTGGAACAGGCATTGGAGAGCGATGGCATCAAGGCCATGGCCGCCAGTACCGCGCGCCTGCTCGACAGTATCGATTACCACGAAGTTGCCAGGCGCAGGATAGACAACCTGGCGCATTTGCGCGGGCGCCTGGACCCCCTCAACCGCTTTGCCATCTGGCCCGCGCAGCCCGTTGCCGCATTGTGTTACCCGCTGCTGGTCAAGTCCGCCGAGACGGCGCTCCGGCTACACGCTCAACTGCTGGACCAACACATCTATGTACCCAGCTATTGGCGTGAAGTGCTGAGCAGCCCAACGGCGCCGCCCATGGAAAAGGATTGGGCACAGTGCTTGCTGCCGCTGCCGATCGACCAGCGATACAACGTCGATGACATGAATCGTCTCGCCGACGCCATCCTTCAGAACACGGGGAAATCATGAGCATTCTAGGTCAACGCATCCTGCTCAGGGCGCTGGAGCTCGAGGACTTGCCGCTGCTGCATCAGTGGTCCAACGACGAAACCCTCTGGAGTCTGTTGGGTGGCTGGCATTTCCCCACATCGCGGGAAGCGCAACGGGATTGGCTGCTGGGTCTCAAGAACGACTCGCTCAACCAGCGCTTCGGTATCGAGGTCCCGGGCCATGGCCTGATCGGTACGGCGAACCTGGTCAGTATCGACTGGAAGAACCGCACAGCCGAACACGGCATGATGATCGGTGATCCCTCCCTGCGTGGCCAAGGCCACGGCACCGACGTGATCGCCACGGTGATGCGCTATGCCTTCGACGAACTGGGCCTGAGTCGTCTCTCGACCACCATCATCGAGTACAACGCAGCGTCGTTGGCGACCTATACGCGCAAGACCCCTTGGGTCATTGAGGGCGTGCAGCGCCAGTGGTACTACCGCAAGGGGCAGCGTTGGGATCGCATCATGCTTGGCGTGAGCGCCGAGGAGTATCGCGCATGGCAAGCCGCGCGGGGGGACAGCCTGTGAATCCGATCTTGCAGGAGCTGCAAGCGAACGGCTACGTCTGCCTGCCCTCGCTGATTACCGATCCGTTGCTCGACCAACTGCGTGAAGACCTGGCGTGTGCCATAGACCGTTGCCGTCGGGTACAACTGGAGAACGGCATCACTCAGCGAACCGAGCAGACCGCGCACCATATACTTGCGCCAGATACCCGTTTCGTCGAATTGCTCGATCGATTCGCCGAATGGGGGATTGTCGATGTCCTGCGGCATATGCTGGGCGGTGCTGCGATTCTCAATTCGTTCGGCGGCCTGAACAACCTGAACAGCACTGATGCCTACGTGCGTAACGTGCACCGGGACGTGCGTTCCTGGTCAGCCGAGTCCATGCAGATGGCCCAGGCGCTGGTATTGCTCGACGACTTCACCGTCGACAACGGCGCTACCCTGTTTCTGCCAGGCTCGCACACCGCTCCTGAAAAACCCGACCCTCAGGTATTCGAGGCACAGGCCCGCAAGGCTTTGGGCAGCGCCGGTTCGATCTATTTGTTCGACTCACGTATCTGGCATGCCGCCGGCGTCAATCGTACCGACCAGCCACGACGCTGCCTGACACTGACCTTCACGCGAAGCTATTTCAAACCGCAGTTCGATTATTGCCGAGCTTTGGGCGAAGACTTCTGCCGCTCGCAAACACCGAGCATGCAACAACTGCTGGGGTGGTATGCCCGTACTCCCTCGACCCTCCATGAGTGGTACCAACCTGAAGAGCATCGTTTCTACAGGAAAAGCCAGGAATAACGCCATGTCCGTACGTGATTACAACAAAGAGTTCCAGGATAACGCTCATCGCAGCTACTTCTACGACTTCGATGCGCGCCTGCGACGCTACATGCTGGACAGCTTCGGTCCCTGGCTGGCGGAGGGGCCGACCCTGGAAATGGGCTGCTTCGAGGGGGCTTTTACGACGCTGTTCGCCGAGCGCTTTGCCGACCTGACGGTCATCGAGGCGGCCAGCGACCTGATTGACGTCACCCGGAAAAAGGTTGGCTCAGGCGTCAAGTTCGTCTGCAGTACCTTTGAAGAGGCCGAGCTGGAGCCGCGCTTCGATAACATTTTCCTGATCCACACCCTGGAGCATCTCGACGACCGCCAGGCGGTGCTCAAGCGCGTGCGGAACTGGCTTGCTCCCGGCGGTCGCCTGTTCATCGCCGTACCGAACGCCAATGCCCCTTCGCGGCAGATCGCCGTCAAGATGGGCTTGATCGAACACAACAGTGCCGTGACCGAAGGCGAGCGGCTGCATGGCCACCGGATCACCTACACCCTCGACACCCTCGATCACGAAGTACGCAGCGCCGGTTGGCAAGTGAGTCACCGTGGTGGGGTGTTCTTCAAGCCATTGGCCAACTTCCAGCTGGACAAGGCCCTGGAGACCCAACTGATCGATGACCGCTTCATGGATGCCTGCCATGCGCTGGGGATGGTCTATCCAGACCTGTGCGCCAGTGTCTTCGTCATTTGTGAGCAGCCCTCCAGCCTCAAGGCAACCGTATGATCACCCCATCCGTGCATGGCAAGCCGCGTCACCCCTACTACATTGTTGCCCCTAACTATCGGGAGACCTCTTCGGGGGTATGCGTGCTGCACTACCTGTGCCACGTCCTGAACCTGTCCGGCTACGAGGCCTATCTCACCCCATGCCAGGTCAACCCGAAACTGCGCACGCCGATCCTGACCGATGAACTGCGGCGGCACCATCGGTCGATCGGCTTGGCGCCGATTGCGGTCTATCCCGAAGTGATGGACGGCAACCCGGTTGGCGCTCCAATCGTGGCGCGTTATCTCCTCAATCGCGAAGGCTTTCTCACCGGCCGTGCGATCAGCGTGCAGAAGTCAGACCTGTTCTTTTATTACACCCAGGATTTTGGCGGCGATAGCCAGAGCAACAACTTGCTCCTGTTGCCCGTCATCGACTCGGAGTTGTTTTCGCCGCCAACCGAGCCGGTGCAGCGCAGTGGCAACTACCTGTATCTGCACCGCTTCGACAAGACCAAGGTGGACTATTCGCTGCTGCCGGACGATATCGAAGTCCTGAGCATGGCCAACCCCAAGACCCTGGCCGAGCTGGCGCAGATTTTCCGAACCGCTTCAACGCTTTACAGTTACGAGATCTCAGCGACGTGCACCGAAGCCATGCTCTGTGGCTGCCCGGTGATCTACATGCCCGGCGGTCACGTCAAGACCCAGCCTTTCGTCGAGCAGTTTGGTGATGCGGGCTCGGCGCTCTATGACGAGTTGGGTGGACTGGAGCGCGCCCGCGCAACGGTGATGCAGGCGCGCAGGCGCTGGCTGGACCTTGAAAAGGCCTTTTGGCCTCAGCTGGAGCGTTTCATCGATATCACTCAGCAAGCTGCCATCCAGCATGCCATTGATGTTCGCGTACCTTCCGTCAAGGACTGGCTGCGTAACCGCGTACTGACGCCGATCCAGCAGCAACTTGTCGACAAGCGTCGTCAACAACTCAGCGGACAAACCAGCCTGATGCTGTTGGTGCGCGATCCCCTGGGCGATTTCAATGCCTTGAGCGATACCCTGGAAAGTCTTGCGTTGTGGCGATCACGCTCATCGATCAGCTTGCGCATGGTGGTCCTGAGCACCTCGCCATCGCCTGCCAATCTGCCCGATAGTCTGCACTGGCTGACATGCGTCAACCCGGGGGGCTTCGAACTGAACGAGATTCTGCAGGCGGACGACAGCGACTGGATCATGCTGCTGACGGCTGGCGACGAGGTCCTGCCCGCTGGCACGTTGATGCTCGATCTGGAGCTGCCGGGTGCCGATGGCTGCCGAATGATTTATTGCGATGGCATGTATCGCTCGGAGAATGGTCCTCAAGCGGTTTTCCGACTTGATATCAACCTCGACTACCTCTTGAGCCTGCCATTGGCCATGGCCAGCCATTGGCTGATCCGTCGCGGGCTCGCGCTGGAGGTTGGCGGTTACGACCCGCAAGTGCCCGCAGCGCTTGAATTGGATTTGATCCTGCGACTGATCGAAAGCGGTAGCATGAACGGCATTGCCCACCTGAGCGAACCGCTGGTGGCAAGCAACGCACCCCACCTTGTCGATAGCCCGGACGAGCGCCTTGCCCTGCAACGGCACCTGGATAATCGCGGCTACGCGAACGCCAGGGTCCTGCAGGAACCGGCCCGGCATTACCACATCAAGTACGGTCATGATCAGCAGCCCTTGGTGTCGATCCTGATTCCTACCCGGGACCAGTTGCCACTGTTGCAGCGCTGCGTGGAAAGCCTGTTGTCGAAGACCCGCTACCCCTATTTCGAGATCATTCTGATCGACAATGGCAGCGAGACCGAAGAGGCACTCACCTGGCTGAGCGAGATGGAGTCGATTGGAGGTGACAAGATCCGCGTCATCCGCTTCCCCCATCCGTTCAACTTCAGCGCCATGAACAATCTGGCGGCCAGCCAGGCGCGCGGCGAATACCTGGTGTTGTTGAACAACGATACGGCAATCATTCGCGAAGATTGGTTGGACGAGTTGCTCAATCACGCCTTGCGCCCGGAAGTGGGGGTCGTCGGCGCCAAGCTGATTACCCCGGCGGGCACCGTGCAGCATGCAGGCCTGATTACTGGCCTGCGCGGCCCCGCCGGCAGCCCATTCACCGATCAGGCGGCCAACGGCGGCGGCTACATGCAGCGCCTGTTGGTCGACCAGAACACCAGCGCGGTCAGTGCGGCCTGCCTGATGATCCGCACAGCGATCTATCTGGAAGCCGGTGGTATGGACGACGCGCAGTTCCAAGTCACCTGCAACGATCTGGACCTGTGCCTGAAAGTGGCGAACCTTGGCTACCTGAATGTCTGGACACCCCATGCCGTGCTCTTGCATGAGGGTGAAGCGACCTGGTCAAGTGTCGGCAAGGACCCATTCAACCAGCAACGCTTCGCCATGGAACAAGAGCAGGCCTTGAGCAAATGGTTGAGTGTCTTGGCCAATGATCCCGCCTACAACAGCAACCTGTCGTTGCGCGGTGCCGGCTTCGAACTGGAAGCTATCAACGAGTTGACCTGGCGCCCGCTGTCCTGGCGACCGCTTCCGGTGGTGCTGGTACACCCTGCGAAGTCGGCAAAAGCCGCCAATCTGCGAGTTGTCGAGCCGTTCACTGCTTTGCGTGACTGCGGCAAAATCGAAGGCTGCATCAGCAATAGCCTTTTACCGGCAACGACGCTTGCGCGCTACAACCCCGATATCATTGTCTTCCAGCATCAGGCCGACCCGCTGCGTCTGGAGCAGATGCAGCGCATCAATACCCTCTCCAAGGCCTTCAAGGTCCTTGAGTTGGATGCGCTGACGCCAGCGATCCCTGGGTGGGCGACTTCACTGCAACAAGCGGCAAGCCTGGTCGACCGCATCATTGTGGCGACGCCTGCGATGGCTCGAGCCTGTGCCGGACTGCACCACGATATTCGCGTCCTTGAAACGCGTCTGGATGGCAGATGGCGCAATCTCCCCAATGTGCGCCAGGCGTTTGACATGCCTCGCATAGGCTGCGATATCGATCCGGCGCAACCCTTCGTTCAGCCGTTGATCATCGAGCTGATGCAAGCGCTGGCCGGTCAGGTGGAGTGGGTACTGTGGGGTGATGTGCCGGCGTATCTGCAACCGCTGGCCAGCGAGGTTCATGATGACGTTCACGACAATCCCGATGTCATGGCAAGCCTCAATCTTGATATTGTCCTCGCGCCTCGGGGCTTCGGCCAGGCCGACGAAGGCGCAAGTTCACTGGATCATCTGCAGTACGCCGCTTGCGGCTACAGCGTGATCGGCAGCGATACCGCCGATTACCTGGGTGATCTCGCCATCACGCGCGTGGCTAACAGTCGAGAACAATGGCTGGAGGCAATTCGTGATCACCTGGCTGATCGGCAAGCCTCACGGCGCCAAGCCGCGCGACTGCGCGAGCAAGTGCTGGACAACTGGGTCTTCGACGATGCCTATGCGGCGCATTGGATCAAGGGATGGATGCCTGACTGACGCAGACCTCAGAGGCGGCAGGGGAGTGCACCCAGCCGCCCCGGGGGATCAAGGGCTGACACTTGCCACTTACCGGCATAACTGCGCCGGTTTTTCGTCTTTGATACATCCCCACAAGCTCACCACCCCCCTCAAGCCCTTTGTTTACAGGCCTGTGTGGCGTCAGGGAAAAGTTGGTCTGCAAATTGCTTAAGGCTGTGCAACACAGCAGTGGGCGGCAAACGTCCGGCATGCAGAGGAACGACAGTGGACAAGTACCTTTATGTGGCAATGACCGGCGCCAGCCAGAACGCCCTGGCGCAACGGGCCCATGCCAACAACCTGGCGAACATCTCCACCAATGGTTTTCAGAAAGACCTGGAGCAGGCGCGCTCGATGCCGGTGTTCGGTGACAGCTTTCCGGCGCGGGCCTTTGCCCTGTCCGAGCGTCCCGCTACTGACTTCACCCCGGGTGCACTGGTGGAAACCGGTCGTGACCTCGACGTCGCGGTGAGCGGGCCGGGCTGGATGGCCGTGCAGAACCCCGACGGCGGTGAAAGCTACGTGCGCACCGGCAGCCTCAATGTCGACGCCCTGGGCGTGCTGCGGGCCGGCAACGGCATGCCGGTGATGGGCAACGGCGGTCCGATCGCCGTGCCGCCAGAGCAGAAAATCGAAATCGGCCAGGACGGCACCATCAGCATTCGCGCCATGGGCGAAGGCCCGCGGGTGATGGCTGAAGTGGACCGCATCAAGCTGGTCAACCCGGACCTCAAGAACATGACCAAGGGCCTGGACGGTTCGATCCGTACCAAGGACGGCCAGCCGGCGCCCATTGATGCCAACGTGCAGTTGGTGTCGGGTTTCCAGGAGGCGAGCAACGTCAACGCCGTGGATGAAATGACTTCGGTGCTGGCCTTGGCCAAGCAGTTCGAGCTCCACGTCAAGATGATGAACACCGCCAAAGAAGGCGATGAAGCCATGGCTCGGGTCTTGCAGATCTAATCATTAATTACAGCGCTGCGCCGAAAAACAGGCGTACGAGGAGAATCGAATGCTTCCGGCTCTTTGGGTTGCCAAAACAGGTCTGTCCGCCCAGGACACCAACCTTTCCACTATTTCCAACAACCTGGCGAACGTTTCGACCACGGGTTTCAAGCGTGATCGCGCCGAGTTTCAGGACCTGCTGTATCAGGTAAAACGCCAGCCTGGCGCCCAGTCGACCCAAGACAGCGAATTGCCGTCGGGCCTGCAAGTGGGTACGGGTGTACGCATTGTCGGCACCCAGAAAAACTTCAACGCCGGCAGCCTGCAGACCACCGAGCAGCCGCTGGACATGGCCATCGACGGTCGCGGTTTCTTCCAGATCTTGCAGCCGGACGGCACCACGTCCTACACCCGTGACGGTACGTTCCACCTCGACTCCAACGGTCAGATCGTCAACGCCAGCGGTTTCGCCCTGGAGCCGGCGATCGTCATTCCGAACGATGCCCAGACCTTTACGGTGGGCCGTGACGGCACCGTGTCCATCACCGTGGCGGGCAACCCGGCCGCCCAGGTGATCGGCAACCTGCAGACCGCCGACTTCATCAACCCGGCCGGCCTGCAAGCGGTGGGCAACAACCTGTTCCTGGAAACCGCTGCCAGTGGCGCACCGCAAGTCGGCACCCCGGGCCTGAACGGTTTCGGCACCACGCTGCAGAACACCTTGGAAACCTCCAACGTGAGCACCGTCGAGGAGATGGTCAACATGATCACCACCCAGCGTGCCTACGAGATGAACTCCAAGGTGATCTCCACCGCCGACCAGATGCTCTCGTTCGTTACGCAGAATCTGTAATCGTCACAACGTCCGTCACCACGTAGACAGGGCGGCCCCAGGGTCGCCTGCAACACCAAGAGGTAGGGTCATGAAACGCTTCGTATCTGTTCTGGCACTGAGTGGCATCACCGCACTCGCGGGCTGTGTCGCGCCGACACCCAGGCCCAATGACCCGTATTACGCTCCGGTGTTGCCACGCACGCCGTTGCCGGCTGCCGCCAACAATGGCTCGATCTACCAGGCCGGCTTCGAGCAGAACCTGTACAGCGACCGCAAGGCCTTCCGGGTCGGTGACATCATCACCATCACCCTGAACGAGCGAACCCAGGCCAGCAAGAACGCCAACTCGCAGATCGACAAGACCAGCGAGACCAGCGTCGGCCTGACCTCGTTGTTCGGCTCCAGCCTGACCACCAACAACCCGATCGGCAGCAATGACCTGAGCCTCAACGCCGGTTACAGCGCCGACCGGGCCACCAAGGGCGACAGTCAGTCGGGCCAGAGCAACAGCCTGACCGGTTCGATCACCGTGACCGTCGCCGATGTGTTGCCCAACGGCATCATTGCCGTACGGGGCGAGAAGTGGCTGACCCTCAACACCGGTGACGAGCTGGTGCGCATCGCCGGCATGGTTCGCGCCGATGACATCTCTACCGATAATACTGTTCCGTCAACTCGTGTGGCCGATGCGCGCATCACCTATTCGGGCACCGGTGCCTTTGCCGATGCGAGTCAGCCAGGCTGGTTCGACCGTTTCTTCCTCAGCCCGAAGTTCCCTTTCTAGGTGGCCCAGTTGAATCTTAAGCAGCTGTTGATCGGTGTCCTGGTGATGTCCGCCGCCTTTACCGCTCAGGCCGAGCGTTTGAAGGACATCGCCAGCATTTCCGGCGTGCGTTCCAACCAGTTGATCGGCTACGGCCTGGTCGTGGGCCTGAACGGCACCGGCGACCAGACCACCCAGACCCCGTTCACCCTGCAGACCTTCAACAACATGCTGTCGCAGTTCGGCATCAAGGTGCCGGCCGGCTCTGGCAACGTGCAGTTGAAGAACGTCGCGGCGGTGTCGGTCAGTGCCGATCTGCCGGCATTCGCCAAGCCTGGTCAGCAAGTGGATATCACCGTTTCGTCCATCGGTAACTCCAAGAGCCTGCGTGGCGGTACGTTGCTGCTGACGCCACTCAAGGGTATCGATGGCAACGTCTACGCCATCGCCCAGGGCAACCTGGTGGTGGGCGGTTTCGATGCCGAGGGACGTGACGGTTCGAAGATCACCGTCAACGTTCCGTCGGCCGGTCGCATTCCCGGCGGTGCGTCGGTGGAACGTGCGGTGCCGAGCGGTTTCAACCAGGGCAACAGCCTGACGTTGAACCTCAACCGTTCCGACTTCACCACCGCCAAGCGCATCGTCGACAAGATCAACGACATGCTTGGCCCAGGCGTGGCCCAGGCCATCGACGGCGGCTCGATCCGTGTCACTGCGCCGCTGGATCCGAGCCAGCGGGTCGACTATCTGTCGATCCTTGAGAACCTCGAGGTCGATCCGGGCCAGGCGGTGGCGAAAGTCATCATCAATTCGCGCACCGGCACCATTGTCATCGGCCAGAACGTCAAGGTTTCCCCGGCCGCCGTGACCCACGGCAGCCTGACCGTGACCATCACCGAAGACCCGATCGTCAGCCAGCCGGGGCCATTGTCCAACGGCCAGACCGCCGTGGTTCCGCGTTCGCGGGTCAATGCCGAGCAGGAAGCCAAGCCGATGTTCAAGTTCGGCCCGGGCACGACCCTGGATGAAATCGTCCGGGCGGTGAACCAGGTCGGCGCGGCGCCGGGCGACTTGATGGCCATTCTCGAAGCCTTGAAGCAGGCCGGCGCGTTGCAAGCCGACCTGATCGTGATTTAAGGAACGCGGCCATGGTGGATATGCGCAAAGGCGCCTTGATCAGCGGCGATTCGGGGTCCTACTCGGATTTGAATCGCCTGAACCAGCTCAAGGTCGGCGACAAGAACAGCGACGGCAACCTGCGTAAAGTGGCGCAGGAATTCGAATCGCTGTTCCTCGGTGAAATGCTCAAGTCCATGCGTTCGGCCACCGAGGCCTTGGGCAAGGACAACCCGCTGAACACGCCGGAAGCCAAGCAATACCAGGAAATGTACGACCAGCAATTGGCCGTTTCCATGTCCCGCGAAGGTGGTGGTATCGGCTTGGCCGATGTGCTGCTGCGCCAGATGTCGAAGAACAAGCCACTGGCGCCCGGTGAGGCGGCGACGTTGTCGGCGGCCAAACAGCAAGAAGTACTGGACAAGGTCGCCAAGGCGCCGGTCCAGACACCAGTGGCGGCCGGGACCTTGCCCACCGATGGTCCGTTGTCGCGCACCAACGGCCAGCGTCCGTTGTGGGCTTCGCGGGCCGTGAGTGCGCCGCAAGGCGCCGAGGGCGTCCACCGCAACGACATGGAACTGCTCAACCAGCGTCGCCTGGCCCTGCCGCCGAAACTGGCTGACCGCCTGCTCGCCGGGCTGGTGCCTTCGGCCTCGGCCAATGCCGATGTCCCTGCGCAGAACCTGCTGCCGGATCGCGCCATCGCCGCCATCAAGCCGACCACTGGCGAACTGGCCAATGGCGACTGGCTGGCCGCGCTCAAGGCTTCCGAGCCGAAAGGGGACATGCAGGTCTATGGTCGCGCCGTGGCCCAGCCACCGCTGGCACCGGCGCGCAAGGCCTTCCGCGATGCCGATGAATTCGTCAACGCCATGCTGCCAATGGCCAAGGAAGCCGCCGACCGCATCGGTGTCGATCCACGCTACCTGGTGGCCCAGGCCGCCCTGGAAACCGGTTGGGGCAAATCGGTGATGCGCCAGCCCGACGGCAGCAGCAGTCACAACCTGTTCGGCATCAAGGCCAGCGCCAACTGGAAGGGCGATTCGGCGCGGGCGATCACCAGCGAATTCCGCAATGGCGCGATGGTCAAGGAGACGGCCGAGTTCCGTTCCTACGCCTCGTACCGCGACAGTTTCCATGACTTGGTCAACCTGCTGCAAAGCAACAGTCGCTATCAAGATGTGCTGAAGTCGGCCGATAACCCCGAACAGTTTGTACGCGAATTGCAGAAGGCCGGTTACGCCACCGACCCGCACTACGCCAGCAAGATTTCGAACATAGCCCGGCAGATGACGAGTTACCAAAACTACGCTTCGGCTGGTGCCACCACGACTTTATAAGGTCTGAACCATGAGTTTGCTCAATATAGGGATGTCGGGTCTGTCCGCAAGCCAGACCGCGTTGGTGACCACCGGTAACAACATTTCCAATGTCGATACCGCTGGATATTCGCGTCAGCAGACCGTGCAGACCACCAAGGCGTCGAACCAGTACGGCAACGTGTTCATTGGTTCCGGCACGACCCTGGCCGATGTGCGCCGGGTGTACAACGCCTTCCTTGAAGCGCAACTGAAAACCACCACGTCGCTCAACAGCGACGCGGCGGCCTACCAAGGGCAGATCACTCCGCTCGACTCCCTGCTGTCGGACAGCGGCACCGGTCTCAATGGCGCACTGACCAAGTTTTTCGCCTCGGTGCAGAACGTCAATGCCAAGCCGGGTGACGATGCGTCCCGGCAGTTGCTGCTCAGCGATGCCCAGTCTCTGAGCAACCGTTTCAATTCGATTTCCAACCAGTTGACGGAGCAGAGCCAGAATATCAATGGCAACCTGTCGAACATGGTCGATCAGGTCAACAACCTGGCGGCCACCGTTGCGCAGTTGAACAAGAAAATCTCCGAAGTTTCCAACGCCGGTGGCGCCCCCAACGACCTGCTCGATGCCCGCAGCGAAACCATTCGCCAACTGTCGACCTTCACCGGCACACAGGTTGTCGAGAACGGCAGCAGCCTGGACATCTACCTGGGCTCCGGTCAGCCGTTGGTAATGGGCAACATCGTCAATACCCTGGAAGCGGTGCCGGACAAGAACGATCCGGGGCGCATGGGCATCCAGCTCAACAGCGGTTCCAGCTCCATGGACCTGACGTCGGTGCTCACCGGCGGCGAGATCGGTGGCCTGATGCGCTACCGCAGTACCGTGCTCGACCCGGCCATGAACGAGTTGGGGCGCGTGGCCCTGGTGGTCGCCGACCAGATGAACAGCGTTCAGGCCTCGGGCATCGACATGAACGGGGCCTTCGGCTCCAACCTGTTCACTAACATCAACAGCGCCGCGCAGGTCAGCCAGCGCAGCGTTGCGTCGTTGAACAACAGCGCCGGCTCCGGCAACTTCAACATCGCCATCAAAGACTCCGGCAAGCTGACCACCAACGACTACAAGGTGACGTTCACCAGCGGCACGGACTACACCGTCCAGCGCCTGCCCGACGGCACCTCGATGGGCGCGTTCAACACCGCGACCACGCCACCGCCGGTGATCGACGGTTTTTCGATGACGTTCGCCAACGGCACCGCAGCCGCCGGCGACTCGTTCAAGCTCACCCCGACCCGCAACGCGGCGGCCAACATCAAGACCGAGATGACCGACTCCAAGCGGCTGGCGATTGCCGCGCCGTTGGGCGCCGCCATCGTGCCAGGGGGCAGCGGCACGCTGACCATCCCGGCCAGCGGTCAGCCAAGCATGACCACCAAGCTGGACATCTACGACGCAGCCACCACGACCATCATCCAGAACGGCATCAAGAACTCCATGCCGGTCAAGGTGGTGTTCGGCGCGACGTCCGCCGATGGCACCAGCCAGGCTTATCAATTGCTCGATGCCAAAGGTGTTCAGATCAGCAATGGCACGATCAAGCCCGGCGAAAGCAACACCTTGAGCCTGAGCGTTCCGCTCAAGGACGCCAGTGGCAACCCGATCATGGATTCGTCCGTGCCGCCGGTACAACGCACCGTCACGTTCGACATGTCCATTGCCGGTGCTCCATCCAACGGTGCCTCGATCAATGTCAGCCTCAGCCAGGCCGGCAGCCTGGACAACCGTAACGGTACTGTCCTGGCCGGTCTGCAGACCGCCAAGACCGTAGACACCGGCTCCAGTAGCAAGGGCATTTCCCTGAACGATGCCTACGGCAAGCTGGTGGAAGGCGTCGGCGCCAAGGCCGCCCAGGGCAAGCTCGACAGCGCCGCCACTGGGGCGATCCTGGACAACGCCAAGACCGCCCGCGATTCGCTGTCGGGCGTGGACCTGGATGAAGAAACCGGCAACCTGGTCAAGTTCCAGCAGTACTACACCGCTTCCTCGCAGATCATCAAGGCGGCGCAGCAAATCTTCAGTACTTTGATCAACAGTCTTTAAGGAGCCGTAGCCCATGCGCATTTCTACCTCTCAGTTCTACGAAAGCACGGCTGCGAACTACCAGAAAAACTTCGCCAAGGTGGTCAAGACCAGCGAGGAAGCCAGCAGCCTGGTGCGCGTGAACACCGCCGCTGATGATCCGGTGGGCGCTTCGCGTCTGCTGCAGTTGGGCAACCAGGCTTCGATGCTTTCCCAATACGAAGCCAACGTCACCACCATCAAGGCGACCCTGGGCACGACCGAAGCGGTCATGACCAGCATCGGCAACGTGCTGCAGCGCGCCAAGGAATTGGCCGTCAGTGCCGGTAACGCCGCCTACACCGACGCGGACCGTAAAGCGGTTGCCTCGGAACTGGGGTCGATCGAAGATCAGTTGCTGAGCCTGATGAACACCAAGGATGAAAACGGCAAATACATCTTTTCCGGCTCCAAGGGCGATGTCGTACCGTTCACTCGCAACGGCGATGGCACCTACAGCTACAACGGCGACCAGGTGACCCTGGACCTGCCGATCGGCGACACCATGTCGATGGCCACCAACAGCACCGGCTGGGAAGCGTTCCAACAAGCCGTCAACACCAGTCGCACCCAGGTCACCATGACCGCGCCGGCGGTGAATGACGGTCGCGTTGTGTTGAGCAACGGCCAAGTCTCGTCCAGCGTGACCTACAACAGCCAGTTTCGCAGTGGCGAGCCGTACACGGTGGAATTCGTCAGCGGCACGCAGTTGAAAATCACCGATTCGGGTGGCAACGATGTGACCGCTGAAGCCAGCAAGGGCGGTGTCATCAACCCCGACAGCCAGGCCGGGCAAAGCGTGATTTTTCGTGGCGTCGACCTGACCTTGAATGTCAACCTCAATGCGGGCGACGTTGCCGGCACGGTGCTGCCCGGCCACACCTTCACCCTGGCTGCCAAGCCTGACACTTTCACGCCGGCCCGCAGCCCGGGCAACGCCACCGCGACGCAGATCACCGGTAGCCAGATCACCGATCCGGTGGCCTACCACGCCAGTTTCCCGACGGGGGCGGCGGTGCTGAAGTTCACCAGCGCCACGGATTTCGACCTGTACGCAGCGCCGCTGACCGCTGACAGCAAACCGGTGTCCAGCGGCACCCTGGCGGGCAACGTCGCCACCGCATCCGGCGTGAGTTTCACGCTCAATGGTGCACCGGCTGCCGACGATCAATTCAGCATCGCGGTCAATACCCACGAGACGCAGAACATCCTGGACACGGTGAGCCAGTTGCGGACTGCGTTGAACACACCGGTCGATGGCGACAACATCGCCGGCCAGAAATTGAATGCGGCGCTGGCTTCAGCGATGGGTAATCTGGCTAGCGGCACTGATCATTTGACCAGTGCGTTGAGTTCGGTCGGCGGTCGCGGCCAGTCGCTCGATACCCAGAGCGATACCAATCAGAGCTTCGTCCTCGCCAACTCGCAGACCCAATCGGCGATTCGTGACTCCGACCCGGCCGAAGTGATGACGCGTCTGACCTTGCAGCAGACGATGCTGCAGGCATCGCAGTTGGCGTTCAGCAAAATCACTCAATTGGGATTGTTCAACAAAATCTGATCCAGGGCAGGGGCCGTGACACCATGAGCGGTCCCTGACCCGTTCCTTTATACGATTCAGGACGTCCTGCTCTCGCCTGAGTTGACGCCCACCGGTTGAGAGCCATGCGTGTGAAATCAGCTCCTCTTGTCAGCATTGCCATCCCCGCGTTCAACCCACGCTTTTTCCGCCTCGCCTTGCAAAGCGCGCTCGAGCAGACCTACGAGAACCTGGAGATTGTCATCTGCGACGACTGCCGCACCGATGGAGTCGAGCAGATTGTCCAGGAAGTTGGCATGGGCTCCGCTGTGGCGGTGCGCTACCTGCGCAACCCGACCCGGCTGGGATTCCAGCTGAACCTGTTGCGGTGTCTTGAAGAGTCCCGGGGCGAGTTCATCAAGTTCCTGTGCGATGACGACCAGTTGCTAGCGTCCTGCGTCAGTCAGCAGGCGTCCATCTTGCAAGAGCATGCGCAAGTATCGCTGGTGATCAGCAAGCATCATTTAATCGATGCAGACAATTATGCCTTGCCGGTCCGCGTTGAAAACACGGGTATCACGCAGTTCGATGCGATGTTCAATGGCACCGACCTGCTGGCGTATTTTGAAAAGACTACCCGTAATATTCTCGGCGGTTTGAGTGGCGCATTGATGCGCCGTACGGATGTCGAGGCCTTGCTGCCAGCGTTGACGCGGCCCGGCGAAGGCTTCGAGGCGGTCCTTGATTTCGCCTTGTTCATCTGCCTGTTGCGCCGGGGTAATCTGGTCCAGCTTTTCGCCGAGGGAAGTGGCCAGCGGTTGCATCCCGAGCGCCTCGAACGTCAGCACAAGATGGTTGAGGCGGCCGCGGTGGAACTGACATGGCTCAAGGAGATGCTCGCCCAGCGCAGTAGCGAACCGGCGCCAGCCAGCGGCTGGGTGCGTTACCAGTCCCTGGAGCCGAACAAGGAGCAAGGGGAATCCGAATGGGAAGAAATCAACGTCTATTCGATCATTGCGACTCGCCAGGGCGTCATCGGCTCGCAAGTCGGCACTGATATCGAAAGCTACGCGGATCTCTACGCACAATGGTTGACGTGTCGACGTTTCAGCCCATTGCGCAAGCAGGTCTTGTCCCGGCAAATCGCCCGCTGGGCCTATCGTCCAACGATCACCCCCATCATCATCGATGAGCAGGACGATCCTTATGCGTTGGGCATTACCTTGCAGAGTATCGCTGGCCAGGCGTATGCCTGCGAATCGGTGCTGTTGCTGTCCAATGGTCGCCAGGCTGTGGACAACCACGTCCTGCGCCTTGGGCTGCAAGCGAACTGGGTGCAGCAGCTCAACGGGCTGTTGCCTCAACTGGACGGCGCTGACTGGTTCTACCTGCTGCGTGCCGGCGATCGCTTGACCGAGTCTGCGCTCCTGATCATGGCCGACCGGATTGTCAGCTTGCCGGCTGCTGCCTGTCTCTACAGCGATGAAGGTGCGCTGTTGGATGACAAGTCGATGGCGCCGATCTTCAAGCCCGACTTCAATCTCGACCTGATGCGCGGTTATCCCTATGTAGGTCGGACACTGGCCTTCGAGCGTGCCCGAGTTCTGGCCTCGGGTGGATTCGATCCGAGCCTGGGCGAGTTGGCGCCCCATGATTTGATCTGGCGACTGGTGGAAACGGATGGGCCGCAGGTCATTGGGCACATTCCGGAAATCCAGGTCGAATCGACGTTTTCGTTTGCCCAATGGCTGTCGTTGCCTGAGGTCATCGAGCAAAACGCCCAATTGATCGGCGCTCATCTACAGCGTATCGGCGTGCCGCACCGGCTGCACCCAGGGCCTCTCCTGGCGTTGGTCCCGCGTATCGATTACCTGTTCGCCGAGCGCCCCCTGGTGTCTATCGTCATCAGCGTCAAGGATGACCTGGGCGCGCTGGAGCGTTGCGTCAACAGCCTGATCAGTACGACCGCGTATCCGCACTACGAGATCATCATCGTCGATAACGCCAGTGAAAACGCCGAGCTGCAGCATTGGCTGCGGGCCATGGCCGAGCTGAGCAGTGAAAAGTTGCGAATATTCTTGCACCCGGGAAGCGATAGCGAAGCGGTGATCCGCAATTTCGCCGTACAGCATGCCCGCGGCGAATACCTGTTGTTGCTCAACCCCAATTGCATCGTGCTGGAAGCCGCCTGGCTGGAAGAACTGCTCAATCATGGGCAACGTCCCGAGGTCGGTATCGTGGGGCCTCGCACACTCAACCAGCAAGGCCGGGTCATCGACGCCGGCATGATCATGGGACTGGGTGGGCTGGCGGGCAGGGCCTTCGTCAACGAATCGGTCACGTCTGGCGGCTATATGCAACGCTTGCAGACGGTACAGAACTGGAGCGCTGTCGGCGATCACTGCATGTTGGTGCGCAAGCAGGTTCTGAAGGAGGCCGGCGGGTTCGATGAGTCGATCACAACGCAGCGTATCAACGCTCTGGAGTTATGCCAGCAGGTCGGAAAAAACGGCTACCTGATCGTCACCACGCCTTACAGTGATGTCGTGCTGGTGTCCGGCGTGGAAGCCAGTCGTGATCCTTCATGGAAGCAGCGGCTGGAGCACGAACAAGAGGCGTTCTATCAGCGCTGGTTGCCCAGGATCGCCAACGATCCTGCCTACAACCGTAACCTGACCCTGACTGGGAAAAGCTTCAGCCTCGAGCCCGGACCACGCACCGGCTGGAATCCATTGATCACCCGCAACGTCCCTTCGATCCTGGGGCTGGCGGTCAATACCTCGGCGGTGGGGCATTACCGCGTCAGCCAACCGTTATTCGAACTGGAAGCGGCTGGGCGAGTCGTGGGACGTGTTGCCTACGATACGCCCTCGATCATCGACATCGAGCGCCAGTCACCGGATGTGATCGTGCTTCAAGGTCGCTATAACGTGGGTAAGTTCAAGGACATCGCTCAAGTCAAGACTTACTCCAATGCCATGCGCATCTACGAATTGGATGACTACATCGCCAGGGTCCCGGAAAAAAACGAACACCGCCGCAATATGCCGGACAATCTCGAGGACTTGCTACGCCAGGGGATCGGTCTGTGTGATCGGGTGGTAGTGTCCACTCATCCGTTGGCGGATGCTTTGTCGAGCATGCACCACGATATCCGCGTGGTACCGAACATGCTGGCTGCCGGCCTGTGGAACCAGCTCAGAAGCCAGCGTGCGACCTCCAGCAAGCCGCGTATCGGCTGGGGCGGCGGCACCAGTCACCGTGGCGACCTGGAGCTTATTGCCGATGTCGTTCGGGAGTTGGCCGACGAAGTCGAATGGGTTTTCTTTGGCATGTGCCCCGATTTGCTCAAGCCTTATGTCCATGAGTTTCATCCGGGCGTGAGCCTGGCGCTTTATCCGGCAAAACTTGCCAGCCTGAATCTGGACTTGGCCCTGGCGCCGTTGGAATTTCATATTTTCAACGACTGTAAAAGTAACCTCCGCCTGTTGGAATACGGTGCGTGCGGCTATCCGGTCATTTGTTCGGATACCGAGGCTTACCGGGGGCACCTGCCTTGTACCCGGGTCCTCACCAATAGCACCGAAGAATGGCTGGAGGCCATCCGTATGCACCTGGCGGACCCGATTGCCAGCTACCGGATGGGCGACGAATTACGTGAAGTGGTGCTGCGCGACTTTATCTTGCGCGGCGATAACCTGCAGTACTGGGCCAATGGTTGGCTACCGGATTGACGGGGTTGAGTCCCGAAAATCCCAGTGTCGCTGATGTGGCCACCCACTTGTTAAGGAATGAATATGCAAAGCAATGCCCCAACAGAATCGACTGCGCCGTTGAATGAACGGTTTACCCTGGTGCTGCTCGCTCATGACCAGTCGACTGCCCTGCGGCGGGCGTTGCGCCATTACCGCGACAGTTCGTTCGCGGTGCTAGTGATCGACTCATCGAGCCTGATCGATGCTGATATCACAGTCGCATTCCCCGATGTGCAATACCTGCACGCACCCACGGCCACTGGTTTCGGCGATAAGGTTCGCCAGGCCGTCGAGCGAGTCGCCACGCCTTACCTGGCGATGGCCGATGCCGAGAGTTTTCTGCTGCCCCAGGCGCTTGAACAAGCGTTGAGTTTCCTGGAAGCGCACGCTGACTACAGCGCCTGCCAAGGCTACAGCCTGGCGTTCGAGGCCCATGCTGACCGTGTCGACTATTACCTGCTCGATCGCAAGGGTTGTGAGGATTATTCCAGCGCATCGGCCGAAACCCGGCTGGCCGTTTATGCCGAAGACTGCCCATCGCTGGTGAGCGCCCTCACACGCACTGAAAACCTGCGGCGTAGCTACGCTTCGTTGCCTGCCGGCTTTGATTCGTGGTTGCAGGAGGCTGGCCATAGCTTTGGGTTGGTGACAGATGCAAAGGTTCGCCTGCTGGACATTCCTTATGGTGTACACGAGCGCAGGCGCGTGGCGAAGCCTCGGGTCCCGGCTGGCATGGCGCCTGATGCCGAGGAATTGCGAGCAGTCGCTGAACAGGAACGCATGGGCACGATGCTGGGCGGCGCCTTTGGCACGGATGCTTCGGTGCGGGAACATGCCCGGGCCATACTCAAGAAGCTGGTCGAGCGTTCGGTGCCGCAGACTGGGAAACTGTTCGAGTCGACCTGGGATTCGCGGCGCGGCGAACCGGTTCGGCGTTTCGAACCGACGCAATACGTTGAGTTGCCCTTTTATAACCAGGCTTTTTTCGATGTGCTCACTTCGCTGGAATTCCTGCTTCATGCGGCGCCAAGCGGGCAGGTGCAGTTGAAAGAGCTGGAAGCCGTCATGCTCAAGCAGAAGGAGCTGTCTCGCCCCCAGCGAAACACCAGCGCCGAGCCGCTTGATGAACAGCTGGCGAGGGCTTTTCTGAGCTATGCGTTCAACCAGGATCTGGTGAAGCAACTGCTGGAGGTCATGCAGGCCAAAGGTGACAAGCGCTACGTGCAAATGCTCCAGACCTGGGACCAACGGCTAAAGGCGGCGGCGTTTGAAAATACCGCGCGGTTGTTCGACGTCACGCGCTCCGGTCAATTGCTGCGCTGGCTCGAGGCGCGCGAACCGAGCGCCAGTGAAGCCCGGAAAGTGTCCAAATACCTGGCCGCTCGCAACGGTGGCCCGACGTTTGGCATTTTGATCCTGGATCTGGACGCCGACATCTTCAAGATGCAGGCAACCTTCGACAGCGTGATCAATGGCTATTGCCGGGCGTTCAAAATTGTCGTGTTCACCACCGGTGAACTGCCGAGCGAGACTACACCGCAGAACGTCCTGCATTTCGTCAAAGTCAACGAAAGCAATTACATCGACAAAATCAATCAGGTGGTCAGCCAGAGCGATTGCGACTGGATGGTCATGGTCGAGGCCGGCGACGAATTGACCCCCGGCGGGCTGTTCCGCGCTGGGGTGGAATTGCTGGCCGCGCCGCAATGTCAGGCCGTGGCAATGGACGAGTTCCAGCGCCAGCCTGACGGGACCCTGGCCGATGTCTTCCGGCCAGGGTTCAACCTTGACTTGCTGCAAAGTGCCCCGGCCCTGATGGCCCGTCATTGGCTGGTACGCCGCGAGACGTTGGTGAGGCTCGGCGGTTATTCGCGCGAATTCAAGAACGCGATGGAGTTCGACCTGCTGTTGCGTTTGATCGAGCAGGACGGCCTGGAGGGGCTTGCCCACCTGGATGAGCCTCTGCTGATTTGCCAGGCGCTGCCGGTGGAAGACAACGCCGATGAGCGCAAGACTCTGCTGCGTCATCTGGCGGTTCGTGGCTATCAGGCCGATGTGGGCGCGGTCGTGCCGGGCACGCATAAAATCGACTACCGCTTTGCCGAGCGCCCCATGGTGTCGATCATCGTCCACGGTGCCTGCGACCTGACGACCCGACAACGCTGCCTGCTCAGTGTCCTGCAGCGCACGCGATATCAGCGCTACGAGGTATTGCTCTGCGCCGCCGCGGCAGATAATGCTGTGCTGCGTACCTGGCTCCAGGGGCAGGGGCACCAGGCAAGCCGTGTGCGCTTGTTGGATATCGAACCAGGCATGGCGACGGGCGCATTGATCAATGCTGCCAGCCAGGAGGCCAAGGGCGACTATCTGGTGACGCTGGCGGCAGACAGTGAAGTGGTCAACGTCAACTGGATCGAATCGCTGCTCAACCAGGCCTTGCGTCCGGAAGTCGGCGTGGTCGGCGCCAAGCTGGTCGAGCGCGACGGACGTATCACCCAGGCGGGCCTGATTCTGGGCTTGAACGACGAAGTCGGCTCGGCATTCGTGGGCGAGCCGAAGACTGCCAGAGGCTACATGAACAGGTTGGTCGTCGAGCAGAACTGTTCGGCGGTGTCGTTTGCCTGCCTGATGATTTCCAAGCAACTGTTCGAAGCGGCTGACGGCATAGACAGCGATTTGTTCGACGATGCCTTGGGTGATGTGGACCTGTGCCTCAGGGTCGGCCAGGCCGGTTACCTGACGGTATGGACGCCACATGTGCAGGTTATCCAGTCCGGCGTGCTGGCAAGCACGCCACAGACGCGTGCGGCGCTGCGTGAGAAGTGGTCCGGGGCGTTCGCTCAGGATCGGTTCTATAACGGTAACCTGGCGCTGCAAGGCACTGGTTTCACACTGGGGCCGGTGCGCAACGTACCCTGGACCGACTTGTTGGCATAACACCCCGCCTTCCGGGGCGAGCCATCGACGCTGGCAGGTAAAACCTGCTGGCGCTCTCGCTCAATTGCCCCGCCATCCTCAAGGTTCCTGTCCAGCGTCCAATACCGTCGTGGGAAATGACACGGCTTCGTTTGTCATGAAAAAATGCCTCTCCAGGACAAAACAGCGTGACGCATAGGTCATAAAGTGCATCTTCACTGTATTGTATTCCCCGGAGTGGAGGCCTGTTCGTTCGCCTGATAAGGCCTGCGCCCTTGGAAATCAACCATTTTTGACGCGCCCCCGAGCTTTTGGGGGTGAACCTAGTCGCAGTTCATGATCGGGAAGCCATGATGATTGGCATAAAAAGCATAGCGAGTTATGTGCCGACCGCTGGTGTGGATAACTACGCTCAGGGTGCCAAATTCGAGAAGGATGAAGAGTTCATCCTTGGCAAGATTGGTTCGGCGTTCCTGCCGCGCAAAGACGCTGACCAGGAAACCTCGGACCTGTGTGTCGAAGCGGTGAATGCATTGTTTGCCAACAACCCGCAGCTTTCGCGCGAATCCATCGACGCGTTGATCGTTGTCACCCAGAACGGTGATGAAGAAGGCCTGCCGCATACGGCCGCTATCGTGCAGGACAAGCTCGGGTTGCCGACCCATGTGGCGGCGTTCGATATATCGCTGGGCTGCTCGGGCTATGTATATGGCATTTATGCCCTGAAAGGCTTCATGGAGGCCGCAGGGTTGAAGAACGGGTTGCTGGTGACCGCCGACCCGTATTCGAAAATCGTCGACCCTGAAGACCGCAACACAACCATGTTGTTTGGCGACGCCGCCACCGCCACGTGGATGGCCGAGGGCGCCAGCTGGCAGTTGGGCAAGGCCAAGTTCGGCACCGATGGTTCCGGCGCGCCACACCTGAAGGTCAGCGACGGGGTGTTTTTCATGAACGGTCGCCAGGTGTTCAACTTCGCCTTGCTGAAAGTACCGGCTCATTTGCACGAACTGCTGAATGAATCCTCATTGCAAGCCAGCGACATCGATGCATTCTGCATCCACCAGGGCAGTGCGGCGATTGTCGATGCCGTGGCGCGGCGCTTCGAGGGTGAACCTGAGAAATTCATCAAGGACATGGTCGAGACCGGCAATACCGTGTCGTCGAGCATTCCGCTGCTGCTGGAAAAGCACGTCCTGGATGCCGACTGGAAGCGTGTGGCAATCAGTGGTTTTGGTGTGGGCCTGTCGTGGGGGTCGGCGATTCTTTATCGCGATTGACCCAGTGACGTTCTTCTCAATAGCGCTTCAGGCTGGCCTGTGGCGCTATTTTTTTGCCCGCGACTTGATCCTGCGGTTTCTTGGCGCCATTTTTCAGACCTTGGCCCCCCGCTAAACCCTTGTTTTGCAAGGGGTGGCAGTCTGCTAGCAAATTTTTTGAAAAAAGCCCTCAAGCAAGTTCCCAATCCGACGATAACTATTACGAAGGTTCTCTAGGCCACACCCCGGCGGTTGCCAAGGGCCGGAAGCCGCAGTACCCAACCAACGAGGAATTCGTCATGGCTTTAACAGTAAACACCAACACCACATCGCTGAACGTTCAGAAGAACCTGAACCGGGCTTCCGACGCTCTCTCCACTTCGATGACCCGCCTGTCTTCCGGCCTGAAAATCAACAGCGCCAAAGACGACGCCGCCGGCCTGCAGATCGCTACCCGCATGACCTCGCAAATTCGCGGTCAGACCATGGCGATCAAAAACGCCAACGACGGTATCTCCATGGCGCAGACCGCTGAAGGCGCGATGCAGGAGCAGACCAACATCCTGCAACGTATGCGTGAACTGGCCATCCAGTCCCGTAACGATAGCAACAGCGCAACCGACCGTGTCGCTCTGAACAAAGAGTTCTCGCAGATGAGCGACGAACTGACCCGTATCGCCAACAGCACCAACCTGAACGGCAAGAACCTGCTCGACGGTACTGCTAGCACCATGACCTTCCAGGTTGGTTCGAACACCGGTGCCGACAACCAGATCTCCCTGACCTTGAGCGCCAGTTTCGACGCCGCAAGCCTGGGTGTCGACTCGGCGATCACCATCATCGGTTCCGACAGCGCCACTGCTGAAACCAACTTCTCGGCCGCCATGGATGCAATCACCAGCGCGATCGACACCATCAACAGTGCTCGTGCTGACCTCGGTGCTGCACAAAACCGTTTCGCCAGCACCATCTCCAACCTGCAGAACATCAACGAAAACGCCAGTGCTGCACTGGGTCGCGTACAAGATACCGACTTCGCTGCTGAAACTGCACAACTGACCAAGCAGCAGACTCTGCAGCAAGCGTCGACCTCGGTTCTGGCCCAGGCCAACCAACTGCCATCCGCTGTACTGAAGCTGCTTCAGTAATAGCTGGATGAGTTTTAGCGGGGGAGTGCGCTTGCGTGCTCTCTCGCTTTTTCCGTTCAAGAGGTGATGGACATGGATATGAGCGTGAAGCTGAACTTGTCTTATCCAGCGGCGAAGCCGGCACCTACAGTGGTCGACAAGCCAGTGGAGAAGCCTCAAGCCGAAGTTGCTACCGTGACCCCGGTCAAGGAAGCTCCTAAGGACGCTGCCGCCGAGCAGGACAAACTCAAGAAGGCCGTTCAGGAAATCGAGAAGTTCGTCCAGTCGGTCAAACGCAACCTGGAGTTCTCTATTGATGAGCCTTCAGGCAAAGTAGTGGTCAAAGTGATTGCCAGTGGTTCCGGTGAAGTGATTCGCCAGATCCCGAACGAAGAAGTTCTGAAACTGGCCAACAGTTTGAATGATGCAAACAGCTTGTTGTTCAGCGCCGAAGCCTGACAACTGGCACGAATTTTGTTGCTATGTTCTTTTGGGCGTTGTAAGGGTCAAAAGGCCGGCGACACACTGAAGGGAGTCCCACATGGCAAGTCCAATTCTACCTGGCTTGGGTCTAGGCTCTGGCCTTGATACCACCGCGATCGTCAAGGCGCTGGTCGATTCCGACAAGGCCGCCAAGCAAGGTCAGATCACCCGAGCGACGACGACGACTGCCAACAGTATCTCCGGGGTGGGAACCCTGAAGTCGTTGTTGGCAGCTTTCAACACCGCCATGAAGGACTTGTCCAGCACCACGACCCCGCAATTCTCGGGTTTTGCTGCGACATCCTCCTCCCCCACGGTGCTCACGGCTACCGCGAGCAACTCTGCGGTGGGCGGCACCTATGCGATCAAGGTCGACAACATCGCGACGGCTTCCAAGGTCACCTCGGCGGCCTTTGCCGGCGGCACTAGCAGCGCCATTCCGAGTGGCACGTTGACCATCAAGCAGAACGGCATCGACTACAACCTCAATGTTGAGGCCGGTGCGACCCTGCAATCGGTTCGTGATGCGATCAACGCTGACACTTCGCTCAAGGCTGCGGGTTTCAGTGCCAACATCATCACCGACTCTTTCGGTTCGCGCCTGGTGCTGGGTTCAACCACTACCGGCACAGGTTCCGACATCTCGGTGAGCGGTATCGCGGGGTTGGAAATCGATGGGACGAACGTCGTGGGTGCCGGGGGGGCTGCGCTGACGGCCAGTTCGGCGGGCGCCATCGGTGCCCTGGCCCAGGATGCCAAGTTCTCCGTCGATGGCATGGCGTTGACCAGCAAGAGTAATACGGTCAGCACGGCGATTTCCGGGTTGACCTTGAATTTGCTCAGTGGCGGACCGAGCGCCAGTTCAACTGTTACCGTTGCGCCGAACAATGATGGCCTGAAGGCCTCGATCCAGAAATTCGTCGATGCCTACAACGCGATCGCCAATAGCGTCACCGCCCTGACCAAGCCGTCGCTCGACGACGACGGGAAGCTGACGGTGCCGGCGAAATTGACCGGTGACGCATTGCCTCGCTCACTGCTGGCAGCGATTCGAACGCCCTTGTCTGAAACTGGCGCTGGAGACAAGCTGACCTCGCTGGCCCAGTTGGGTATTACCACCGATCAGAAGACGGGGGCGTTGAACTTCAATACCGTCAAATTCACCGAAGCGATGAGCGATAAAAAGCTCAGCGGTGAAGTCCAGACGTTGTTCACTGGCACCAATGGACTGCTGGAGCGCATGGGTAAGGCGATCGAACCCTACACTCAGACCGGCGGCATCCTCGACCAGCGGACCAGTACGCTGACCAAGACCCAGACCCGTCTGAAGAACGATCAGGAGGCCCTGGATCGCCGGGTCGAAACCTTGACCGCTGTTCTGACCAAAAAGTACAACGACATGGATACCCTGGTTGGCAAGCTGAAGGCCACTGCCAGCAACATCACCTCGATGTTCGAGGCGTTGACGGCACAACAGAAAAACAGCTGATTTCCACCGATGCAAAAGGCCCGGCAACGTTTTGACCACGTTCCGGGCTTTTGGCTTTTCGACCTAAAGTTTTTTGACGCAGCGTCGATACGCTATCTATACGAACCGAAGTTTTTTGATGAGGTAGAACATGAATCCGATGTTGGCCCTTCGCCAATACCAGAAGATTGGTGCCCACGCACAAACCTCCGAAGCAAGTCCTCACCGTCTTGTGCAGATGCTTATGGAAGGTGGGCTGGATCGTATCGCCCAGGCCAAGGGCGCGATGGAGCGCAAGGATATTGCAAACAGAGGCATTCTGATCAGCAAGGCCATCGGCATTGTCGGTGGTTTGCGTGAAGGCCTGGACCTGGAAAACCAGGCCGAGTCGGTCACCGAACTGGATGCTCTTTACGCCTACATGATGAAACGCCTGGCAGAAGCCAACGTCAAGGCCGATCCGAAGATCCTCGACGAAGTCGCCGATCTGCTTCGTACGGTCAAGGAAGGCTGGGATGCCATTGCCGCGCCTGGTCCGCAATTCTAAGGAGTGCTCTCATGAGTCTTGTCCTGCAGCGAATCGAACAAACCCGTGATGCCTTGGTTGATGCGCTGGCCGAGCGAAACTGGGAGGCCATCGGACAATTGGACCTGGCCTGCCGTTCCTGCATGGAAGACGTCCTGAGCGAGTCCGAGGTGGATGAGGCGGCGTTGCGTAATAATCTTGAGGAGTTGCTGGGGGTGTACCGGCAATTGCTGGAGGCGGCCACAGGAGAGCGTCAGGCGATCGTCGACGAGATGCAACAGATCCATCAAGCACAGAGCGCCGCAAAGGTTTACCATCTGTTCGGTTAATACTCAGTTAATCCGAGTCCGTTGCGCCATAAATTTGACTGTGCACGGTTTTTTGACTTAACTAGTAGCTGTTTACAGATTTGAGGCGTCTACAGGCATGACAAGTCTGCAAGCGTCTAGCTTGCCCCCTAATTTCGGGCATTGGGTTGACTAGGGAAGTTGCTATTGCATGTGGCGTGAAACCAAAATTCTGCTGATCGATGACGATAGCGTTCGGCGCCGCGACCTGGCGGTGATCCTGAATTTTCTTGGCGAAGAAAATTTACCCTGCGGAAGCCATGATTGGCAGCAGGCTGTCGGCTCATTGTCGTCCAGTCGTGAAGTCATCTGTGTCCTTATCGGGACCGTAAATGCTCCCGCAACGCTTTTGGGCTTGCTAAAGACACTCTCGACCTGGGATGAGTTCCTTCCGGTTTTGTTAATGGGCGAAAATTCTTCCCTTGACTTGCCTGAAGACCAGCGCCGTCGGGTACTTTCCACGCTCGAAATGCCGCCCAGCTACAGCAAGCTGCTCGATTCGCTGCACCGCGCGCAGGTTTATCGCGAGATGTACGATCAGGCCCGCGAGCGCGGCAGGCACCGCGAACCCAACCTGTTCCGCAGCCTCGTCGGCACCAGCCGGGCGATCCAGCATGTGCGCCAGATGATGCAGCAGGTCGCCGATACCGACGCCAGCGTGCTGATCCTGGGCGAGTCGGGCACCGGCAAGGAAGTGGTCGCGCGCAACCTGCATTACCACTCCAAGCGTCGCGAAGCGCCGTTCGTGCCAGTCAACTGTGGCGCGATCCCGGCCGAGTTGCTGGAAAGCGAACTGTTTGGCCATGAGAAAGGTGCTTTCACCGGCGCGATCACCAGTCGCGCCGGGCGTTTCGAACTGGCCAACGGCGGTACGCTGTTTCTCGACGAGATCGGCGACATGCCGTTGCCGATGCAGGTCAAGCTGTTGCGGGTCCTGCAGGAGCGCACCTTCGAGCGCGTGGGCAGCAACAAGACCCAGAGTGTCGATGTGCGCATCATTGCCGCCACGCACAAGAACCTCGAGAGCATGATCGAGGTCGGCAGTTTCCGCGAAGACCTCTATTACCGCCTCAATGTTTTCCCGATCGAAATGGCGCCACTGCGTGAGCGCGTCGAAGACATCCCGTTGCTGATGAACGAACTGATCTCGCGCATGGAACATGAAAAGCGCGGTTCGATCCGCTTCAATTCGGCGGCGATCATGTCCCTGTGTCGCCATGGTTGGCCGGGCAACGTCCGTGAGCTGGCCAACCTGGTGGAGCGCATGGCGATCATGCACCCGTACGGGGTGATCGGCGTGAATGAGTTGCCGAAGAAATTCCGCTACGTCGACGACGAAGACGAGCAAATGGTCGACAGCCTGCGCAGTGACCTGGAGGAGCGGGTGGCGATCAACGGCCACACGCCGGACTTTACCGCCAATGCCTTGTTGCCGCCCGAAGGCCTGGATCTCAAGGATTACCTGGGGGGGCTTGAACAAGGGCTGATCCAGCAGGCGCTGGACGATGCCAACGGTATCGTGGCCCGCGCGGCAGAACGCCTGCGCATCCGTCGCACCACTCTGGTGGAGAAGATGCGCAAGTACGGCATGAGCCGTCGCGAAGGAGATGAACAGGCGGATGATTGACGCCTGTTTTCCAACCGCCTGATTTTCAGGCGGTTTTTTTTCGGCACGGGTATTGCTATAGCCCTCGCAACGTTCCGTTTAACTGACGGTCAGCCAAGCGAGAGAGCACGATGACCCAAGCCGCCCAGATGTCTCCTGTCCCCGAACCGGGACACATGCCGTCCGCCGAACAGGCAAGCCGGCTTGGACTTGAGCAGGCATTTTCGCTGTTCAGCCAGATGTCCAGCCAATTGACGGATTCCTACAGCCTGCTCGAAGCCCGGGTCACCGAGCTCAAGGGCGAGCTGGCCGTGGTCAGCGCCCAGCGCATGCAGGAGCTGGCGGAAAAGGAACGCCTGGCCAATCGCCTGCAAAATCTCCTCGACCTGTTGCCCGGTGGCGTGATCGTCATCGACGCCCACGGCCGTGTGCGCGAAGCCAACCCGGCGGCCTGCGAGTTGCTCGGCCTGCCCTTGGAAGGCGAGCTGTGGCGGCACGTCATCGCCCGCTGCTTTGCGCCCCGGGACGACGACGGCCATGAAGTGTCCCTCAAGGACGGTCGGCGCCTGTCCATCTCGACACGCTCGCTGGACGCCGAGCCTGGGCAGTTGGTGCTGCTCAATGACTTGACTGAAACCCGTCACCTGCAAGACCAGTTGGCTCGCCACGAGCGCCTGTCCTCCCTGGGGCGGATGGTGGCCTCGCTGGCCCACCAGATTCGCACGCCGCTGTCCGCCGCGCTGCTCTATGCCAGTCACCTGACCGAGCAGCAATTGCCGATGGAAACCCAGCAACGCTTCGCCGGACGCTTGAAAGAGCGCCTGCACGAACTGGAGCATCAGGTGCGGGACATGCTGGTGTTCGCTCGCGGCGAGCTGCCGTTGACCGACCGTGTCACCCCCAAGGCCTTGTTGCAATCGCTGCAGGCCGCGGCGTTGACTCATGTGCAGGAGCTGCCGATCCGCTGGCAGTGCGACAGCCATGTCGGTGAAGTGTTGTGCAACCGCGACACACTGGTGGGCGCGGTGTTGAATCTCATCGAAAACGCGATCCAGGCCAGCGGCGGCGACGTCCGGCTGAAAGTGCACTTGTACACACGCGACAACACCTTGCGCCTGTCCGTCAGCGACAACGGCAGCGGTATCGAGCCGGCCGTGCTGGCGCGCCTGGGCGAGCCATTCTTTACCACCAAGACCACCGGCACGGGCCTGGGCCTGACCGTGGTCAAGGCCGTGGCCCGTGCTCATCAGGGAGAATTGCAATTGCGCTCGCGGTTGGGCCGTGGCACGTGTGCGACGGTGTGTTTGCCGCTGTTTTCCAATGCGCCAGGGGTGGAGTGAAAGCAATGGCGATCAAGGTGTTGCTGGTTGAGGATGACCGGGCCCTGCGCGAGGCGCTGGCCGATACCCTGGTGCTGGCCGGGCACGACTACGCCGCCGTCGGTTCGGCGGAGGAAGCGCTGCTGGCGGTGGGCCGGGAAGCGTTCAGCCTGGTGGTCAGTGACGTCAACATGCCGGGCATGGACGGCCATCAATTGCTCGGCCTGTTACGTGCCCGTCAGCCGCAACTGCCCGTCTTGCTGATGACCGCTCACGGCGCCGTCGAGCGAGCGGTGGACGCCATGCGCCAGGGTGCGGCGGATTACCTGGTCAAGCCGTTCGAGCCAAAGGCACTGCTGGATCTGGTCGCGCGCCATGCCTTGGGTAGTCTCGCGGTCGAGGGCGAAGGCCCGGTGGCCATCGAACCGGCCAGTGCGCAACTGCTGGAATTGGCCGCACGGGTCGCTCGCAGTGATTCAACCGTGTTGATTTCCGGCGAGTCCGGTACGGGCAAGGAAGTGCTGGCCCGCTACATCCATCAACAATCCCGGCGTGCCGGGGAACCGTTCATTGCCATCAATTGCGCGGCGATTCCCGACAACATGCTCGAGGCGACCTTGTTCGGCCACGAAAAGGGTTCGTTCACCGGCGCCATCGCGGCCCAGGCCGGCAAGTTCGAGCAGGCCGACGGTGGCACGATCCTGCTCGATGAAATTTCCGAAATGCCGTTGGGCCTGCAAGCCAAGCTATTGCGGGTATTGCAGGAGCGGGAAGTGGAGCGGGTGGGGGCGCGCAAGCCCATCAGCCTGGACATTCGCGTAGTGGCGACCACCAACCGCGACCTGGCCGGCGAAGTGGCGGCGGGGCGTTTCCGTGAAGACCTCTATTACCGTCTATCGGTGTTCCCGCTCGCCTGGCGTCCGTTGCGCGAGCGTACCGCCGATATCCTGCCGCTGGCCGAGCGCCTGCTGAACAAACACGTCAATAAAATGAAGCACGCGGCGGCACGGCTTTCAGCCGAGGCCCGGGCCTGTCTGATTGCCTACCCGTGGCCGGGCAATGTCCGAGAGCTGGATAACGCCATTCAGCGGGCGTTGATCCTGCAACAGGGCGGTTTGATTCAGCCGGAGGATTTCTGCCTGGCCGGTCCGGTGGCCTGCGCGCCATTGCCCGCATTGGCACCGCCACCGACCGCAACCCCCATGCCGCCGATGGACGTCGAGGGCGACTCGGTCGGCGCCTTGGGCGATGACCTGCGGCGTCGCGAGTTCCAGATGATCATCGACACCCTGCGTGCCGAACGCGGTCGTCGCAAGGAGGCCGCCGAACGCCTGGGGATCAGCCCGCGCACCCTGCGCTACAAGTTGGCGCAAATGCGTGACGCCGGCATGGATGTCGAGGCTTATCTGTTCGCCAGTTGAATAAGCACCAAAAACCCCTGTGGGAGCGAGCTTGCTCGCGATAGCGGTGGGTCAGTCAAGCCGAGGTCGGATGTGGTGGGGTATCGCGAGCAGGCTCGCTCCCACAAGGGCTTGTGCGCGCATTTGTTTTCCATCGCCATGGAGCTGGCACCCTTGTTGCTAATACCTGAATACCCGCTGAGTAAGTGTCAAAAAAATGCGGGCCGCCAGAGAGAATAGACCATGAGCCAAGGTATTGAATTTAATCGGTTGATGTTGGACATGCGGGCCATGCAAATGGACGCCATGGCCCAGCCTAAATCGGTCGCGGTCCCCCAGGTGGGTGGCAGCAGCTTTTCCGACATGCTCGGTCAGGCCGTCAATAAAGTGAACGATACCCAGCAGGCGTCGAACCAGTTGGCCAGTGCTTTCGAGATTGGCAAAAGTGGCGTCGACCTGACGGACGTAATGATCTCCTCGCAGAAAGCCAGTGTCTCGTTTCAGGCGTTGACCCAGGTTCGCAACAAACTGGTTCAAGCCTACCAAGACATCATGCAGATGCCGGTTTAAGGAAATTATTGAGTCATGGCAGAAGCAGCCGTTGATAACGTTCCAGCCAAGGCCACTCCGGTAGACGGCAAACCGCCGTTGTTCGGCCTGTCCTTCCTGGAAAATCTCTCCGAGATGACCATGCTGCGTCAGGTTGGCCTGTTGGTCGGCCTGGCTGCCAGCGTGGCGATTGGTTTTGCCGTGGTGCTGTGGTCCCAGCAGCCGGACTATCGTCCGCTGTATGGCAGCCTGGCGGGCATGGACGCCAAGCAAGTCATGGAGACCCTGGCTTCCGCCGACATTCCTTACACCGTTGAACCCAATTCCGGTGCCTTGCTGGTCAAGGCCGATGACGTCGCTCGTGCGCGCCTCAAGCTCGCCGCGGCCGGCGTGACGCCGACCGATGGCAACATCGGTTTCGAGATCCTCGACAAGGACCAGGGCCTGGGCACCAGCCAATTCATGGAAGCGACCCGTTATCGTCGCGGCCTGGAAGGTGAGCTGGCGCGGACCATTTCCAGCCTGAACAACGTCAAGGGTGCCCGGGTGCATCTGGCGATCCCGAAAAGCTCGGTGTTCGTGCGCGACGAGCGCAAGCCCAGTGCTTCGGTATTGGTCGAGCTGTATTCGGGCCGTTCCCTGGAGCCAGGCCAGGTCGTGGCCATCGTCAATCTGGTGGCGACCAGCGTACCCGAACTGAGCAAATCGCAGATCACCGTGGTCGACCAGAAGGGCAACCTGCTGTCCGACCAGGCGGAAAACTCCGAACTGACCATGGCCGGCAAGCAATTCGATTACAGCCGTCGCATGGAAGGCATGCTGACCCAGCGGGTGCACAACATCCTGCAACCGATCCTGGGTAACGATCGCTATAAAGCCGAAGTGTCGGCCGATGTCGACTTCAGCGCCGTCGAGTCCACTTCCGAGCAGTTCAACCCGGATCAGCCGGCGTTGCGCAGCGAGCAGTCGGTGAATGAACAACGCACCGCCAGCAATGGCCCGCAAGGCGTCCCGGGTGCCCTGAGCAACCAGCCGCCGTCGCCGGCCAGCGCGCCGCAAACCACCGGTGGCGCCACGGCCGCCGCCGGCATGGTGCAGCCAGGCCAGCCGCTGATCGATGCCAATGGCCAGCAGATCATGGACCCGGCCACCGGCCAGCCGATGCTGGCGCCGTACCCGGCCGACAAGCGTCAGCAGTCGACCAAGAACTTCGAGCTCGATCGTTCCATCAGCCACACCAAGCAACAACAGGGCCGTTTGAATCGCCTGTCGGTTGCGGTAGTGGTGGACGATCAGGTCAAGGTCAACCCGGCCAACGGCGAAACCAGCCGTGCGCCATGGAGCGCCGACGAATTGGCGCGCTTTACCCGCCTGGTGCAGGACGCCGTCGGTTTCGACGCCAGCCGCGGCGACAGTGTCAGCGTGATCAACGTGCCGTTCTCTTCTGAGCGTGGTGAGGTGATTGCCGATATTCCGTTTTATTCGCAACCCTGGTTCTGGGATGTGGTCAAGCAAGTACTGGGTGTGCTGTTTATCCTGATACTGGTGTTCGGCGTACTGCGTCCGGTGCTCAATAACATCACCAATGGCGGCAGGAACAAGCAGTTGGCCGGCTTGGGTGATGTGGAGCTGGGCGGCATGGGCGGCCTGGATGGCGAATTGGCCAATGATCGCGTCAGCCTCGGCGGGCCGCAGAGCATTCTGCTGCCAAGCCCGAGCGAAGGCTATGACGCTCAGTTGAACGCTATCAAGAGTCTGGTGGCAGAAGACCCGGGTCGTGTGGCCCAGGTCGTGAAAGAGTGGATTAACGCAGATGAGTGATAATCGAGCCGCTGTTGCCAAATTGTCCCGGGTCGACAAAGCCGCGATCCTGCTGCTGTCCCTGGGGTCGACCGACGCCGCCCAGGTGCTGCGCCACATGGGGCCCAAGGAGGTCCAGCGTGTGGGCGTGGCCATGGCGCAGATGGGCAACGTACACCGTGAGCAGGTCGAGCAGGTGATGAGCGAGTTCGTCGACATCGTCGGCGATCAGACCAGCCTGGGCGTGGGTTCCGACGACTACGTGCGCAAGATGCTCACCCAGGCACTGGGCGAGGACAAGGCCAACGGCCTCATCGACCGGATCCTGCTGGGTGGCAATACCAGCGGCCTGGACAGCCTCAAGTGGATGGAGCCGCGGGCGGTTGCCGACGTGATCCGTTACGAGCATCCGCAGATCCAGGCGATCGTGGTGGCTTACCTCGACCCGGACCAGGCTGGCGAAGTGCTGGGCAACTTCGACCACAAGGTGCGCCTGGACATCATCCTGCGCGTTTCTTCGCTCAATACCGTGCAGCCGGCGGCCCTGAAAGAATTGAACCAGATTCTCGAGAAGCAGTTCTCGGGCAACTCCAATGCCTCGCGCACCACCCTGGGTGGTATCAAGCGTGCGGCGGACATCATGAACTTCCTCGACAGCTCGATCGAAGGCCAGTTGATGGACTCGATCCGCGAATTCGACGAAGACCTGTCCGGTCAGATCGAAGACCTCATGTTCGTGTTCAACAACCTGTCCGATGTCGACGATCGTGGCATCCAGGCCCTGTTGCGCGAAGTGTCGTCCGACGTGCTGGTACTGGCCCTCAAGGGCTCGGACGAAGGCGTCAAGGAAAAAATCTTCAAGAACATGTCCAAACGAGCGGCCGAACTGTTGCGCGACGACCTCGAGGCCAAGGGCCCGGTGCGCGTCAGCGATGTGGAAACCGCACAGAAGGAAATCCTCACCATCGCCCGCCGCATGGCCGAAGCCGGGGAGATCGTTCTCGGTGGCAAGGGCGGCGAAGAGATGATCTAAGGTCGTTATGTCTGCCAAGAGTGATGAAGCCCCCAGCGACCTGATCCGCGCCCGGGACGTCGGTGGTTTCGACGTCTGGTCGCTGCCCAGCTTCGACCCCCACGTGCCCGAGCCTGAGCCGGAGCCGGTGGAAGAGCTGCCGGAAATGGAGGAGGTGCCGCTGGAAGAAGTCCAGCCGCTGACCCTCGAGGAAGTCGAGAGCATTCGCCAGCAAGCCTATAACGAAGGCTTTGCCGTGGGTGAAAAGGAAGGCTTCCACAGCACCACGCTCAAGGTTCGCCAGGAAGCCGATGTGGCGCTGACGGCCAAGCTCCGTGCGCTGGAATCACTGATGCTCAACCTGTTCGACCCCATCGCCGAGCAGGACAGCCAGATCGAGAAATCCCTGGTGGGCCTGGTGCAACACGTCGCCAAGCAAGTGATCCAGCGCGAACTGGCCATCGATTCGAGCCAGATCGAACACGTCATGCGTGAAGCGCTCAAGTTGTTGCCGTTGGGTGTGGGTAACGTGCGGTTGTACATCAATCCCCAGGACTTCGAACTGGTCAAGGCCCTGCGCGAGCGCCATGAAGAAACCTGGCGCATCGTCGAGGACGCGGCGTTGCTGCCGGGCGGTTGCCGGGTGGAAACCGAACACAGCCGCATCGACGCCACTGTCGAAACCCGCATCAGCCAGATCATGGCCAAGTTATTCGACCAACTGCACGAACAGGCCCTGCATCCGGCCGCCGCCGACCTGAGCCTGGAGTTGCCGGACGATCCCCTGATCAGTGCCGATGCCACGCCGGCCGATGTGGAACTGGAGCTGCCTGAATTGGACGCTTCTGTACCGGACAACCGCGATGCGCCTTGAGCGAACCAGTTTCGGCAAGCGCCTGGGCAGCTACGCCGAGGCCAGTGAGCTGGCCGGCCAACCGATCCTGGAAGGTCGCCTGCTGCGCATGGTCGGCCTGACCCTCGAAGCCGAGGGCCTGCGTGCCGCCATGGGCAGCCGCTGCATGGTGATCAACGACGACAGCTACCACCCGGTGCAGGTCGAAGCCGAGGTCATGGGCTTCTCCGGCAGCAAGGTCTTCTTGATGCCGGTGGGCAGCGTCGCCGGTATCGCGCCCGGCGCGCGCGTCGTGCCCCTGGCCGACAACGGTCGCCTGCCCATGGGCATGAGCATGCTCGGGCGCGTGCTGGACGGGGCCGGGCGCGCCCTGGATGGCAAGGGCGGCATGAAGGCCGAAGATTGGGTGCCGATGGACGGCCCGACGATCAACCCCCTCAAGCGTGACCCCATCAGCATGCCGCTGGACGTGGGTATCCGTTGCATCAACGGTTTATTGACGGTCGGTCGCGGCCAACGTCTGGGCCTGTTCGCCGGTACCGGCGTGGGTAAGAGTGTGCTGTTGGGCATGATGACCCGCTTCACCGAAGCCGACATCATTGTGGTGGGGCTGATCGGTGAACGGGGCCGTGAGGTCAAGGAGTTCATCGAGCACATCCTCGGCGAGGAAGGGCTCAAGCGTTCGGTGGTGGTGGCTTCGCCTGCGGACGATGCGCCGTTGATGCGGCTGCGGGCCGCCATGTATTGCACGCGCATTGCCGAGTATTTCCGCGACAAGGGCAAGAACGTCCTGTTGCTGATGGATTCGCTGACCCGTTTCGCCCAGGCCCAGCGGGAAATCGCCCTGGCCATCGGCGAACCGCCGGCCACCAAGGGCTATCCGCCCTCGGTCTTTGCCAAGCTGCCGAAACTGGTCGAGCGCGCTGGCAACGCGGAAAAAGGCGGTGGTTCGATCACCGCGTTCTATACCGTGCTGTCCGAAGGCGATGACCAGCAAGACCCCATCGCCGACTCGGCCCGGGGTGTGCTCGACGGTCACATCGTGCTGTCCAGGCGCCTGGCCGAAGAAGGTCACTACCCGGCCATCGACATCGAGGCTTCCATTAGCCGGGTCATGCCGTCGGTGATCAGTGCCGAGCACATGAAACGGGCCCAGCAGTTCAAGCAGTACTGGTCGCGCTACCAGCAAAGCCGTGACCTGATCAGCGTCGGTGCCTATGTGCCCGGCGGTGACCGCGAGACCGACACCGCCATCAGTCTTTACCCGGCCATGGCCGTCTACCTGCGCCAAAGCTTGAACGACAACATCGGCATGGGTGCCAGCGAGGCGCACTTGCAGACTATTTTCGCTCCGGTCTCGGGCACGTAACCGGCCATGGCCACAAGTCGTGCGGCGCGCCTGGCACCCGTGGTGGACATGGCGGAAAAAGCCGAGAAGACCGCTGTCCAGCGACTGGCGTATTTCCAGGGACAAGTGGCCGTTGCCGAGAGCAAGCTGGCAGACCTGGAAAACTTTCGACTCGAATACCAGGAGCAGTGGATTGCCCGAGGCAGCCACGGGGTTTCCGGGCAATGGTTGCTGGGTTACCAGGGGTTCCTGGCACAGCTGGGCACCGCCATCGACCAGCAGCGCCAGAGCCTGGTCTGGCACCAGAACAACCTGGAGAAGGCTCGCCAGAGCTGGCAAGAGGCGTTTGCCCGAGTCGAAGGGCTGCGCAAACTGGTGCAGCGTTATATCGATGAAGCGCGACAGTTGGAAGACAAGCGCGAACAGAAACTGCTCGATGAATTGTCCCAGCGCCTGCCGCGACAGAACCCCTACTGATGCGAAATGAGGATTTTGTCGGATGAACGAGGCAAAACCTTGCTCAGACCTTTACCAGATGCTACACCTTGTACACGTATGTCCATGACAAGGAAGCCGATCATGTCAGTCGTTACCGAAGTATCCCCCGATGGGCATAAGCTGACGATTTCGATCAAGGGTCGATTCGATTTCGGGCGGCATCAGGAGTTTCGTGAGTCCTATGAGCGGCTCGATACGAAACCCGAGTCCATCGTGGTGGATTTGAAGGAAGCCACTTATCTCGACAGTTCCGCCTTGGGCATGCTCCTGCTGTTGCGCGATCATGCTGGCGGCGATGAGTCGGATATCCGGGTCGTCAACAGCAGTTCCGACGTCAAGAAAATCCTCGCGATCTCCAATTTCGACAAGCTGTTCGACATCAGTTGATCGCCATGCAATCGTCGTCGGAGCCACTGACGGTCCTGATTGCCGAAGACAGTGCCGCTGATCGACTGCTGTTGTCGACCATTGTCCGCCGCCAGGGTCACCACGTGCTCACTGCGGCCAATGGCGCCGAAGCGGTCGATATCTATATGGAACAGCGTCCGCACCTGGTGCTGATGGACGCGATGATGCCAGTGATGGACGGCTTCGAAGCCGCACAGAGAATCAAGCAACTGGCTGGGGACCAATTGGTCCCGATCATTTTCCTCACCTCGCTGACGGAGAGCGAAGCCCTGGCCCGTTGCCTGGAAGCGGGCGGCGACGACTTCCTGGCCAAGCCCTACAACCAGGTGATCCTGGCGGCCAAGATCAAGGCCATGGACCGCTTGCGCCGGTTGCAGGCCACGGTGGTGGAGCAGCGCGACCAGATCGCCCGGCACCATGACTATCTACTCAACGAACAACGGGTCGCCAAGGCCGTGTTCGACAAGATCGCCCACTCCGGCTGCCTGAGTGCACCCAACATCCGCTACCTGCAATCGCCCTATGCCTTGTTCAATGGCGACTTGCTGCTGGCCGCGTTCAACCCGGCCGGCGACATGCACATCCTGCTGGGGGATTTCACCGGGCACGGTTTGCCGGCGGCGGTCGGTGCGATGCCGCTGGCGGAAGTGTTCTACGGAATGACGGCCAAGGGCTACGGCCTGGCGCAGATCCTGCGGGAGATGAATGCCAAGCTCAAGCGCATCCTGCCGGTGGATATGTTCTGTTGCGCAACGCTGTTGTGCCTCAGTTTCCAGCGTTGCACGGTGGAGATCTGGAACGGTGGCATGCCCGATGGTTACCTGCATGACAGCCTCAGCGGCGAGCGTACGCCATTGCCGGCGCGGCACTTGCCATTGGGTGTGCTCGCGCCGCACTTGTTCGATGACCGCACCGAGGTGCATTCGATGTCCCTGGGGGACCGAGTGTTCCTGTTGTCCGATGGCGTAATCGAGACCAGTGACCACGATGACCGGCCGTTTGGCGTGGAGCGGTTGCAGCAGGTGTTTTCGGCCAATCGTGAGCCTGACCGTCTCTTCGAGGACATCCAGCAGGCCCTGCGGGATTTTCGCGGTGAGGCCCGTGACGACTTCAGCATGGTCGAGGTGCGACTGGTCGCACCGACGCAACTCAATCCGCCGCCACCGGTCTATTCCGATAGCGGCCAGTCCAGCCCACTGGACTGGTCGGTGAGCTTCGAGTTCCGGGCCCAGACCCTCAAGCGCTTCAACCCGATGCCCTACCTGTTGCAGTTGCTGCTTGAGGTCCATGGGCTCAGGGCCCAGAGTGGCGCCCTTTATAGCGTCATGTCTGAGCTCTACTCCAATGCCCTGGATCACGGGGTGCTGGGGCTCGACTCGAGCCTCAAGCGTGATGCGGCGGGTTTTGCTCGCTACTACAGCGAGCGCAATACACGCCTGGATGAGCTGAGCGACGGTTACGTGCGGGTGCACTTGCACGTTTCGCCAAGCGGCGAGGGTGGTCGCCTGGCCATCGAGGTCGAAGACAGTGGCGAGGGTTTCGATGTCGCCCGGGTGCTGGCACGGCCCGTGGACAGTGATCGGTTGTCGGGGCGCGGCGTGAGCCTGGTGCGCCAGTTGAGCCACCAGGCCCGCTGGTCAGACGATGGTCGTAGTGCGCGCGTGGAGTTTTTCTGGGAGGCTCTGGCATAATTGGCGTCATTCTTGATCAGGGAGCGAACAAGTGAACGACATTCATCTGGACCGCGACGTGCTCAGCACGTTGAAGGAAGTCATGGAGGAGGGGTATCTGGAGTTGCTGGATACGTTTCTCAACGACTCCGAGGCTCGCCTGCGCGTGCTGCATGAAGCGCGGGACGCTGAAAAATTGAGCGCCACCGCCCACAGCTTCAAGGGCAGCAGCAGCAACATGGGCGCCATCCGCCTAGCCGAGCTGTGCGGCGAACTGGAACAGCGTGCCAAGCAACCGTCATTGGGTGGTATCGAGAAACTGGTCAACGAAATCGACAGCGAGTTCGCCCATGTCCGCAAGCTTTGCCGGGAAGAGCGTGAAGGCTTCCACTGCTGAGATTTGACGGCCGGGTAAACGTTGGCCCGTGCCTTGCATTGCCTAGTCTCGACTGTGCAAATGATTCCAGTGCAGCGGAGACCTTTTTATGCCCGTTACCCCCAATTCACTGCTTCAGGCCTCTGTCCAGGCCAAGCCCAAGGTCGCCGTCAATTCACCGGCAGCGGCCCCGGACCTCGGGGATAGAGCCTCCAGCTTCGCTCAAGTCTTCGCCAAGCAAGCGCCTTCCAAAGCGGCGGTGGCCCCGGAGCCCGTGGTGAAATCGGTGCGCGACAAGGCCGCCGATAACACCGTCAAAAAAGACACCGGCAACGAAAGCCCTGCCGCCCCGGAACCGACGGTTGCCGATAGCGGCAAACCCTTGCCCGCGGACAAACCGGCCAGCACCGACGACAAGGCCGCCAGCGATACCAGCGCCGACTCGGCTGAAACGTCCGTGGCGGATGCGGCGCCGGTCGATCCGAGCCTCGATCCTGGCGTGCTGCCGGACATGACGGTGCCGGTCGCGACAGCCCCGGCGGAACCTGCTCCCGTGGCGGTCACGACTGAGGCTCCGGTCGCCACGGCAGTCGCGGCGCCCGTCGTCCCATTGGCCGCCGCGGCCCAGCCTGCGGTCCCGGTCGTCGATCCAGCCTTCGACCCAGAAGCCGACCCTCTCGACGCATTGCCCGCCTTGCGCTTGGCAATGGAGCAGGGCGGTCATGTTTCCGCCACCAGCCAGGCGCAGCCCAAGAGCGCTGCCCCGGTGTCGCTCGACGGTGAGCCGACCTCGGCGCAGACCTTTGCCGCCGGTATGGCCAGCATGCTCAGCGTGCAAGCCGATCAGAACAGCACCGAGTCCGGTAGCCAAGGGGGCGACAAAGCTTTCGGCGGCTTGATCAGCGAGGGCCTCAAGGACCTGGGCGCGGCGTCCAGCGACACCCGCGTGGATGATTTCGCCAACCGCCTGGCCGCGCTGACCCAGGCCGCTACACCCAAAACCGCCAACGCAGTGCCGGTCAACCAACCTATCGCGATGAATCAGAGCGGTTGGACCGAAGAGGTGGTCAACCGAGTGATGTACCTGTCCAGCGTCAATCTCAAGGCGGCCGACATCCAATTGCAGCCCGCGGAGCTCGGACGCCTGGATATCCGGGTGAACATGGTTCCGGACCAGCAGACCCAGGTCACGTTCATGAGTGCCCACTCCGGCGTTCGTGAAGCCCTCGAAGGCCAGTTGCATCGCCTGCGGGACAGTTTTAGCCAGCAGGGCATGGGCCAGGTCGACGTCAGCGTGTCGGATCAGTCCCGGGGTTCGCAGAACCAGGAGCAGCAAGCCCAGCAGCAGGCCCGGGCCGGGCGTACGACGTCATCTGGCGGGCGGGTGGATTCAGCGGAGGAAGCTGGCCCGGTCGGTATCGCTGAAGTGGCCGCCAGTACCACCAGCGTCATTGGCACCAGCGCGGTCGACTACTACGCCTGATCCAACGATGCTCACCCCTGTGGGAGCGAGCTTGCTCGCGATAGCCGATAGTCCAGTCATCCATGCAGAGACTGGTTCATCGCTATCGCGAGCAAGCTCGCTCCCACATTGGTTTCAGGGGGACTGAAGAGCGTATCTGCCCGTCATCCCAGGGACCGACACTTCTGGCATAACACTTGCTCCTGCCTTGCCGTGCAACAGTGAAAACCCCGATTAGTGACGGATTATTGGCATGGCGAAGAGTGAAGCAGCAGCTGTAAAAGACCCTGCAACCAAAGGCAAACTCAAGCTGATCATCATGATCGTGGTGGGTTTGCTCCTGGCGATCGGCGTGTCCGTGGGGGCGACCTGGTATTTCATGCACAGCGCTCAGAGCAAGCCGGCAGCGGCGGTCGAGGCTGCGCCGGTGGGCAAGCAGCCGGCGATTTTCGAACCGATGGCGCCCGCCTTCGTGGCCAACTACACCGTGAACGGTCGTCAACGCTACATGCAGGTCAGCATTACTTTGCAAGGTCGCAACCAGGCTGACCTGGAAGCGCTGCGGGTGCACATGCCGCTGATCCGCAACAACCTGGTGATGCTCTTTTCCGGACAGAATTTCGACACCCTGGCCACGCCCGTCGGCCAGGAAATGCTGCGTCAGAAAGCCACGGCCAGCGTGCAGGAAGTGGCTCAGAAAGAGCTCGGCAAAGTGGTGATCGAACAGTTGCTCTTCACTAACTTCGTATTGCAGTAGGAACACGACATGGCCGTGCAGGACCTGCTGTCCCAGGACGAAATCGACGCGCTGTTGCATGGTGTCGACGACGGTCTGGTACAGACCGAAAACGCTGCTGAACCGGGCAGCGTCAAAAGCTACGACCTGACCAGCCAGGATCGCATCGTTCGCGGACGCATGCCGACCCTGGAAATGATCAACGAGCGTTTCGCCCGGTACACTCGCATCAGCATGTTCAACATGCTGCGCCGCTCGGCCGACGTGGCTGTCGGTGGTGTGCAGGTGATGAAGTTCGGCGAGTACGTGCATTCGTTGTACGTGCCCACCAGCCTCAACCTGGTGAAGATCAAGCCGTTGCGCGGCACCGCGTTGTTCATCCTCGACGCCAAGCTGGTGTTCAAGCTGGTGGACAACTTCTTTGGTGGCGACGGTCGTCACGCCAAGATCGAAGGTCGTGAATTCACCCCGACCGAGCTGCGGGTAGTGCGCATGGTGCTGGAACAGGCCTTCATCGATTTGAAGGAAGCCTGGCAGGCGATCATGGAAGTGAACTTCGAGTACATCAACTCGGAAGTGAACCCGGCCATGGCCAACATCGTCGGGCCGAGCGAAGCCATCGTGGTCTCGACCTTCCACATCGAACTCGATGGCGGTGGCGGCGACCTGCACGTGACCATGCCGTATTCGATGATCGAGCCGGTGCGCGAAATGCTCGACGCCGGTTTCCAGTCGGACCTCGACGACCAGGACGAACGCTGGATCAACGCCTTGCGCCAGGACGTGCTCGACGTCGATGTGCCGATCGGCGCGACAGTCGCCCGGCGCCAGCTGCGTCTGCGGGACATCCTGCACATGCAGCCGGGGGACATCATCCCCGTCGAGATGCCGGAAGATATGATCATGCGCGCCAATGGCGTGCCGGCCTTCAAGGTCAAGATGGGCTCTCACAAAGGCAACCTGGCGTTGCAGGTGATCGAGCCGATCGAACGCCGCTGAGCGGTGTCAACTTCTCAAGTTTGTAACGGATTTTACGTTTTTTACTGATTTTTGCCCGCCGAGGACAAATGATGGCTAACGATATGAACACCCAGGATGACCAGGCGCTGGCCGACGAATGGGCTGCGGCCCTGGAAGAAACCGGCGACGCCGGGCAGGCCGACATCGATGCCTTGCTGGCCGCCGACAGCGGTAATCACGGCTCCAACCGCCTGCCGATGGAAGAGTTTGGCAGCGTGCCCAAGAGCAACGAACCGGTGACGCTGGATGGGCCGAACCTGGATGTGATCCTCGACATCCCGGTGTCGATCTCCATGGAAGTGGGCAGCACCGATATCAACATCCGCAACCTGCTGCAGCTCAACCAGGGCTCGGTGATCGAGCTGGACCGCCTGGCCGGCGAGCCGCTCGACGTGCTGGTCAACGGCACCTTGATCGCCCATGGCGAAGTGGTGGTGGTCAACGAGAAGTTCGGCATTCGCCTGACGGACGTGATCAGCCCGAGCGAACGCATCAAGAAGTTGCGCTGAGTGAAAGGTTTCTTCGCCGCAGCGTCGATGCTGCCATTGAGCGTGCTGGCGGCCGAACCGGTTGCCACGGCGGCCGTTGCGCCGGCGGCAGGCAGTGGGGTCGCCGGACAACTGGCGCAACTGGTGCTTGGCTTGCTGTTGGTGCTGGGCTTGATCTTCTTTCTCGCCTGGTTGTTGCGCCGCGTGCAACAGGCGGGACCAACCGGCAAGGGCCAGGTCATCGATATCGTCGGTTCGCGCGCGCTCGGGCCGCGCGACCGACTGGTGCTGGTGCAGGTCGGCAACGAGCAGATCCTGCTGGGCCTGAGCCCGGGCACCATCACCGCCTTGCACGTCCTCAAGGAGCCGGTGCAGGTACCCTCTACCGAGCCGGCCAGCCCCGAATTTGCCCAGCGCCTCATGGAGCTGCTGGGGAAAGACCAGAAGGATAAAAAGTAATGCCGTTGCGCATTCTGTTGGCATTGGCCCTGATGCTGGCCGCACCGTTGGCGTTCGCCGCCGATCCGCTATCGATCCCGGCGATCACACTGGGGACCAACGCCGAAGGGGCCCAGGAGTACTCGGTCAGCCTGCAGATCCTGCTGATCATGACGGCGCTGAGTTTCATCCCGGCGTTCGTCATGCTGATGACCAGTTTCACCCGGATCATCATTGTCTTTTCGATCCTGCGCCAGGCCCTGGGCCTGCAACAGACCCCCTCGAACCAGATCCTCACCGGCATGGCGCTGTTCCTGACCCTGTTCATCATGGCGCCCGTGTTCGATCGGGTGAACCAGGATGCGCTGCAACCCTACCTGGCAGAAAAAATCACGGCTCAAGATGCCGTGGCCAAGGCCGAGGTGCCGATCAAGGATTTCATGCTGGCCCAGACCCGCAGCAGCGATCTGGAGCTGTTCATGCGCCTGTCCAAGCGCACCGACATTCCCAGTGCCGACCAGGCGCCGCTGACGATCCTGGTGCCGGCGTTCGTGACGTCCGAGCTGAAAACCGCGTTCCAGATCGGGTTCATGATCTTCATCCCGTTCCTGATCATTGACCTGGTGGTCGCCAGCGTGCTGATGGCCATGGGTATGATGATGCTCTCGCCGCTGATCATTTCCCTGCCGTTCAAGATCATGCTGTTTGTGCTGGTGGACGGCTGGGCGTTGATCATCGGTACGCTGGCGGGCAGTTTCGGCGGTGTTTAGGCCTTTTGTGCGGGTAGGACGATATGACGCCTGAAGTAGCGGTAGACCTGTTCCGTGAAGCGCTCTGGCTGACCACCGTGATGGTTGCCATCCTGGTGATCCCCAGCCTGCTGGTGGGGTTGCTGGTGGCGATGTTCCAGGCCGCGACCCAGATCAACGAACAGACCTTGAGCTTCCTGCCGCGCCTGCTGGTGATGCTGGTGACGCTGATCGTCGCCGGCCCCTGGATGGTACAAACCTTCATGGAATACATCCTGCAGTTGTACGGCAGTATTCCGCAGTTGATCGGCTGACCTGATGTCGATGCTCGCGCTGACGGACACCCAGATCAGTTCCTGGGTGGCATCGTTCATCCTGCCGCTGTTTCGCGTCACCGCAGTGCTGATGAGCATGCCGGTCTTCGGCACGACCCTGTTGCCCCGGCGCATACGCTTGTATTTTGCCCTGGCGATCACGGTGGTCATCGCACCCGGGCTGCCACCGATGCCGCCGGTCAGTGCCCTGGACCTCAGCGCGCTGATGTTGGTGGCCGAGCAAATCCTCATCGGTACCTTGATGGGGTTCTCGTTGCAGCTGTTCTTTCAGGCTTTCGTGGTGGCCGGGCAAATCATCTCGATTCAGATGGGCATGGCCTTCGCGTCCATGGTCGATCCCGCCAATGGCGTGACGACGGCGGTGATCGGTCAGTTCCTGACGATGCTGGTGACCCTGTTGTTCCTGGCCATGAATGGGCATCTGGTGGTGTTCGAAGTGTTGACCGAGAGCTTTACCACCATGCCGGTGGGCAGTGCGTTCCTGGTCAATCACTTCTGGGAAATCGCCGGCAAGCTCGGTTGGGTGCTGGGTGCGGCGATGGTGCTGGTATTGCCGGCGATCACCGCATTGCTGGTGGTCAACATCGCGTTTGGCGTGATGACCCGCGCGGCGCCGCAATTGAATATTTTCTCCATTGGCTTCCCGCTGACCCTGGTGCTGGGCATGGTGATTTTCTGGGTCAGCCTGGGGGATATCCTCAATCAGTATCAGCCGCTGGCCACCCAGGCCTTGCAGCTTTTACGCGACATGGCACAGGCTCGCTGAACCATGGCCGAGAGCGAGAGTGGTCAGGACAAGACAGAAGACCCCACGGAAAAGCGCCTGCGCGAATCCCGGGAAAAGGGCGAGATTGCCCGCTCCAAGGAGCTCAACACGTTGGCGATCATGCTGGCCGGGGCGGGCGGGTTGCTGATTTATGGCGGCGGGTTGGCCCTGGACCTGCTGGAAATCATGCGTCTGAATTTCTCCTTGCCCCGCGAGGTGCTGCTGTCTCCGGGGGCCATGTCCCAGTATCTGCTGCATTCGGGCAAGATCGCGATCCTGGCGGTGCAGCCGGTCTTGATCTGCTTGCTGCTGGCCGCTTTCATCGGCCCGATTTCCCTGGGGGGCTGGTTGTTCGCCGCCGGTAGCCTGGCTCCAAAGTTCAGCCGGATGAACCCGGCCGCCGGTCTCAAGCGGATGTTTTCCACCACGGCACTGATGGAGCTGCTCAAGGCGTTTGGGAAATTCCTGCTGGTCCTGTTCGTCGCGCTGACGGTGTTGCAGGCCGGCATCGACGATCTGCTGCGCATTGCTCACGAACCGCTGGAGCAGGCGATTATCCACAGCGTGCAGTTGGTGGGCTGGAGTACGTTGTGGATGGCGTGCGGCCTGATCCTGATCGCCGCCATCGACGTGCCGATCCAGCTGTATCAGAGCAAGCAGAAGCTGATGATGACCAAGCAGGAAGTGCGCGACGAGCACAAGGACGCGGAGGGCAAGCCGGAGGTCAAGCAGCGTATCCGTCAATTGCAGCGCGAGGTCTCCCAGCGGCGGATGATGGCGGCCATCCCCGATGCCGATGTGGTCATCACCAACCCGACGCACTACGCCGTCGCCCTCAAATACGACCCCGAAAAAGGCAATGCGCCCGTGCTGCTGGCCAAGGGCAGTGACTTCCTGGCGCTGAAGATCCGTGAGATCGCCGTGGCCAATGAGGTGATGCTGCTCGAGTCCCCGGCGTTGGCGCGATCGATTTACTACTCCACCGAACTCGATCAGGAAATCCCTGGAGGCCTGTACCTGGCCGTGGCCCAGGTATTGGCCTACGTCTACCAGATCCGCCAGCACCGCGCGGGCAAGGGCAAGCGCCCCGAGCCGCTCAAGGACCTGCCGATTCCGCCGGATTTGCGTCGCGACGCCTGACGAGCGCCTGGTACTCCTGCACCTGTCAGTCCTGACAGTAGACAGCCATTCTCTCTGACCATGTAATGCTCCTGGTGGCTCACTCAACCCAGGGGTATGACATGACAACGCGCGAATACAAAAATCTTGGAGGCATGGAGCTGAGCTTCGTGCTGGGGGTGGTCGAGGCCAATCCCGGCGACCGGGCCATCGCTTGTGCGTTCACCTTTGACCTGGCGCTCGATTTTGCGCGCTTCAAGGAAGCGGCAAACAAGTATGTGCCGAATTACCTGGAGAATGAGATCAATGCCATTCGACCTGAACTGGACGGGCTGGCCTACCACCTCTCCTATGATTACTTCGCCGATCAGGCGGGCAAGATCGTAAATAACGCGGCGCTGTTCCATGTCTTCACCGGTCCTGACAGCTATTTTGACGGGTGGTCGAGTGGTGCCATGGAGCGGCGTTATCACAAACCGGTTTTCCAGATCCTTGACGGCAAATTGAGGCTGGCCGCGCGTACGGATTTTCGCTGGGAGGACCCCAAGCGGCTCATCACGATCGCGGATCTCCCGATCATTCGGTTCCAATGGGCGCTGAATGTGATGGAGGGCCACGACGAAAACGTTCCTGGGCAAACTGGGGCGGACATCAAGGCGCCGTCTTCAATGGTGGTGTTCACGTACACGGGCGAAGACCTGATTGAAGTCGAGGGTCTGCAAATGTACAGGGGGATGCGTTATGTCAGGACTGGGGCACTGGATTTTGGCCCGGTCACACCACAACAGATACTGATAGCGCAGTGACCCACCGGTACGTCGCGCCAAGCTGAATGCATGCTGTTGCGAATGTTGGCAGCAAGTTGGAAGGCTTCTTGCAATACCCCGTCTGCGCCCCCTCCGGGCGTCAAAAGTTTGCTTCACAGGAACGGGGAAAATCGGTGGATCGCTCACAGTTACTCAGCACCGCGCGCAGCAATGTCGTAGACCTCAGCCGGGGTAATCTGGGCGTGCCGCTGTTGCTGCTGGTCATGCTCGCCATGATGATGCTGCCGGTGCCGCCGTTCCTGCTGGACGTGTTCTTCACGTTCAACATCGCCCTGTCGATCGTCGTGCTGCTGGTGTGCGTCTACGCCCTGCGGCCACTGGATTTCGCCGTCTTCCCGACCATCCTGCTGGTGGCTACGCTGTTGCGCCTGGCGCTGAACGTGGCGTCCACCCGTGTGGTGATGCTCCATGGCCAGGACGGGCACGCCGCCGCCGGTAAGGTGATCCAGGCCTTCGGTGAGGTGGTGATTGGCGGTAACTACGTGGTCGGTATCGTGGTTTTCGCCATCTTGATGATCATCAACTTCGTCGTGGTGACCAAGGGCGCGGGGCGGATTTCCGAGGTGAGCGCGCGTTTCACTCTCGATGCGATGCCTGGCAAGCAGATGGCGATCGACGCCGACCTCAACGCCGGCCTGATCGACCAGAGCCAGGCCAAGCTGCGTCGCCTGGAAGTGGCCCAGGAAGCCGAGTTCTACGGTTCCATGGACGGTGCCAGCAAATTCGTGCGCGGTGACGCCATCGCCGGCCTGTTGATTCTGTTCATCAACCTGATCGGCGGCATGGCCGTCGGCATCTTCCAGCACAACATGACGTTTGGCGATGCCGGCAGGGTCTACGCCTTGTTGACCATTGGTGACGGTTTGGTGGCGCAATTGCCATCACTGTTGTTATCCACAGCGGCCGCGATCATGGTGACCCGTGCTTCGGGCTCCGAAGACATGGGCAAGCAGATCGGTCGGCAGATGTTCGCCTCGCCCAAGGCCCTGGCCGTTGCCGCTGGCCTGATGGCGGTAATGGGCCTGGTGCCGGGGATGCCCCATATTTCCTTCCTGAGCATGGCGGCCATGGCGGCCGGTGGCGCCTACCTGTTCTGGAAGAAGCAGAACGCACAGAAGGTCCAGGCCCTGCAAGAGGTCAAGCGTCAGCAGGAGTTGCTGCCGTCGCCGGCCCGCGCCATGGAAACCAAGGAACTGGGCTGGGATGACGTGACCCCGATCGACATGATCGGCCTGGAAGTCGGCTATCGCCTGATTCCCTTGGTCGACCGTAACCAGGGTGGTCAGTTGCTGGCGCGGATCAAGGGGGTGCGCAAGAAGCTCTCCCAGGACCTGGGCTTCCTGATGCCCACCGTGCATATCCGCGACAACCTCGACCTGGCGCCGAGCGCCTATCGCCTGACCTTGATGGGGGTGATCCTGGCCGAAGCCGAGATCTACCCCGACCGCGAATTGGCGATCAACCCGGGCCAGGTCTATGGCAGCCTCAACGGCATCACCGCCAAGGATCCGGCTTTCGGCCTGGAAGCGGTGTGGATCGAAATCAGCCAGCGGGCCCAGGCCCAGTCCCTCGGTTATACCGTGGTGGACGCCAGTACCGTGGTGGCGACCCACTTGAACCAGATCCTGTACAAGCACTCCAGCGAGCTGATCGGCCACGAGGAAGTCCAGCAACTCCTGCAAGTGCTGGCCAAAGGCTCGCCGAAACTGGCTGAAGAGCTGGTGCCGGGCGTGGTTTCGTTGTCGCAGTTGCTCAAGGTGCTGCAGGCGCTGCTGGCCGAACAAGTGCCCGTGCGCGACATACGCAGTATCGCCGAGGCCATCGCCAACAACGCCTCCAAGAGTCAAGATACCGCCGCCTTGGTGGCTGCGGTTCGGGTCGGCGTGTCCCGCGCAATCGTCCAAAGCATTGTAGGCACTGAGTCTGAGCTGCCTGTGATCACCTTGGAGCCAAGGTTGGAACAGATATTGCTCAATAGTCTGCAGAAGGCAGGACAAGGCTCGGAAGAGGGTGTTCTGCTGGAGCCAAGCATGGCCGAGAAGCTGCAGCGTTCGCTGATCGAAGCAGCCCAGCGGCAGGAGATGCAAGGCCAACCGGTGATCCTGCTGGTGGCCGGTCCGATTCGCGCGATGCTCTCGCGATTCGGTCGCCTCGCGGTCCCGGGGCTGCATGTGCTGGCGTACCAGGAAATACCGGACAACAAGCAAGTGACCATCGTTGCGACAGTAGGGCCCAACGGCTGAGGTAGTGGTTTATGCAAGTGAAGCGTTTTTTCGCCGCCGACATGCGTCAGGCCATGAAACTGGTTCGTGACGAGCTGGGCGCTGAAGCAGCCATCATTGGCAACCGTCGTATCGCCGGCGGTGTCGAGCTGACGGCGGCCCTGGATTACAAACTGTCTGCGCTGGCCCCGCGGGTTCCGAACATGGAACTCGAAGACGAGCTGCGCAAGACCCAATCGCGTATCGCCAGCGCCCAGGCCGAACTGAGCCTGCGCAGCAGCGAAGGCGAGGGTGCCCCGGGTACCAATCGTCAATTGTTCGCCGGTCAGCCACTGACCGCCGGCCTGCCGTTGACCGCTGCCGAGCCGCTGATCGAGCAGGCCCAGGCCCAACCGCGTCGTCCGGAGCCGGCACCCGCCGCGCCTGCCCGTGGGCTCGACCCGCGCGCCCTGGACTCGATGCGCTTCGAACTCAACAGCCTGCGCGAGCTGATGGAAGTCCAACTCGGCTCCCTGGCCTGGAACCAACTGCAAGGCAGCCGTCCGGCCCAGGCCAACCTGTGGCGTCGCCTGCAACGCATCGGCTTGTCCGGCCCGCTGTCCCGGGACTTGCTGGCGCTGATCAATGGTATCGAAGAGCCTCGCCAGGCCTGGCGCATGTTGCTGGCGCACCTGGCGCGGATGATCGCCACGCCGGAAGTCGAGCCGCTGGAGGAGGGCGGGGTGATTGCCATGGTCGGTCCTGCCGGCATGGGCAAGACCACCACCCTGGCCAAGCTCGCCGCCCGTTATGTACTCAAGTACGGCGCCCAGAGCATCGCCCTGGTGAGCATGGACAGTTTCCGCATCGGTGCACAGGAACAACTCAAGACCCTGGGCCGGATCCTCAATGTGTCGGTGACTCATGTGGATCCGGGCCAATCCCTGGCCCAGGCGCTGGAGCCGCTGCTGCGCAAACGCGTCGTGCTGATCGATACCGCGGGCCTGCAAGCCAGCGATCCGGCCCTGCGCATGCAGCTCGAAAGCCTGGCCGGACGCGGTATCAGGTCAAAAAATTATCTCGTGTTGGCAACCACCAGCCAGAAACAGGTTCTAACCGCCGCATACCACAGCTACAAACGCTGCGGACTGGCTGGCTGCATCCTGACCAAGCTGGACGAAACGGCAAGCCTGGGCGAGGTACTGAGCCTGGCGATCGGTCATGAACTGCCGGTGGCCTACCTGACCGATGGGCCGCGGATCCCGGATGATTTGCATCTGCCGCGCCGTCATCAACTGGTCAGCCGTGCCGTGAGTGTGCAAATGCAGGAAGAACCCAGCGAAGAAGCCATGGCTGACATGTTCGCTGACATCTACCACAGTCCGACCAAACAGGTCGGCTGAGGTAATCATGAATATTTTTTGTACCTACATCGATGGTCTGCCATGCATTGTTCCTTATGCGAACGCGCAGCCAGTAATGTGGCCTCCGTCTAAGAAGACAAGGTAAAGAACGAACATGGGCAGCATGCATCCCGTACAGGTGATCGCGGTGACCGGCGGCAAAGGTGGCGTCGGGAAGACTAACGTGTCAGTGAACTTGTCCCTGGCTCTGGCAGAGCTTGGCCGACGGGTCATGCTGCTGGACGCCGACCTGGGCCTGGCGAACGTCGACGTGCTGCTGGGGCTCACCCCCAAACGCACCCTGGCGGACGTGATCGAGGGCCGTTGCGAACTGCGTGACGTGCTGCTGCAGGGGCCGGGCGGGATTCGCATCGTGCCGGCTGCCTCCGGCACCCAGAGCATGGTTCACCTGACCCCGGCCCAGCACGCGGGACTGATCCAGGCCTTCAGCGACATCGGCGACAACCTCGATGTGCTGGTGATCGACACCGCGGCCGGCATCGGCGACTCGGTCGTCAGTTTCGTCCGCGCCGCCCAGGAAGTGCTGCTGGTGGTCTGCGACGAACCGACGTCCATCACCGACGCCTACGCCCTGATCAAACTGCTGAACCGCGACTATGGCATGAACCGCTTCCGCGTCCTGGCCAATATGGCCCAGAGCCCGCAGGAAGGGCGCAACCTGTTCGCCAAGTTGACCAAGGTCACCGATCGCTTCCTGGATGTCGCCCTACAATACGTCGGCGCCGTGCCGTACGACGAAAGCGTACGCAAGGCCGTCCAGAAGCAACGTGCCGTTTATGAAGCTTTTCCACGTTCCAAATGCGCGCTGGCGTTCAAGGCGATCGCCCAGAAGGTCGATACCTGGCCACTGCCGGCCAACCCCCGCGGGCATCTGGAATTTTTCGTCGAGCGTCTTGTGCAACAAACAGCAGGGCCCGTGCTATGACAGCCAGCGGTTACAACCATCTCTATAAAAAATCGGCACGGGACGCCCAATACGAATTGATCGAGCGTTATGCGCCACTGGTCAAGCGTATTGCCTACCACTTGCTGGCGCGGTTGCCGGCCAGTGTCCAGGTCGAGGACTTGATCCAGGCCGGCATGATCGGCCTGCTTGAAGTGTCGAACAAATACGACGCCAGCAAAGGTGCCAGTTTCGAGACCTATGCCGGTATTCGCATTCGCGGGGCGATGCTCGATGAAGTCCGCAAGGGCGATTGGGCGCCGCGTTCGGTGCACCGCAATACCCGCATGGTCAGTGACGCGATTCGGGCAATTGAAGCGAAAACTGGGCGTGACGCTAAAGATCACGAAGTTGCGGCCGAACTCCAGTTGAGTCTCGACGATTATTACGGGATCTTGAACGATACCTTGGGCAGCCGCCTGTTCAGTTTCGACGACCTCTTGCAGGACGGCGAACACGAAGGGCTGCACGAGGATAACGCGAGTGCTCACATGGAGCCGTCGCGCGACCTGGAAGATGAACGTTTCCAGAGTGCGCTGGCGGATGCGATTGCCAATTTGCCGGAGCGTGAGCGGCTGGTCTTGGCGCTGTACTACGACGAAGAGCTGAACCTCAAGGAAATCGGTGAGGTTCTGGGGGTCAGCGAATCGCGGGTCAGCCAGTTACACAGCCAGTGCGCGGCCCGTTTGCGGGGGCGTTTGGGGGAGTGGCGAGCGCGCTGACAGGCAGTGTGGGGACACTGCGACGAGGCTGGCTTGGCAAGTGCTGCGCCAGTCTCCATCCGTTGTGCTCCAGACCGTTGTCGAGTGTTGTGCCGGATTGATTGAAATGGCGCGTCCAGGTGCTGGGCGCGTTTAAGACTGCTTGGAGGTCGAATTGGACAAGAACATGAAAATCCTCATCGTTGATGACTTCTCAACGATGCGGCGGATCATTAAAAACCTGTTGCGTGACCTTGGGTTCACCAACACGGCCGAAGCAGATGACGGGACCACTGCGCTCCCGATGTTGCACAGTGGCAACTTCGATTTTCTGGTCACCGACTGGAACATGCCGGGCATGACCGGTATCGACCTGCTGCGCCAAGTGCGTGCCGACGAAAAACTCAAGCATCTTCCGGTGTTGATGGTCACTGCCGAAGCCAAGCGCGAGCAGATCATCGAAGCGGCCCAGGCCGGTGTGAACGGCTATGTGGTCAAACCCTTCACGGCCCAGGCGTTGAAAGAGAAGATCGAAAAAATCTTCGAACGCATCGGTTAACGGCGCCACGGGGGAGCTATGGACAACGAATCTTCAATGGGCGATTTCGAATCGACCCTGAAAAAACATGCCCGCGAACTGGTCGACAGCCTTGAAAAAGGTCGCTTTGGCGATGCGGTTCAAATGATCCATGAGCTCAACCAGACCCGTGACCGCGGTCTGTATCAGGAAGTGGGCAAGCTCACGCGTGAACTGCACAGTGCGATTGTCAATTTCCAGATCGACCCGCACATGCCGCAGGCCGAGGAAGTCTCGCAGATCACCGACGCCACCGAGCGCCTGGGGTATGTGGTCAAGCTGACCGAAGCCGCGGCCAACCGCACCATGGACCTGGTGGAAAGCGCTACGCCGCTGGTCAATGGCCTGAGCGAAGAAGCCCAGGCCTTGAGCACCGACTGGGGCCGGTTCATGCGTCGTGAAGTCGGTGCTGAAGAGTTTCGGGAGCTGGCCCGCCGGGTCGACGGCTTCCTGACGCGCAGCAGCACCGAGAACCGCGCCGTGGCAAGCAACCTCAACGACATTCTGCTGGCCCAGGACTATCAAGACCTGACCGGCCAGGTGATCAAGCGTGTGACCCAGTTGGTCACCGAAGTGGAAAGCAACCTGCTCAAACTGGTGTTGATGGCCAGCCAGGTCGACCGCTTTGCAGGCATCGAACACGACCGTGAAGCGATGCTTGCTGAAAAAGATCCACAAAAACATCTCTCTCAGGGTGAAGGTCCGCAAATTCATGCCGATAAAAGAGAAGACGTTATGTCCGGTCAGGACGATGTGGACGATTTGCTGTCCAGCCTTGGATTCTGAGTTTTAGCCCTGTTTTAGGAGCAGCCATTAATGAGCTTCGGCGCCGATGAAGAGATCCTTCAGGATTTCCTGGTTGAGGCCGGCGAGATTCTAGAGCAACTGTCTGAGCAACTGGTCGAGCTGGAAAGTCGACCCGATGATGCAGACTTGCTCAATGCAATTTTTCGCGGTTTCCACACTGTAAAAGGAGGCGCCGGCTTCCTCCAGCTCAACGAGCTGGTGGAGTGCTGTCACATTGCCGAGAACGTGTTCGACATCCTGCGCAAGGGTGAGCGCCGCGTTGACTCGGAATTGATGGACGTGGTGCTCGAAGCGCTGGATGCGGTCAACAGCATGTTCAGCGAAGTGCGCGAGCGCTCGCCGATCACCCCTGCCACCCCCGAGTTGCTCGCCGCGTTGGCACGCCTGGCCGAGCCGCAATCGGCTGACGAAGCGGCACCGGTTGCCGAAGCGGTGGTTGAAGAGCCGGTCGCCGAAGAATCGGGCGACATCACCGATAACGAATTCGAACAGCTGCTGGACTCCCTGAATACCGTCAAGGCCCAGGCCGAGGCGCCAGCCGCTCAGGTCGCACCTGCTGCACAAGCCGCCGGGGCTGGCAGCGATGAAATCACCGATGCCGAGTTCGAGTCGCTGCTCGACCAGCTTCACGGCAAAGGCCAGTTCGCACCGGATGCGGTCGTCCCGCCGACGGCCCCGGCCGCCCCGAAAGCGGCGGGTGACAGCTCCGACATCACCGACGACGAATTCGAAGCGCTGCTCGACCAGTTGCATGGCAAGGGCACCTTTGCCGTTGACGCGCTGGATTCGGCCATCGCTTCAGCACCGACCCCGGCCAAGCCTGCCGCCGCTGCCGCTGGCAGCGATCTGATCAGCGACCACGAATTCGAATCGCTGCTCGATGAATTGCATGGCAAGGGCAAGTTCAGCGAAGTCGGTACGGCGTCTGCCGCGCCTGCCGCCACTGCGGCGGCACCGGCGAAGGCTGCTGCGCCCAAACCCGCTGCCAAGGCACCGGAACCCAAGGCCGAGCCCGCCAAGCCTGCCGCTGCCGCCGCGGCGCCAGCCCGGGCTCCGGCGGCTGCACCAGCGGAAAAACCGGCCAGCGAAGCCGAGACCACCGTTCGGGTCGACACTGCGCGCCTGGACGAGATCATGAACATGGTCGGCGAACTGGTGCTGGTGCGTAACCGTCTGGTGCGCCTGGGCCTCAACAGCCAGGACGAAGCCATGTCCAAGGCCGTGTCGAACCTCGACGTGGTCACGGCCGATCTGCAGACCGCGGTCATGAAGACCCGGATGCAGCCGATCAAGAAAGTCTTCGGGCGCTTCCCGCGCTTGGTTCGCGACCTGGCTCGCCAGCTCAAGAAAGAAATCAACCTGGAACTGGTGGGTGAAGAAACCGACCTCGACAAGAACCTTGTCGAGGCCCTGGCCGACCCGCTGGTCCACTTGGTGCGCAACGCGGTCGACCACGGCATCGAGTCGCCGGAAGAACGCGAAGCGTCGGGCAAGGTCCGCAGCGGCAAGGTGATCCTGGCCGCCGAGCAGGAAGGCGACCATATCCTGCTGTCGATCTCCGACGACGGCAAAGGCATGGACCCCAACGTGCTGCGTTCCATCGCGGTGAAACGCGGTGTAATGGACAAGGATGCCGCCGACCGCCTGAGCGACACCGAGTGCTACAACCTGATCTTCGCCCCGGGTTTCTCGACCAAGACCGAGATTTCCGACGTGTCGGGCCGTGGCGTGGGCATGGACGTGGTGAAAACCAAGATTTCCCAGCTCAACGGTTCGATCAACATCTACTCGACCAAGGGCCACGGCTCGAAGATCGTCATCAAGGTCCCGTTGACCTTGGCGATCATGCCGACCCTGATGGTGATGCTGGGCAACCAGGCCTTCGCCTTCCCGCTGGTCAACGTCAACGAGATCTTCCACCTCGACCTGTCGCGCACCAACGTGGTCGACGGCCAGGAAGTGGTGATCGTACGGGACAAGGCATTGCCGCTGTTCTACCTCAAGCGCTGGCTGGTCAGCTCCGCGGCTCATGTGGAACAGGGCGAGGGCCATGTGGTGATCCTTTCGGTGGGCACCCAGCGGATCGGCTTCGTCGTCGATCAGTTGGTGGGCCAGGAAGAAGTGGTCATCAAGCCGTTGGGCAAGATGCTACAGGGCACCCCGGGCATGTCCGGCGCCACCATCACCGGCGACGGCCGCATCGCGTTGATTCTCGATGTGCCAAGCATGCTCAAGCGTTACGCCGCCCGGCGTATTTGATTCTGGAGGAGGGCGGCCCAGGGCCGCGCCTCGTCTAACGGAGTGTTTATGGTAGTTAAAGTCCTGGTGGTGGACGATTCGGGTTTTTTCCGTCGCCGCGTCTCGGAAATTCTTTCGGCGGACACGAGTATTCAGGTCGTCGGTACCGCGACTAATGGCAAAGAGGCGATCGATCAGGCCCTGGCACTCAAGCCGGACGTGATTACCATGGACTACGAGATGCCGATGATGGACGGCATCACGGCCGTGCGGCATATCATGCAGCGCTGCCCGACCCCGGTCTTGATGTTCTCGTCCCTGACTCACGAAGGCGCCCGGGTAACCCTCGATGCGCTGGACGCCGGGGCGGTGGATTTCCTGCCGAAGAATTTCGAAGACATTTCGCGCAACCCCGACAAGGTTCGGCAGTTGCTGTGCGAAAAGGTCCACAGCATTTCCCGCAGCAATCGTCGTGTCGGTGCCTACAGCACACCGGCGCCAGCCCCGGTTGCGACGCCAAGCCCTGCGCCAGCGCCGACGGCATCGAGCGGCTTCAATCCGGCCCCGGTACGCAGCGCCCCGGCACCTGCGCCGACGCGTTCGGCACCTGCCAGTGCAACGTCGCCGGCCCCTAAGCGCAAAGCCTACAAGTTGGTGGCGATCGGTACGTCCACAGGCGGCCCGGTGGCGCTGCAACGGGTCCTGACCCAGTTGCCGGCCAACTTCCCGGCGCCCATCGTGCTGATCCAGCACATGCCGGCGGCGTTCACCAAGGCGTTTGCCGAGCGTCTGGACAAGCTGTGCAACATCAACGTCAAGGAAGCCGAGGATGGTGACATCCTGCGTCCGGGCCTGGCCTTGTTGGCGCCGGGTGGCAAGCAGATGATGATCGACGGCCGCGGTGCGGTGAAGATCCTGCCGGGCGATGAGCGCCTGAACTACAAGCCTTGCGTGGACATTACCTTCGGTTCCGCGGCCAAGTCCTACGGTGACAAAGTTCTGGCGGTGGTGCTCACCGGCATGGGAGCCGACGGTCGCGAAGGCGCACGGCTGCTCAAGCAGGGCGGCAGTGCGATCTGGGCCCAGGACGAAGCCAGTTGCGTGATCTACGGCATGCCGATGGCTATCGTCAAAGCCGATCTTGCCGATGCGGTGTACGGTCTGGACGACATCGGTAGACACCTGGTCGAGGCCTGCCTGTAATGGATGTGCTCAGCCTGATTGGCATCATCATGGCGTTCGTCGCCATCATAGGCGGCAATTATCTGGAAGGCGGTCATCTGGGCGCGCTGGCCAACGGCCCGGCGGCGTTGATCGTGCTGGGTGGCACCATTGGCGCGGCGCTGTTGCAGTCGCCCATGAGCGCTTTCAAGCGGGCCATGCAGGTGCTGATCTGGATTCTGTTCCCGCCCCGTGTCGACCTGGCCGGTGGCATCGACCGCGTGGTGAACTGGAGCCTGACCGCTCGCAAGGAAGGCCTGCTGGGCCTGGAAGGGGTGGCTGACGCCGAACCCGACAGCTACTCACGCAAAGGCCTGCAATTGCTGGTGGACGGCGCCGAGCCGGAAGCCATCCGCAGCATCCTGGAGGTGGATTTCTACACCCAGGAAAGCCGTGACATCGAAGCGGCCAAAGTCTTCGAAAGCATGGGCGGCTACGCGCCGACCATTGGCATCATCGGTGCGGTGATGGGCCTGATCCATGTGATGGGCAACCTGGCCGATCCATCGCAACTGGGCAGCGGCATCGCCGTGGCCTTCGTCGCCACGATCTACGGCGTGGCCAGTGCCAACCTGGTGCTGCTGCCCATCGCGGCCAAACTCAAGTCCATCGCGTTGCGCCAGTCGCGCTATCGCGAAATGCTGCTGGAAGGGATCCTGTCGATCGCCGAAGGTGAAAATCCGCGTTCCATTGAGTTGAAGCTCCAGGGTTTCATGGACTGATGGGAGGCATGGGAAATGGCACGTCGCAGGCATCGTGAAGAACACGTCAACCATGAACGCTGGCTGGTTTCCTATGCCGACTTCATCACGTTGCTGTTCGCTTTTTTCGTGGTCATGTATTCGATTTCGTCGGTCAACGAAGGCAAATATAAAGTCATTTCCGAGGCGTTGATCGGGGTCTTTACCGACTCCGACCGCGCCCTCAAGCCGATTCCCATCGGTGAAGAGCGGCCCAAGACCACCACTCCGGCCAAACCCTTGGTCAAGGACAGCGAGCAGGTCGATGCCGGTATCGCCGGCAGTAGCGATCCGTTGAAAAGCATCGCCGACGACATCAGCGCGGCGTTCGGTGACCTGATCAGCTCCAACCAGATGACCGTGCGCGGCAACGAGCTGTGGGTCGAGATCGAACTCAATTCCAGCCTGTTGTTCGGCAGCGGCGACGCCATGCCCAGCGACATGGCGTTCAACATCATCGATAAGGTCGCGACGATCCTCAAGCCCTTCGACAACCCGATCCATGTCGAAGGTTTCACGGACGACCAGCCGATCCGTACCGCGCAATACCCGACCAACTGGGAACTGTCCTCGGCCCGTTCGGCGAGCATCGTGCGCATGCTGGCGATGCAGGGCGTTAACCCCGGTCGCCTGGCCTCGGTGGGCTACGGTGAGTTCCAGCCGGTGGCCAACAACGCCACGGCCGAGGGGCGTGCGCGCAACCGGCGGGTGGTGCTGGTGGTGTCGCGTAACCTCGATGTACGTCGTAGCCTGACCGGTACCGGTACGGCCAATGCAACCCCGGATGCGGCATTGAAGCGGGCTGGCACACAAACTGCACCGGCTCCGGTCAAGTCGCCGGGAAGACAGAGTGCCGTCAATTCTCCGTCACCCGCTTTATAACCGAGCTATTTCTCGGCCGAGCCTGTTTCGGCCGGGAGGAACGATCCGAATGAGAGTCTGGGCAGTCGCCAATCAAAAAGGTGGTGTGGGCAAGACCACATCTTCCATCGCTTTAGCCGGGTTGCTGGCCGAGGCGGGCAAGCGCGTGGTCATCGTCGATCTGGACCCCCATGGCTCGATGACCAGCTATTTCGGCTACGATCCCGACAGCCTGGAACACAGCAACTTCGACCTGTTCCTGCACAAGGGTGTCGTGCCCGAGGGCTTGCCGGGGCAATTGTTGTTGTCCACCAGCGACGAACGGATTTCCCTGTTGCCGTCGAGCACCGCCCTGGCCACCCTGGAGCGACAATCGCCCGGGCAGAGCGGCCTGGGCCTGGTGATCGCCAAGAGTCTGGCGCAGCTGTGGCAGGATTTCGATTACGCGATCATCGACAGCCCGCCGTTGCTGGGATTGCTGATGGTCAATGCTCTGGCCGCCAGTCAGCAATTGGTGATCCCCGTGCAGACCGAACATTTGGCCGTCAAGGGGCTGGAACGCATGGTCAATACACTGGCGATGGTCAATCGCTCGCGCAAACAGACGCTGGCCTTCAACATCGTACCGACGCTGTTCGACCGTCGCACCCAGGCGTCCCTGGGGACCCTGCGGGTGTTACGGGACAAGTACCCGGATGCCATCTGGCAGGGTTATATCCCCGTCGACACCCGCCTGCGGGATGCCAGCCGGGCCGGTGTGACCCCTTCGCAATTCGATGGCAAGAGCCGTGGCGTGCTGGCTTACCGAGCGCTGCTCAAGCATCTGCTGGCCCAACAGCTTGTTTCGCAGCAGGTGGCTTAAGGTGACGAGGCTTTCCACTGGCAGTGTGTTCGCTTGCGAACGCTCAAGTCCTGCCGCATTCATGCCGATAACCTCTTCAAGTGGCGCACTGTTCCTATGAGCCGCCCAGTAAAGACAACCTCGCGTCCGCAAATGGCCCTGCAGTCCTATCTGGATGGGCTGTTGCAGGAAGCGACCGAAGAACTGCCACCGCCGCCAGGCGTGATCGAGGCGTTGCCCGAACACGTCGAAGCCGAGGGTGTGCTGGATGAATTTCAAGCGGCCGTGCTCGAAGAGCAGGCCCGTGACGCACAGAAATCAGTGGTGGCCGCGGCGGTCGAAGCACCGTTCATCAAGCCACAGCTGGCGGTAATGGAGGCACCTGCTCCGATCCTGGCGCCGGTCTCGACCGTTGCCCCGTTGCTGCAAGGGCTGGTGACGCCGGTGGTGGAAGTCCACTTGCCGCCGAGCAACCCACCGCCGCCGGTGCCGGGCGACGACCGTCCGGCCTGGGCCGCCGAGCCGTTCGAGTGTTTGTTGTTCGATGTGGCCGGGTTGACCCTGGCGGTGCCGCTGGTCTGCCTGGGATCGATTTACTCCCTGGCCGGGCAGGAGCTGACGCCGTTGTTCGGCCAGCCGGAATGGTTCCTCGGGATCCTGCCGAGCCAGGCGGGCAACCTGAAGGTACTGGATACGGCACGCTGGGTGATGCCGGACCGTTATCGCGATGATTTTCGCCAGGGCCTGCAATACGTGATTTCGGTGCAAGGTTATGAGTGGGGATTGGCGGTGCACCAGGTCAGCCGTTCGCTGCGCCTGGATCCGAACGAGATCAAGTGGCGCAGCCATCGAGGGCAACGGCCATGGCTGGCCGGTACGGTGATCGAGCACATGTGCGCCTTGCTGGACGTTGCCGAGCTGGCGGAGTTGATCGCCAGCGGCGGGGCAAAACACCTGGGCGGCAGCAAGAAGCCGGTCCAGAAACCGAAATAAGACAACCGGTGGCGCACAGCGTCGCCGGACAGAATACACGCCGCCACAGGCGGTTTTTCGAGGGGTCAAGGTATGAATGATAAGGCGTCGTCTCAAAAGGGTTCTGAAGATCCGATTCTGCAATGGGTGACCTTCAAGCTCGATAACGAAACCTACGGCATCAACGTGATGCGCGTTCAGGAAGTGCTGCGCTATACCGAGATCGCCCCGGTACCGGGTGCACCCAGCTATGTGCTGGGCATCATCAACCTGCGTGGCAACGTGGTCACCGTGATCGATACCCGTCAGCGCTTCGGCCTGATGAACGCCGAGATCAGCGACAACACCCGGATCGTCATCATCGAAGCCGACAAGCAAGTGGTTGGCATCATGGTCGACAGCGTCGCCGAAGTGGTTTACTTGCGTCAGTCGGAAATCGAGACGGCGCCGAACGTGGGTAACGAAGAGTCCGCCAAGTTCATTCAAGGCGTGTGCAACAAGAATAACGAGTTGCTGATTCTGGTTGAACTGGACAAGATGATGAGCGAAGAAGAGTGGTCGGAACTGGAGAGTATCTGATTTGATTCTTGAGGTAGCAGTCATTGCCCTGTTCCTTTTCTGGGCAGGTACGCTGGCGATGTTCCTGGCATACATACGTGGCCAGCGGCAGATTGCCGCTCAGCAGGCCCAGGGCGATGCGCTGCGCGACCAGCGCATCAAGGACCTGGCCAAGCGCGTCGACGATTACCAGAACGGCACCGTGCGCATGGGCGAAGCGCTCCATGAGCTGCGTGCCGTGGTTGCGCCGTTGCCGGACAAACTCGCCCAGTTGGAACAGCGTGACCCCTCCAGCCTGTCCTTCGCCCAGGCCGCCCGCCTGGTGGGCATGGGCGCCAGCGTCGACGAACTGACCCAAGCCTGCGGCCTGACCCAAGCCGAGGCGGAGTTGATGAGCAAGCTGCACCGAGGCGGCTGATCGCTTTCTTCGCAGAACCCATGTGGGAGCGAGCTTGCTCGCGATAGCGGTGTGACCGTCGACAGCGATGT